>JAJAYP010000111.1 GCA_026786185.1 Gemmatimonadaceae bacterium
CCGCGACAGATGTTAATACCACCCCGGGCCCCGGCGGCGGAGACCGCCACCACGGCGAAAGCCACCGGGCCGGCCCACAGGGGGCGCGGTGCCCCCGGACACCGCGCCCCATTCTCATTTCGGAACGAGACGCCGCGGCGGACGGCCGCGGCGTGGTGACGGCGCCGACTCGAGGACCTCGCGAAGACGCGCGTCCAGCGTCCGCTCCAGCGTTTCCCGATCCACCGAGATGCGCAGGTGTCCGGTCGGCACTCCCGCCTCCTTCGTGTTCGCGAGGAGTTCGTGGGAGAGTTGGAGGGCCTCGCGCACGCCCAAGCCCAGGGAAGCGTGAAGTTCACGGGTGAGGGCCAGATGAACGAGTGCGGTATGCGATATCGTTCTAGCGACTCCACGTCGTGCACGCGGGACCTCCACAACCTCGTGCTGCGATAGCAGGTTGTCGATCCATTTGGCTGGAGCACGTATCGCAAGTCCTGCGATGCGAAGATCATAGCCACGCATAATAATTTACCTAATTAAATATGTAATTTCATATAAGAAGAGAATACAACTAAGTTCATAATTAAATAGCATAAAAATAAGATTGCAATACAAGCACGCCAGCAAAGCTTTCTGGTCAAGACATGTCGCTGGAAAACAGAGCCGGAGATGCTTGCTGCGCTGGAGCTTTGCACGTGCCCTTGCTTCCAGTCGATCGTCAACCGGCACAATCCCGCGGGGCGACTCGACAGCTGGGTGGCCCCGCTCCACTTCATGTATCGAGGATACATCGCATGTCGAAACGGCTACTCGCCGTACTTGCGGCCGGCCTGCTCGCCGCCGCTCCTGCCGCAGTGAGCGCGCAATCGGTCAGTCTCGCCGGAGGGCTCGCGCTCCCGGTCAGTGATCTGAAAGATGGTGCCGATGCGGGCTACAATGCCGCCATCGGCCTCAACTTCGGTGCGCCGCTTCTTCCCTTCGGCGCACGCATCGAGGGTGCGATCAACGGCTTCAACTTCAAGAACAATGTGAACGGCGACGTTCGCATCCTGAATGTCACGGCCAACGGCATCTTCAACCTCGGCATGCCGTACCTGATCGGCGGACTCGGCTACTACAATCGTCGGATCAAGCTCGAAAACCTCGGAGTCAGTTCGTCCGATTCCGAAAGCGCCGCCGGCATCAACATCGGCGGAGGCATTCGCCTTCCCCTCGGCACGCTCAGCCCCTTCGCGGAAATTCGCTACCACGCGATGCTCGGCGACAAGGACAAGGCAGCCAACTTCCAATTCATCCCGATCACCTTCGGCATCCAGTTCTAGGCGTGACGTAGGCACGGCCAAGTCCCATCACGCGAGTATCGGGATCCATCGGCATCCACGCGATCGAACCGCGGGATGACATGATGGATCCCGATGCGCATGTGCACCATCGGGGCGGTTGAATGCGAGTCGAATCTGCAGGTACTCACGACCGTGGCTTTGGTCGCCTCGTGGGTGTCGCGGCGAGCGGATTCTCCGGCCATTCGTGCTTCGGATAGCGGCCGCGCAGATCCTTGCGGACGGCGAAGTACGACGAGCGCCAGAAGCCGGCGAGGTCGCGAGTCACCTGAACCGGACGACGAGCGGGCGAGAGAAGCCGCAGGGTGAGTGTCACGGCGCCGCCCGCGATTGATGGCGTCTCCGCGAGACCGAACAGTTCCTGAAGTCGCACAGCCAGCGCGGGAGTCGACGGATCGTCATAGTCCACCGCGATTCGCGAACCGGTGGGAACGGTCACATGCGTCGGCGCCAATTCGTCGAGTGCGCGCCGCTGTTCCCACGTCAACGATTCACTCAGGACGCCGGCGAGATCGAGCTGCTCCACTTGGGATCGACGCCGCAGCCCGACCAATCGCGGCAGGAGCCAGACGTCCATCGAACCGGACAGCGCGGAATCGCTGACATCCGGCCAGTTGGAATCGAGCAGGCGAAGAAACGCGAGCCGTTGACGGAGCTGCCGAGCTTTGTCGCTCCAGTGAAGCGCCACGCCATCACCGCGCGCGACGGCATCCATCACGACGCGGGCCACGACCAGGTCGTCCGGATCGCGCACCGAGGACTCGCGCAGCACGATTGCGCCGAGGCGCTCGCGGCGCGTCGCGCGCACTGCGCCGACGCTTGCGTCCCAGTCGACGACGTCCTCCGTCAGGAGTTGGGCGGCGAAGACACGTTCGATGTCGGCACGATCGACGGGCGCCGCGAGGTATATGCCCGAATCGGGAACGCGGCCATCCAGATCCGCGACGACCAGGAACGGAGCTCGTGTAAGCGCGCTGCCCTCGTCGAGCCGAGCGCCCGAGCCGTTTCGCATGATGTACCGCTCGTCCTCTCCGGTGCGTCGCTTTGCGACGCGATCAGGATAGGCCAGCGCGAGCAGCCACCCGGTCGCGTCATCGTCGACCGGATCGTCGACGTCCACGCCGACTTGTGCACGCCAGGCCCGGTTCCGCTCGCGAACCCGTCGCAGCGCGTCGCGGTCGACGTCATGATGCTCGGATACTCCCTGTCCCGCAGCGAGCATCACCCGCAATCGGAGGTCCGCTTCGCGTCCACGTCCGTCGCGTCGCAGCACATCGCGTTCATCGACCACTGCCGCGAGCATGCACGCTGTCGCACCGTGTCCAAGCTCGTGCGCACGGATGAGCATGTGCGCGAGTCGCGGATGGAGACCGAAGTCGGCCATCGCGCGACCGTGCGGCGTGATGCGAAACTCTTCGTCGATTGCCTCGAGCTGCAGCAACAGCTCGCGCGCCTGCGCGAGACTGGCGGCAGGCGGACTGTCGAGCCACCTGAGCTCACCCGGATCGCGCACACCGGCCACGGCAAGGTCCAGTGCCAGCGAAGCGAGATCGGCTTCCAGGATCTCTGGTGCGGCGTTGTCGAGCAGGGCAGCGTGTTCCTCCATTGCCCACATCCGGTAACAGATACCGATACTCGTGCGACCAGCACGTCCGCACCGCTGCTCTGCCGAAGCGCGTGAAACGCGGTGCGTCTCGAGTCGTGTCAAGCCGGAGCGCGGCGAGAAACGAGGGACGCGAGCCAGGCCACTGTCCACCACGATGCGCACGCCGTCGATCGTCAGGCTCGATTCGGCGATCGAAGTGGCCAGCACGACCTTTCGCTCGCGCGCCGCGGCCGGGGCGATGGCGGCGTCCTGCGCCTCGGCGGGAAGGTCACCGTAGAGCGGATGCACCCGGATGCCGACTGGCAGCCCGTCGCCCTCGAGCAGGTCGACCATTCGACGAATCTCCGCGGCGCCTGGAAGAAAGGCGAGCACGCTGCCCTCGTCCTGCACAAGCACGCGCCGAATGATCGCCGCCATCGCACCTTCCACCCGCTGCCGGGTGTGCGGGGCGACGTACCGCACCTCCACCGGGTGTTGGCGTCCGGTACTCGTCACGATTGGCGCGTCGCCCAGCAGCGCCGCCAGCGGCGCGCCGTCGAGCGTGGCGGACATGACGAGCAACCGAAGGTCCTGGCGAAGCACGTCCTGCGACTGCAGTGCCAATGCCAGTCCGAGATCCGCCTGTACGCTTCGCTCGTGAAACTCGTCGAAGATGATCAAGCCGATGCCGTCGAGCGACGGATCGTGCTGGATCAGGCGCGTGAGCACTCCTTCCGTGACGACCTCGATGCGCGTGCGCGCCGAGACCCTGGTCTCGCCGCGAACCCGAAACCCCACACGCGCCCCGACCACCTCGCCGAGGCTCGACGCCATGCGCCGTGCCGCCGCGCGAGCCGCAAGGCGCCGAGGCTCGAGCATCATGATGCGCTGGCCGGCGAGCCACGCCGCGTCGAGCAGCGCGAGTGGAACGCGCGTGGTCTTTCCGGCACCCGGTGGTGCCTGGAGCACGACTGCCCTTCGCTCATGGAGCGCGCGGAAGAGCGTTTCCAGGACGTCGTCGATCGGCAGCGCTACGGCGTCGAGTACGCGAGGCGGCATCGGCACCAATCTATGGCGGTGGGATCATGCGCAGGACCCGGCGCGCACTTCCCACCGCGAGCGCGCGCACCACATTCATCATGATGCGCGGGCTCGAATTCTTCCGAAGCACCGAAGTCACCACGGACTGTGATCAGTGCGGCGGGCGCGTCGACCTCATCAAGGGTGGCGTGTGTGAGCGGTGCCGCCGCATCCTGTGCTATCGGCATCTGCATGGCTCGTTCGTGCGCCGACTGATGACGGATCTCGGCGCGAAGACGCTGTGTGTGAACTGTCGCGCCAATGGGAGTTGATCTCCGGGAGCGGTTCTTGGAGGGCGAGCCGGGACGTCTGCGCGTGAAGGTGTGCTGCATCGGCTCGACGCGGGAAGCGGATCTCGCGATGGACGCGGGCGCGGATGCACTCGGGCTGGTGTCCGCCATGCCCAGCGGACCGGGCCCGATTCCCGAAGCGGACATCGCCTCGATCGTGCGGCATGTCGACGCCCGTGTCGCGACGGTGCTGCTCACGTCGCGACAGGACGCGACGAGCATCTCCCGGCAACTGGACCTGATCCGACCCACTGTCGTTCAGTTGGTGGATGCACTGGACGACCGGCAATACGTGGAACTGCGGGCCTCCCATCCGCGTGCCGCGCTCATGCAAGTGATACACGTTCTCGATGCCGAGTCCGTACGCGAAGCGGTGCGCGTCGCTCCATTCGTGGACGCGATTCTCCTCGATTCCGGCAATCCCTCTGCGGCGGTGAAGGAACTTGGCGGCACGGGGCGCGTACACGATTGGGGGATCAGCCGTCGCATTCGCGACGCCGTGGGTCTTCCCGTATTTCTCGCCGGTGGCCTTCGCCCGGCAAATGTGGCCCACGCGATCGACGCAGTGGAACCGTATGGCGTGGATGTGTGCAGCGGCGTTCGAACAGGCGGCGTGCTCGATGCCGCCGTGCTGCACGACTTCATGCGTGCGGCTCGAGGCGAACCGATACGCGACATCGACGGGTGATCCACTTGCGCGACGGCTGTTGTCGTGACGGACGATGCCGGAACCGCTAGTTTGGTAATGTTCGAGCGTCGATCGGCGAGATCGAGGGACGAGACGGAGTACCCGGGAGTGGAGACGAGATGAACGAAAAAAAGATCACGAGGCGCGCGATGCTCGCCTCGGCCGCACAGGTTTCCGTCGCCACCTTCGCGTTTGGCGTCCTGCTGCCATTCGACGCACGCGCGGATAGTGCGGTGAAGATCACCGTGTACAAGGATCCGAGCTGCGGATGTTGCACGAAGTGGGTGGAGCATCTCCGCGCATCCGGTCTCGCGCTCACCGTCCGTGACCGCACCGACATGGACGCGCTGAAGGACAGCCTGGGCGTGCCTGTGGCGTTGCGGTCGTGTCATACTGCGGTGGCCGGCAAGTACGTCATCGAAGGGCATGTGCCGGCTTCCGACCTGAAGCGGCTCATCGCACGTGCGCCAAAAGGCATCGTGGGGATCGCCGTGCCCGACATGCCCGCTGGGTCTCCAGGGATGGAAATGGGAAAGCGCCGCGACCGGTACGATGTGATTGCATTTGCCGTCGGCGGCAAGACGTCGGTGTTCGCGCGACACTAGGCGCGGGTGGTTCACGCGCGGTGATACTTGCCGTGCGGCGGGAGATGCAGGAGATTCGCGACGACTGCTCGGACCCCGATGAATGACCGGGTGCTCCGGCGGGCCCCCGGGGCGGGCCCCGCCCGGCGGCCCACCCCCCGCGGGGCGGGGGGAGATCCAGCAGATGCGCGCCCACTGCCCGGCCCCCGATGAATCCCCGGGTGCTCCGGCGCGACGCGGGCGAGGCGCCGCCGGGGCGCCACTCGACCGTCGTCGCGTGTCTCTCGCGCCGGACCCCACCGACCCGGAGGATCACATGCCCCCAGTCGCCCGCAGCGTCATCGCCATCGTCGCCGGCTTTCTCGTCATCGGCATGCTGGCCATCGGTACCGATGCGATCGTGAAGGCCACCGTCCCGGGAGTGTTCGGCCCGGACGATCGCGTGGACAGCGTCCCGTGGCTACTGATCATCCAGCTCTACGTATTCGTGTACGCGGCGTTCGGCTGCTGGCTGGCGGCGCGCATGGCGCCGAACCGGCCGATGCGTCACGCACTCATCCTCGGGGCGCTCGGCCTGGCGTTCAGCATCGTCGGCACGATCGCGCTCTGGGACAAGATGCCGGCCTGGTATCACATCGTGGCGCTCGCCTTGGTGATGCCGGCGGCGTGGGTGGGTGGGCGAATTCGCGAACGCCAGCTGACGAGTGTCAGTGGATCGTCGGTGATCGGCAATCCGACGCCGGCGTAGCGGCGTAGCGGCGTAGCGGAGACGCAGGAGCGGCGATTCATACTGCCACATTGGATGAGCGTGGCGTGGGCGGAGGCTGGAGCGCCACACGCGCCATCTCGATCTGCGCACGTACGGCGACCGGACCCGTGCCTCCTTCAGCTTCTCGCTGCGCCACCGATCGCTCTGCGTTCAGCGCATCGAACACATCCTCGTCGAAACGGGGGTGCGCAGCCGCGAATGACGAGATCGGCAGTGCGGTCAGCTCGACACCTTTCCGCTCGCTCTCCCGCACGAGCATGCCCACCGCGCCATGCGCCTCACGAAAGGTGGCGCCCTTGCGCACCAGATAGTCGGCGAGGTCGGTCGCCATCATGGTGCTGGAGAGCGCCGCGCTCATGCGCTCGGTGCGGAAGCGGCACTCGGCCAGCGCTCCGGCCGTCGCGGGGAGCACGAGGAGCAGCGTGTCGGTGGCGTCGAACAGATACCGCTTGTCATCCTGCAGATCCTTGTTGTAGCTCGTCGGCAACCCCTTGAGCGTGGCGAGCAGCGCCGTGAGGTTACCGAGCATGCGCGCCGCGGAGCCCCGCGCGAGTTCGAGCGCGTCGGGGTTGCGCTTCTGCGGCATCATGCTCGAGCCGCTCGTGTACCCTTCGCCGAACTGGACGAAACCGAACTCACTGGACCCGTAGATGATGAGGTCCTCGGCAAGTCGCGACAGATGTGTGCCGACCATCGTCGCCGAGAAGAGAACTTCGGCGACGAAGTCACGATCGCTGACGGCATCGATCGAGTTCGGTGTGATCGCGTCGAAGCCGAGCGTTCCCTGGAGCAGCACGCGCGAGATGGGATAGGCGCAGCCAGCCACCGCGCCGGAGCCGAGCGGAAGCACCGCGGCCGACTTCGCGGCGGCGCGCAGGCGGACGCGGTCGCGCTCGAGGGGCCAGAAGTGCGAGAGGAGCCAATGCGCTCCCGACACGGGGATGGCGCGCTGCATGTGTGTGTACGACGGCATGAGCGCCGTCTGGAGCGACTCGGCCTGCTCGAGCAGCACGCCCTGCAGCACGCGCACCGCATGATCGAGCCGCTGACACAGTTCCATCGTCCAGAGCCGAGTTGCGGTTGCCACCTGATCGTTGCGACTCCGGCCCGTGTGCAACTTGCTGGCGACATCGCCGACCTCCTCGTGGAGGAGGCGGTCGATCATCGTGTGCACATCCTCGTCCGACGGACGGACCGGCTCGCCTGCGGCGAGGCGCGCGCGCACCGCGTCGAGACCGCGCTCCAGCGTCTTGCTCTCGTCGAGCGTGAGTACGTTGGCGCCCCACAACGCGACCGCCCAGGCCTTGGAAAGCTGGATGTCGTACGGCCACAGGCGGAAGTCGACGCTGATGGAGTTGTTGAGCGCGTCGAATTCCGGAGTGGGGCCCGCACCGAAGCGACCGCCCCACAGCTTGTGCGACTTGCCCACCGCCGCTCCGGCGGTGGCGTCCGTGGCGGACGCGATATCGACATCGATCATCGCCGGCATTTCCGGATCCCCCTGGTGAGCGGTCAGACGCCCGCGAGCTCGCTGACCGGTGTCACGACCGGGACGTGCTCCGCCGCCGCATTCGCCGCAGCGAGTTCCTTGTCCTTGATTGCGCGCACGCGTGCCGGCAGGGCGAACAGGCGGATGAATCCGGCTGCGTCGCTCTGCTGGTAGACGTCGTCCTCGCCGAACGTGACGAATCGCTCGTCGTACAGCGCGTGATCGCTCTGGCGTCCCACCACTTGCAGCCCACCCTTGTAGAGTCGAAGGGTGACCGTTCCGGTAATGCGCTCCTGCGTGACGTTCACGAAGGCATCGTACGCTTCACGCTCCGTCGTCCACCAGCGTCCTTCGTACACGAGGTCGGCGTAACGGGGAGCGATGAGATCCTTGGCGGCCAGCGTCTTCCGGTCGAGCACGAGCTGCTCGAGCTCGGAGTGCGCGGCGTAGAGCAGGGTGCCACCCGGAGTCTCGTACACCCCGCGTGACTTCATGCCCACCATGCGATCCTCCACGAGATCGATGCGACCGACTCCGTGCTTTCCGCCGATGGCGTTGAGCGCTGAGACGAGAGCGAACGGACCGAGCACCGCCCCATTTACCGACACCGGTGTGCCGCGCTCGAATCCGATCACGACGTCTTCGGCGACGTCCGGTGCCTGCGAGGGCTCCGTGGTCAACATGAACATATCGGGCGTCGGCGCGGAGTTCGGATCCTCCAGGTTGCCGCCCTCGTGGGAGAGATGCCAGAGGTTGGCATCGCGCGAGAAGATTTTCTCCTTCGTGGCGGCAATCGGAATTCCCTTGGCCGTCGCGTAGTCGATGGCATCCTCACGGCTGCGGATATCCCATTCGCGCCACGGCGCGATGACCGGAAGCTCGGGCGCGAGCGTGGCGAACGTCATCTCGAAGCGGACCTGATCGTTCCCCTTTCCGGTGCATCCATGGGCGAGCGCGTCGGCGCCGACGCGATGCGCGACTTCGACCAGGCGTTTCGCGATGAGCGGACGAGCCATCGCGGTGCCGAGCAGATACTTGCGGTTGTACACCGCGCCAGCGCGCAGCGTCGGAAAGATGAAGTCGCGGACGAACTCCTCGCGCAGATCCTCGATGTAGCACTCCTCGGCACCGGAGGCCAACGCCTTCTCGCGCACGCCGCGAAGCTCGTCGGCTCCCTGTCCGATGTCGGCCGCAACACAGATGACGCGGGCATCATAGTGCTCGCGCAACCAGGGCACGATGATCGATGTGTCGAGTCCGCCTGAGTAGGCGAGGACGATCGTACGCGTCATGGGGTGCTCCAGAAAGGAAGACTATGCAATACCATGCATATTTACTCAGAGTCGGTGATTGCGTCAAGTGACTGGGCGATCGCAGTGACGGCGCGCTGCCTCACTCTTCGCCGGCCAGCGTCCGGAGTCGCGCGGTGAGCGCGAGGCGATCGGCAGCGGAGCGGGTCACGATGAGAATGGTGTCGTCGCCGGCGATGGTGCCCAGCACCTCGTCGAACTCCTCCTGATCGATGGCTTCCGCGATCGGTTGGGCACCGCTGCGTACCGTGCTGAGCACGATCAACTCCCCGACGCCGTCGATCCTGGAGAACAGTTGAGGCAACAGGTTGGCCAGCAACGGTTTGCCTTCCTCGGCACCGAAGCTGTCCGGGAGGACGTAGCGGCCACCGTTCTCCGTGGAAACACGAGCAAGGCCGAGATCCCGGAGATCCCGCGATAGCGTCGCTTGGGTGACGTCCATGTCGCGAGACAATAGCAACCGCCGCAACTCTTCCTGACTCCCCACGACGTTGTTCGAGATGAGGTCGAGGATGGCGGCCTGACGCGCATGTTTCCTGGTCATCGCTTCTCCCGGAGAAAGTCCAGCACCAGCCAGATGATGATTCGCCAAGCCAAACTATTGACCTAGCAGTATTGCATGATTATGCATTATAACGTGAATACTATCCCGGTGGGAGTGCTTGGAGCGAGTGGGTATGCTGGCCGCGAGATTTGCGCCCTCGTGGCTCGGCATCCGCGGTTCGCGCTCAGCTTCGCCACGGCGAACGAGCAGCGCGGGCAGCGCCTGCGCGCAGGTGGACGGGATATCACCTTCTCGGCCCCGGACGACGTGCGCCTCGAGGATGCCGAGGTCGTCTTCAGTGCACTGCCGCATGGCGCCTCGCTCACCTGGGTGGAGCGCGCGGCCTCGGCGGGTGCGCGGGTCATCGACCTCTCGAGCGACTTGCGCCCGGGCAACGGCGGCGCGCCGTCGAGCGGCCGAACGGCAGTTCCTTATGGTATGCCGGAATTGAGCGCCGCCACGAGAGCGCGTATCTGCGGTGCGCAGATTGTCGCGAATCCCGGTTGCTATCCGACCTCCATCCTTCTCGCGCTCGCACCGCTGCAGGCCAGCGGACTCATTGCGTCGGGCTCCACCATCGTTGCCAATGCGGCGAGCGGCGTGAGCGGCGCGGGCAACGCGCCGAAGCGCGAGTTGCTCTTTGCCGAGGTATCGGACGACTACCGCGCGTACGGGGTGGGCAACAGCCATCGGCATCTCCACGAAATGCGAGCGACGCTGCTGTCCATCGGCGCCGACACCGACCTGGTGTTCACCCCCCACCTGCTGCCCGTGTCGCGGGGGATTCTATCCACGATCACGGTGACGCTCTCCGAACCGCTGACCGATCCGCTCGCCCTCTTTCGCCGAGCGTACGCCGGTGAGCCATTCATGGAGATCACGGAGGATCAGCCGTCGCTGCGTGACGTCGTGCATCGCAACGTCGTGCGCATCACCGCCACAATGGTGGACGGCACGCGGCAACCGACACTCCTCGTCACCTCGGCGATCGACAATCTCATGAAGGGCGCGGCCGGACAGGCCGTGCAGAATGCCAACCTGATGTGTGGCGTCGACGAATGCGCGGGATTGCCGGCGTGACGACGATTCGCGTGATCAAGGTTGGGGGGCGACCACAGCTCGATGCGACGCTTCCGGCTGCGCTTGCCGCGGCCCATCGCGAGTCCCCTGGCTCGCTGGTCGTCGTGCATGGCGGCGGTGACGAGGTGAGCACGCTGCAGACGCTTCACGGCGTCGTGGCGCAGTTCAGCGGTGGGCGCCGGGTGACGAGCGCGCTGGACCTGGAGATCGTGCGCATGGCGCTCTCCGGCGCGGCGAACAAGCGGCTGGTGTCCGCGTTGAACGATGCGGCGGTGCCCGCGGTGGGGCTATCCGGCGAGGATGCCGGCTTGCTGCTGGCGACGCCGACAGATCGGGCGCGCCTTGGCCTCGTCGGTACGCCATCGGGTGTGAACATCGCGCTCCTGCGGCATCTCCTCGCCGGCGGCTACCTCCCCGTTCTCTCGCCCGTGAGTCGCAGTGATGATCCGACCGCGGGGCCGACGTTGAACGTGAATGGTGACGATGCTGCTGCGGCGATCGCCGTGGCGTTGTCGGTGGACGAGCTGCTGCTGGTGTCCGATGTGGAGGGCGTGCGGGTGAGGGGTGTGTCCGTGACGCATCTCGACGCCGACGCCGCGCTGCAGATGGTGGAGGACGGGACGGCGGCGGGTGGAATGGCGGCGAAGCTGCAGGCAGCGCTCGCCGCGCTGGAGGGGGGCGTGGCACGGGTGCGGATCTCCGACATCGCCGCGATCGGACGTCCCGATCGTGGGACGGTACTGACGCGAGTGGGGAGTGTGTGCGCATGACGGCATCGACGATGAAGGCCATGATCAACGAGACGACCGACTCCATGCACGAGGCGCAGCCCGGCAGTGCCGGGCAGGTGGTCACGACGGACAGTCCGATCCTCGCCACGTACAAGCGGGCGCCGGTGGAGTTCGTGCGCGGCAGTGGCGTGTACCTCTACGATGCCGAAGGCACGGCGTATCTGGACTTCGTGAGCGGCATCGCCGTGAACGCGCTCGGCTACGATGACGCGGGGCTCAAGGCAGCGATGCACGGCGCCGTCGACGGCCTGGTGCACACCTCGAACCTCTATCACACGTCGCCGGGCGAGCGGTTGGCAGCGGCGCTGGTCGCGAAGTCGTTCGCGGACAAGGTATTCTTCTGCAATTCGGGCGCGGAAGCCAACGAAGGCGCGTTCAAGTTCGCGCGTCGATGGGCGCGCACGAAGGGCGATGCGAAGCACGAGATTCACGCGCTCCGCGGTGCGTTTCACGGACGCCTGTTCGGCACGCTCGCCGCGACGGATCGTCCCGCGTACCGCTTGCCCTTCCGGCCGCTCACGCCCGGCGTCTCCATCTTCGAACGGGACCTGGCCGAGCTCGATGCGGCGCTGAGCGAAGACACCGTCGCGGCCCTCATCGTCGAGCCTGTACAGGGCGAGGGCGGCGTGCGCGTGCTCGATCACGGATTCCTGCGCGAGCTTCGCGCAGTCACCAGAGCGCGCAACATCGCCTTGATCCTGGACGAGATCCAGTGCGGCCTCGGCCGT
Source organism: Gemmatimonadaceae bacterium (assembly GCA_026786185.1). Taxonomy (GTDB): domain Bacteria; phylum Gemmatimonadota; class Gemmatimonadetes; order Gemmatimonadales; family Gemmatimonadaceae; genus AG11. The sequence continues at coordinate 12,258 of JAJAYP010000111.1, forward strand.
ACGGGGACGCTCTTCGCGTACGAACAGGCGGGCATCGAGCCAGACATGGTGACGCTCGCGAAGCCGCTGGCCGGCGGACTGCCCATGGGCGCGATTCTCATGACGCGCGCGATTGCCGAGTCGATCAAGCCGGGCGATCATGGCACGACGTTCGGGGGTGGCCCGTTCGTGGCGTCGGTCGCGCTGCATGTGCTCCAGCGGCTGTCCGATCCGGCCATGCTGCGGCACGTCACCGAGGTCGGTGCCTGGTTCGGACACGAGTTGCACGAGCTCGCACGGCGTACGGGCCGCATCCGCCAGGTGCGCGGGGCAGGACTCATGTGGGGGGTGGACGTGATGGGCACGGCGGCACACGTGGTCAGTGAGTCGCTGGCGAATGGCCTGCTGGTCTGTTCCGCGGGTGATTACACGGTCAGGATGCTGCCGCCTCTCATCTCGACGCAGGCTGACCTGGCGCGTGGGCTCTCGATCCTCGAGGAAGTCCTCTGATGGCACCCGACCTGTTCGTGCGTCGCGCACGTCCGGCGGACGCAGGGGCGATCTCGCGGTTGAACAACACCTTCGCCGACGACGGGCAGATGCTGACGCGCAGCCCGGAAACGATCGCGATCGCGATCGACGATTACGTCGTGGTGCAGGATGCGGCCGGCGCGCTGCTGGCATGCGGCGCGCTAAAGGAGTATTCACCGAGTGTCGCCGAGGTGGCGGCGATCGCGGTCTCGAAGGAGGCGCATGGCAGGGGCCTGGGCCGTGCCATCGTGGGCGCGGTGGAGCGACTGGCCCGCATGCGGGGCATTCACGACGTGTTCGCCCTCACGCTCCAGCCCGAGTTCTTCAGCGCGATCGGGTACGAACGTGTAGACCGCGCGCGGTACCCGGAGAAGATTCGTCGAGACTGTCTCGGCTGCGCACGGCGGTTCGCCTGCAACGAGATCTGTTTCGCGAGGAATCTTCTGGCGGATGCGATGGTGCCACGAGCGGCGTAGCGGATCGCGGCGGCCGTGTAGATTATGGTGATCAACCGCTTTCGCCCTCGACCCGCCATGCCGATGCGTCGTCTCGTCCTGCTGGTTGCCACCCTGGTCGCCGTGCCCGCCGGGATCCGCGCGCAATACACGCGAGCCGCGGCGGATCGTCCGCAACTGGTCGTCTTCCTGACAGTGGATCAGCTGCGCCCCGATTATCTGGATCGGTGGGCGCCGCAGCTGACGGGCGGGCTCGGTCGACTCTCGAAGCGGGGAGCGTTCTTCACGAACGCGACGCACGATCACGCGGTGACGGAAACGGCCCCGGGGCATTCGGTCGTGATGTCGGGGCGCTATCCGCGCTCGACCGGCATCGTGAGCAACACGCTCGGCGTACTCGATCCGCAGTCCCCGCTCCTCACCTCTGGCGATACGCCAGCCTCGCCGTACCGATTTCGCGGGTCGGTGCTCCTCGACTGGATTCGCACGCGTGACACACGCGCGCGCGCCCTCTCGATCTCGCGCAAGGACCGCGGCGCCATCCTTCCGATGGGCAGGGCAAAGCAGAGTGTGTTCTGGTACGCCACCTCGAACGGCGAGTTCACCACGAGCCGCTACTACGCCGACACCCTGCCCACGTGGGTGAAGGCGGTGAACGCGCGCCGCGCGCCGCAGCGACTCGCCGGGCGGAGCTGGTCGCTGATGCTGCCCGCGAGCGAATACGCCGAGGTGGACACCGTCGTGCAGGAGAACAACGGGAAGGACGTGTCCTTTCCGCACGTGATGCCGAGCGATTCCGCGCGCGCAGCCGGTGAGATGGTATGGACGCCGTGGCTGGATGAGATCACGCTGGATGCCGCGCTCGCCGGACTCGAAGCGCTCCAGCTCGGCCGCGGGGAACAGACCGACATTCTCGCCGTGTCGCTGTCCGGCACCGACTACGTCGGGCATCGGTACGGGCCCGACTCCCGCGAACAGCATGACAACATCCTGCGGCTCGATCGCGCGCTCGGCGTATTCATCGACTCATTGTACCGTCTGCGCGATTCGTCCTCCATCGTGTTCGCCCTCACGGGAGACCACGGCGTGACGCCGTATCCCGAGCTGGTGGCGAAGCGCGCGAACAAGCCGGCCCCACCGCGATACGACCTCGTTACCGCGCTCGCGACATTCCGTGCGACGCTGCGTGCGGCCGGTGTCGATACCGGGGCGGTGACGGTCGACGGGGGCATCGTTTCCGTCAATCGCCAGGCATTCACGCAGTCCGGGGTGGACGCGAAACCGATGCTCGAGCGGTTCGCCGACGCTATTGGCCGGAGCCCCGGCATCGCGCGCGTGGACCGCGTGCGCGATCTCGCACAACGCGACACGGTTCGAGACTCCATCGCGCGCCGGTGGATGCACATGATTCCGGCCGACTCGCCGGCAGAGTACGTCATCACGCCGCGAGAGGGGGCTTATGGAGTGCAGGCGACGTACGCCGAGCACGGCCATCCCTACGATGCCGACGCCAGAGTTCCGGTGATCTTCTACGGTCCGTGGTTCCGGACGGCGCGCTTTCCCGAACGAGTGTTCGTGGTGGACATGGCACCCACCCTCGCAAAGATCATCGGCGTTCCACCGGTCGAGCGTCTCGACGGAAAAGTGCTGAACCAGGCGATCGCGCCGAGCGCGCGCCGCTGAGATGCCGGCGCGTCGCGTGCCGGGCCTGGGTGGACTTCAGCAGGCCTTCGACGAGGTCAGGTTCGGCTCGGCGCGCACGCTGAACCTGCGCACCTCGCTTCCGACCGGTGCCGAGGCAGCGGCGCGCCTGGAACGGTGGCTGCGCCAGCATCAGGTCCAGCGATCCGAGGACGTGCTCGTCATCACCGGCCGCGGCAACAACAGCGAGGATGGCATCGCGGTGGTGCGGGAGGCGTCCATTCGGGTCTTTCACGAACTGCGGCGCAAGGGCGTGGTCGAGGCATTCACCGAGCACACGGCCGGGTCGTTCGTCGTCAGCCTCTCGCCCATGAAGGCGATGCTGGATGCGGTGAGCCGACGGCGCGAGCAGACGCCGATTCCGAAGCCGGCGGCTCCTCCGACGCTCGAAGCGCTCGAGGACCAGACACGTGTGCTGTTGCGTGCGCTCGCCGAGCGATCGATCGATGCGCTGGGTGTACGCGATCGCGCGCCGTTCATGGAGGGCGAGATGCTCCGATTGTTCGGTGCACTCGCTGCCACCGTGCCCGAGGGCCCGGATCGCGAACGCCGACTCCGCACGGCAATCCAGTCGGCGTTGAGCGAGTACGATTGAGTGGACGGCGCATTCCAGTTCGCGCTCGTGACCTTCACGTCGGTCCTGTTCATCGTGGACCCGATCGCCGTCGTGCCGACGTATCTGGTGATCACGCAGGGGCAGGATCAGGCGCAGCGGCGCGTGACGGCGCGTCGCGCATGCATTGCTGCGACGCTCCTGCTCGTCATTTTCGCGGCGGTGGGCCGCGCCATCTTCGAGCTGTTCGGGATCACGATGCCCGCGTTCCGCATCGCCGGCGGGCTGATTCTCTGGCTCGTCGCGATGGACATGCTGCATGGGAACCGATCGACCCAGGAAGGCTTGGCGGAAATTTCGGAAGCGAGCGTGAAGGACGACGTTGCGGTCACGCCGCTCGCCATGCCGATGCTGGCCGGTCCGGGCGCAATCTCCACGGTGATGGTGCTGTCGGGCCAGGCACGCACGACAACACAGACGATCGTCGTGTACGGGTCCATCGTGCTCGCGCTCTTGATCGCGTGGGGCACACTTCGCGCCGCAGAGCGGCTCGTCCAGCGCATGGGACAGACGGGCATTCGCGTCATGACGCGGCTCATGGGACTGATGCTCGCCGCGATCGCCGTCCAGTTCGTGATCACCGGCGTACGCGAGGCACTCGGAATCTGAGCCGGTTGCGCTCGGCGCCGCGCGGGACAGATTACCGACGTCCGTTGCATTCGTGCGCGCTCACACCTGCGGTCGGCGCATCCGCGCGCTGACCAACTCGACTCGCGCGTCCACCACCCGTTCCCGCCCCCGATGCCGCGCCGATCGACATTCGTGTTCGTGCTCATGACACTGATCGGCGGTGAGACGCACGCCGTTCCACTCACCGCTCAGCAGAACACGACGACGATTCCCGGATACACCCCTGGGGCCGCCGCTGCGGAACGGGTGCTCGAGGCGCAGGCGATCGCTCGTCCAGAGGCCATGCGCGCGAGGGAGCTGTCGCGCGCACTCTCTGCCGAAACCCATGTCGCGGGGACGCCGGCACAGGCACGCACTCGCGATTACGTGATAGCGCAGATGCGCGCGATGGGGCTCGAGACGGAGGTGCGGCAGTACGACGTCTTTCTGCCTCATCCCACGTCGGTGCAGTTGTGGCGGGTGTCGCCGCGCAGCCGGCAGCTCTCGCTGGCGGAGCCGGCGGTGGCGGGCGATCCCTCGTCGCGGATCGCGCAGTACCTCACCGTGAACGGGTACAGTGGCCAGGGCGACGTCACCGCCGACGTGGTCTACGTGAACTATGGTCTCATCGAGGACTACGCGCAGCTCGATTCGCTCGGTGTATCGGTGCGCGGGAAGATCGCCATTGCGCGGTACGGCCGCTCGTTTCGCGGCATCAAGGCGCGTGAGGCGGAGAAGCACGGCGCGGTGGCGCTGCTGATCTACAGCGATCCGCAGGATGACGGGTACGTGCGCGGCGATGTCTATCCGGGGGGGCCGATGCGCAACCGGAACGGCGTGCAGCGTGGCAGCGTGATGAACGGCGCGGGGGACCCTGCGACGCCAGGCTACGCGAGCACGAGAGGCGCACCGCGGCTGAGCGAGTCGAGGATGGACATTCCGCACATTCCCGTCGTGCCGATCTCGTACGGCAATGCCGGGGAACTGCTCGATGAGCTACGTGGCGGTGACGTGCCGCCGGGCTGGCAAGGCGGGCTTCCCTTCCGCTACCACGTGGGACCGGGTCCCGTACGCGCCCGAGTGCGTGTCACCGACGACCGTGTGACGGCGGGGACGAAGCCGATCTACAACACATTCGGCATCGTCCGCGGCAGCGAATTTCCGGATGAACTGGTCATCGTTGGCGGTCACCGGGACGCGTGGGGTCCGGGCACGTCCGACAACGTGAGCGGCACGGTGAGCGTGCTCGAGGCGGCGCGCAGCGTCGCCGAGGCGGTGAAGGCGGGGCATCGTCCCAAGCGCACGATCATGTTCGCGACCTGGGATGCCGAGGAATGGGGGCTGATCGGATCGTCCGAGTACGTGGAGGAGGACTCGCTGCGACTCATGCGCGGCGGCGTCGCGTACTTCAACCAGGATGTCGCGGCATCCGGCACGCGTTTCGGCGGCGGCGGCTCACCGTCGATGCGTGCTGCCTTGCGTGACATCGCGCGACAGGTGCCCGATCCGAACGGAAAGGGGAGCGTGTACGCGGAATGGCGCCGTGCCGCGGCGGTGGCCGACACGGCGGAGCCCGCGATGGGGGATCCCGGTGGCGGCTCCGACTTTGCGGGTTTCTACAATCACCTCGGTATCCCGATCGCCGACTGGGGATTCGGCGGTGCGGGGGGCGTCTATCACTCCCAGTACGACGACTTCGCCTGGATGACGCGCTTCGGTGACACGAACTACGTGTATCACGCCGCCGCGGCGCGCATCGCCGCTGCCATGGTCCTGCGTTTCGCCAACGCGGAGATCCTGCCGTACGATTACGTGGAGTTCGCGCGGACGATGCAGCGCTATCTGCCAGCGCTCGATCGAGCGCTCGCGGCGAAACGCTGGAGCGGCTCCACGAGCATGCTGCGTGAAGCGATCGGCGAGATGGAACGCGAGGCAGCGGCGTTCTCCACCGCACGGGATCGAGTGCTCGCCGCCGGGACACCATCGCGCGACCGGAGATCAGCGGTGAATGCCGCGCTGCTCGGCGTGGAGCGGGCGCTCGTGCGGCCCGCCGGACTGCGAACACGCCCGTGGTATCGCAACCTGATCTACGTGGCGGATGTCGACAATGGATATTCGAACATGGTGTACCCGTCGGTGAACGAGGCGCTTCGTGCGAACGATGAACGGCTGACGAGTGTGGAGATCGCCGATCTCGCGCAGCGATTCGGTGCGGCGACGCGCGCGCTCGCCACAGCGCGCACGGCGCTTGGCGAGGTGCGGTAGACATGGGACAGATGGCTCCCGACATGCCCCTACCGGCTGAGTCCGCGCGTTCTTCCGTCGGCCCGCGTATTGCGAGGCGGCATTCGTGTCGCAGGCTTGGAGGTGACAGGTGGCGCACACACGCGAGGCGAGCGGCGTGACGATTCCCCGGTTGTCGCTCACGGAGCGATTGGCCATTCAGGGTTACGCGGCCCGAGCGGCATGGCCCGCCGGCTTCCAGATCTACGAGCGAGGCGTGAGCGCCGACGGCGTGTTCATCGTCGTGCGTGGGCGAGTGGTACTGCGCAGCCGCGTTCGCGCGGGTCGTGGATTCGTCCCGTGGGTGGCGACGCCCGGCGAGACGTTCGGCGCTGAAGGACTGTCGCCAAATGCCGTCTACGCCACCGATGCGCGCACCGACGCGGAAACGGAGACACTGTTTCTCAGCAGTGGAAAGCTGCGAGCATTCATCCGTGAACAGCCGGGCTCCGCGATGGCGGTGATCGGGCAGGTGATGGCCGAGCGCACGGCGCTGCTCGAAAAGCTCCGCGAGCTCACGACGCTCTCCGTGGAGCAGCGGTTGATTGCCGCCCTGCGCCGCATGTCGGCGCACGACAGCTTCACGCGCGACGATGGCTACATCGAGTTGTGCGCCGCGCGCTATCGGCTGCTGTGTGAAGTCGTGGGTGCGACGCGCGAATCGGTGTCGCTCGTGTTCGCCCGGCTGGTCGGGGAAGGACTCGTCGAGCGTCGCGGGAGCACATTGTACGTCGCGCCCTCGGCGCGGTTGTTCGACCGGCTCGCCGACTCCGGCGTGGCGGACGATGCGCTGCTCGCCGCCGTGATGGCGGACGTGGACGCGGTACCGGCGCTCCAGTAGCGACGATTTCCAAGCGCTGGACGTCCCTCCACTCCGGTCCGGCCTTCTCCAACTCGTCGCGGTCCTGATGCTGGGCTGGTTGCTGCTGCCGATGATCGCCGGTGCTGGCGCGGCGTGGCGCCTGGTCGCTGCGCGCCGGATCGAGCGCGATTACGACAGGCGAAACGTGCGCACCGTGGACGGCACGGTGGCTGGCGCCGAGCCATTCCTGTTTGCCGGCACGAATGGACGAGCGGTGCTGCTGCTCCATGGTTCGGGCGATTCACCGCAGACCCTCCGATATCTCGGCGCGCGACTCAATGCGGCGGGGTACACGGTGCTCGCGCCACTGCTCCCCGGGCATGGGCGCTCGCCGCGCGACTTCGCGCGCGTGAGTGCCTCGGCGTACACGGCCGCGGCGCGCGTCGCGTTGGACGACTTGCGGGGCCGCCACGAATGGATCGGTGTCGGCGGGCTCTCGATGGGCGGCGCACTGGCCGCGCAACTGGCGGTGGAAGCCGACGTGCGCGTGCTCCTGTTGCTGGCTCCGTACCTCGCGGCGACGCCGCAGGTGGCCTGGGCCACCCGGACCGCGCCATTGTGGGGGCTGGTGCAGCCGTACCTGGGCGCGCGTGGAGAGCGTTCGGTTCACGATCCCGCGGCGCGCACGGCGAACTATGCCTATGGGGTCGTGGCGCCCAACGCGCTGCACGCGCTACTCGAGACGGCGCGACGCGGGCGCGCGGCACTGGCGAAGATCGCGGTGCCGACGCTCGTCATCCATTCGCGCGCGGACAACCGCATTCCAGACGCAGTGGCAACGGCGACGATGGCGACACTCCGTGCGCCCACCGAACGACACTGGGTCACCGGCTGTGGACACATCATCACCGTCGATTATTGCAAGGACGTGGTAGCGGACCTGGTACTGGCCTTCCTCGCGCGCCACACCGATTGAGCGGAGTATTCCGACTCGATCGGGGGCGCGCGGGGACGGCCCGTCGCGCGTCAGCTCGAAACGCGATCGACGATGTTCTCGCTCATTTCCTTCACCGCTTCGTAGCCGGACACCGCGGCGCTCTGAGCCTGCTCCGCGACGCCAGACGCGACGCGCTTCACACGCGCCCCCAACCCTGCGGCGCGTTTCCGCACGCCACCGGCCGTGGACTTCTTCGCCGTGCTGCGCTTGGCGCCGCTCTTCTTCGCGGTCGAGCGCTTCACCGCCGGACCACGCCGCTTCGCCGCCGAACGCTTCGCGCTCGACTTCTTGGCACCGCCGCGCTTGACCGTCTTGCGCTTCGCGCTCTTCTTCGCGCTGCTCTTCTTTGCGCCACGCTTGGCGCCGCTCTTCTTCGCGCCGGAGCGCTTCTTGATCGCCGGACCGCGGCGCGCGCTCTTCTTGCCCGCGCGCTTCGTGCCGCGCTTCTTCTTCATCGCCATCGCTGCGTCTCCTCTGCCGGATAGTGGCTATCGGTGCTGCGCGAATCGAGCACTCCCTGCGCAAGTTTCGGGCGCGAAATCACGCCCAGCGGACTTGCCACCGCACGACACCTGTCTCATTCGTGCATCGCGAGGCCGGCCAATCCCCGCGACGATGCAGATCGGCGGCGAAGAACGATCACCGCGCATGCGCAAACATGGCGCAGCGCATCGACAACGGCCAGACGACAGCCAGATTTCGCTTGCCTGATGCCGACTCGTCCTGCACTCTTGAGGATGCCTCCGCTCAACCTCGGCCAACTCGCCATCGGCGAGCGTGTACAGCACGAGCTCATCGTCGTCGACCGGGTCGAAAAGACCCAGGGGAACGGGGACCCGTTCGTGATCCTGAAGCTCGGTAACGCGTCGGGGCACATCGACGTCGCGCCCATCTGGGCGAACCAGCGCGAGTGGGCGGACGGCGCCGATCGCGGTCGCGTGGTGCAGGCCATCGGCCAGGTGGGCCTCTACGCCAAGACGGGCAAGCGGCAGATCCAGCTCAGCGGGCCCCTACGCGTCGTGCCCAAGGAACAGGTGGATCTCCACGCGTTCCTCCCGCGCATCACGGGCGACATGGTGAAGCTCTGGGACTGGGTGGACAAGCGCCGAGCCGAAATGACGACCCCGGCATTGCGCCGAGTGGTGGACCTGTTCTACGCCGACGACAACTTCCGGGTGCGGTTCGAGAACACCCCCGGCTCGGTGCGGGCGCATCATGCGCAGCTTGGCGGCCTGCTGCAACACGTGTTCGAGGTCACCTCGATCGCGAAGCAGACCGCGAAGACGATGGGGGCAAACGTGGACCTCGTCGTCGCGGGAGCGCTGCTGCACGACGTGGGCAAGGTGGAGGCGTACTGCATCGAGGGCGGATCGTTCGACTACACCCCCTGCGGGCTCCTGCTCGGCCACGTGGTGCTCGGGACCCTGATGCTGGAGCGGCGACTCGCCGCGCTCGGACAGACGGTGTGCACGGAGGGTCAGCTCCTCGACGTGCAGCACATGATCCTCTCCCATCACGGGAAGCGGGAATTCGGAAGCCCGGTGGAGCCGATGACCACCGAGGCCGAGATCGTCCACTGGGCGGACGAATCCAGCGCGAAGGCGAACGACATGATGGAATCGATCGGTGACGCGGAGTCGTTCGGGCCCGGAAAGGACTTCTCGGACCGGAAAAGCTGGCGAGTGGGGCGGCGAGTGTGGCGCCGGCCGGGTGGGACCTGGGACGAGTAGTCCGTCAGCCGCGAATGGCACCGACCGCCGCGCACTTCTTCATCGAGGCCACGCGGGTTTTCGGGAGAACGGCTTGCCGAACACGGCCTCGAGCTGCTCGCGCGGCTGCGCCGTGCGCACCACGACGTCGAGGGAATCCCCGAGGACGATCAGGCGCGAAAAGTCGCGGTACCGGCGGTACGAGTGGAAGAATCCCGACGGGCCCGGACGCGTGAGCCGGCCGAGCAGGATGTCGGCGATCCCGATGTAGTGAAAGGCGTAGAAGGCGTTGAGTGTCTGGAAAGGCGGCAGGTCGCTCTCGATGATGCCGCGAGGCAGCGAGCCATGCTTTCCCCACTGCACGTCGACGGCGGGCGTTCCGCGCCACGGGGTGTGCAGCGTTTTGCCATGCCAGTACGTCCACATATCGGTGGGCGCGCCGCTCTCGTCATAGCCGATCCACACGACTTCCTGGTCGGTTGGCACGGTGAACGGGATCCAGGATCCATGCGCGTCGTCACGCCACAGCAGATGATAGGCGATGATGCGACGAGTGGGATGCACCACTGCGACGGCTCGCGTGAGCGGGAACCACTCGTCGCGCTGGAGGTATAGGAGTGGGGCGAGTCTGCGGGCGAGCCGAGCCATGCTGTCGGCGGGCTCGAGCGCGTTCGGCACGGTCACGGGTCGTACAGGAATGTGCGCGTGCGGACCGCAGGCGGAGGCAAGCGCGAGCATCAGCCCGGCGGCGAGTCGGAATTCAGATCGCAAGACGATGCCCCACTGTGCTTTACGTCCTTTGGTGGTTACTGTTCATCAGGGCGGCCCGGCGCCACTTCTCCGGGTGAGTGCGAAATTCAATTGGAGGGCCAATGCGCAAGCCGCGTCCGGCTACGTATAACCCAGTGCAAGCGCTCCACCTCATCGCGAACGATCGGAACGGCTCGCCGCTGAGCTGTCCGTCCTGCTCTGGCCAAATCGAACGAACGCCCGACGATTTTCCGCCACCTCCGCGGTCGCACGTCACACTGCAATGCCGGGCATGCGGACGTCTGGCCCGATACATCGCCGGCGCTGCGTAGGGCTGGCGACAGCCCGCAGCTCACCGGCCATCGTGACTGTAGTGGGCGCGAGGGGAATGCGTGACAGATCGTGCGAAACGGGGCCAGGTTCGGCCCCGTTTTGCGTCTGGATCATCGAGCGAGCCGTCACGTATCCTGGTGTGCACAAAACTTGCCCGATTGGAGGGCACGTTCCGCTCCGAGCGCCGCGATGTGGCGCGACGGGGCATCACACGGATCGCGTTGAACGAGTGGAGCGACCGGCGCACGGCCGCGTGCTCGAGGCTCGATCAGGCTCTGTTCTGGTACGAGGTACGATTCATGGCTCGCATCAACGGCACGGTGAAGTGGTTCAACGACGCGAAGGGCTTCGGCTTCATCTCGCGGGAGGGTGGTCCGGACGTGTTCGTGCACTTCAGCGCCATTCAGGGCGACGGTTTCAAGTCGCTCGCTGAGGGAGACAAGGTTGAGTTCGAGATCGTCCAGGGTCAGAAGGGCCCGCAGGCGGCCGACGTGACCAAGAGCGCCTGATCTCACCGCTCCCTCGCGCGCCCCGGAGCACAGGCTCCGGGGCGCGCGTCGTCTGCGGGCGGTCCGCTGCGGGCATTCGTCTTGCGCCCTTCCAGGGTGTGTCGACCTCGAGATCCCGAGTTCACGAGCCGATGTACGCTACGCTGGGCCACGACCTGCCGACCGGCACCGGCTGGACGTTCGAGCCCAAGTATGACGGCATGCGGGTGATCGCTGAGGTCAGTTCGCGAACGGTGCGGCTCGTCACGAGGAACGGACGGGACAAGCGCACACAGTTTCCCGAGTTGATCCTGGCGCTGCGCGCGCTGGCGCGGCGGGCCGGCCGCTCACTGCTCCTCGATGGTGAAGTGGTCGCTCGCAAGCGGCGCCGTACGCGGCGCGTGGCAGCCACATCGCCCGGGGCGACAGCGCCGGAGGCGAGCGAGTTCCAGCAACTGCAGGCCCGCATGCACCTCACGGACGCGGATGAGATCGTGCGACTTGCCATCGAGGCACCGACGTCGCTCGTCATGTTCGACATGCTGCGCGACGGACGGTCGTCCCTCGTCGCGAAGCCCTGGAGCGATCGGCGCGCGCGGCTCGAGGCCCTGTTCGCGGATGTGGGCGATCCGGACGACGCGACGCTGCTGCTGAGTGACACGTCGGCTCGCGGATCCACGATGCTGGCGCGCGCGCGCCGGGCTGGTTGGGAAGGGATCATCGCGAAGCGCACCGACGCGCCATATCGGCCGGGCGTTCGTACCGATGCATGGCTCAAGCTCAAGCTGCTCTACCGCGCCGAATTCGTGGTGGGCGGATTCACCGAGCCACGCAACTCTCGCCAGCACATCGGTGCGCTGCTCCTCGGCGCGTTCGACAAGCAGGGCGCATTCGTGTACGTGGGACATACCGGCGGCGGCTTCACTCGCGACGGACTCGCCGCGATGTCCGCCCTGCTTGCGAAACGTGCGCGCCGCACGGCGCCGTTCGCCGTGGCGCCTCGCACGAACGAGCGCGCGCACTGGGTCACTCCGTCGGTCGTGGTGGAAGTGAAGTTCGCGGAGTGGACGAAGGATCGCCTGTTACGGCAGCCGATCTTCCTCGGCGTGCGCGACGACAAGCGGGCCCGCGATGTGACGATCGAGGGAGTGAGCCTGCAGCGATGGAGCACCGGCGAGCTGACGAATGACGCCGCGTAGCTCGATGACGCCGTCGGCAATCGAATCGCAGTTGGCAGCGATCGAACGGGGGCCGGGCGAGGGCACGCTCGACCTGGGACGCGGCGCCAGCCTGCATGTCTCCAGCCTCGGGAAGGTCTACTTCCCGAAGGCGAAGCTGACGAAGGGCGCCCTGATGCGGTACTACGCGCGCGTGTCTCCCGTGCTGCTGCCGCACCTGGCCGGTCGGCCGCTCGTGCTCAAGCGGTATCCCGACGGCGTGGGCGGGCCGATGTTCTTCCAACAGGATGCCGGCGCGCACGTGCCTGACGTCGTGCAGACCGAGATGCTGCAGACGGAAGACAAGGGAAAGCGCCGTCGCATCATCGGGGGCGACCTCGCGACACTGCTCTACACCGTGCAGCTCGGCGCCATCGAGGTGCATCCATGGTTGTCGCGTGTCGCGGACATCGACTCCGCGGACCGGTGCCTGATCGATCTCGATCCGGGTGCGGACGTACCGTTCTCGGCCGTGGTCGCACTGGCGCGCGACGTGCTGCGAATCACGGAGGAGTGCGGTCTCGCGGCGGCGGTGAAGACGTCTGGTTCACGTGGTCTCCATCTCGTCATCGCGTTGCCCAAGCGCACGACGTACGAGACGTCGGCCCGGCTCGCGATGCAGATCGCGCAGCTCGTCGTCGCTGCACGACCCGAAGTTGCGACGGTGGAGCGCTCGATCAAGGCGCGACCCGCGGGCACGATCTACGTTGACGCGTTGCAGAACGCACGGGGCAAGAGCGCGGCAAGTGCGTACAGCGTGCGGGCGAAGGAGGAGGCGACGGTCTCGGCGCCGATCGCGGCGCGCGAACTCACGGGACGTCTGTGCATGGGAGCGTTCACGGTGAAGACGATGTCTCGACGGGTAGCGGCCGTGGGCGACCCGTTCGGCGAAGTGCTGGCTGAGCACCCCACGACGACGCGGGTTCTCTCGCGCGCCCTGGTAGTGCTGGACACGGCGTTGTCGGCGGCGACGCCACGGCGTACGCGAACACGCAGTTGAACGGGAGGTGCGGATGCTCGACCAACAAGAGTACACGGAGGCGGGTGGAGGCGGCGCGTGGAATGCCGGGCAGTCGCTGTATACGCGTCCGATGCCGGGGGGTGGGTACGTTCGAGTCGAGGTCGTCGCCAGCGATCGAGGTGATGCCGCACGGACGCGACGCCTTGGTCGAGTCGTGATCGAGCCTCGCGACGCGTCGCCTCGTCGCGATGATGCGGCGCCGCTGGTGGTCGAGGAGATCGAAGGGGACGACGAGCAAGCGGTTGTCGCGGAGTGTTTTCGGATCGCGCGCGACAATGCGGCGATCGCGCGGCGGGTGCTACGCCGCCGTCTGCAGGCGGGACGATCCGACTAGGCGATCATCCGCCGGCCGCGCGGAGCGGGATCTCGATCTGGCGGCTCTCGCTCCGCGATGAATCCGCGGTGCCAGCGCCGGCGGAGGGACGCACGCCGAGCAGGTGCAGCGTCTGATGGTAGAAGTGGAGCGTGTGCACGGGAGCGCGAAAGCTCTCGGGGCCCGCGCGCGCGATGGCGTAGCCTTCCTCGCGCACGCGTCGCGGTAGCGCCCTTGCCAACGGGTGGCGAAGGAGCCGTCGTATCTCCGTTCCATTGCGCGCGAGCAACGCCGCGCAGAGGCCGTCCAGATAGTCGAGCATGGTCGCCCCGTGATTGTACCTAAAGAACATATTGCGACTAATGTGCCATGCGCAAGAGCGCGCCAGGGCGCGCACTTGCGGGGGGCGACTCGCTACTCCGTGAACAGGTCGAATCGCACGCCGCGCCGGGCCCCGCGCCGCTTCCGCGGCGCGAAGCGGAACAGCTGTGCGGGGCGCCCCCGGCCCTCGCTGTGCCATTCGTCGGTGGGCTCGACGAGATAGCTGGCCTGCAGCGCGCGCCGAAAGCTCGCCTTGTGGAACGGGCGGCCGAGGAGCAGCTCGTACACGCTCTGGAGATCGCTGAGCGTGAATGTGGAGGGAAGGAGCCGGAAGGCGAGCGGGGACTGGTCGACGCGCTGCCGGGCGACCGCCCCCCCGCCCTCGACCAATGTACGCGTGGGCGGCGCCCGGGGGGGGGGCG
>JAJAYP010000112.1 GCA_026786185.1 Gemmatimonadaceae bacterium
ACGCTCTACGCCGAAGCGCTGATGCGCTGCGGCGAGCCGCAGCGTGCGAGCGCGTTCCTGAAGTCCGCCGTGCCGGCACTGGCCCTCAGCCCGCACCGGACGGCGCACCGCACCGCCCTCGATCTGCTCGGCGCCGCCAACTTCGCCCTCGGTGCGCTGGACGACGCGCAGGACGCGTGGGATCGCGCGCTCGAGCTGGCGCAGCAGGCCGGCGACACGCTCCTCGTCGCGCGCGCTACCAACAACCTCGGCGCCATCGCCTGCCTTCGCGGTGCGTGGCACGACGCGCTCTCACTCTATCAGCTCGCCGTGCCGGTGTATCAGCGGTTGGGCGACATGCACCGTCTGGCGGAAACGTTCCACAATCTCGCCATCGTGTATCGCGACCTCGGCGACCTCGCGCCCGCCGACGAGCACGAGATGCGCGCCATCCAGTTCGCGCGCCAGGCGGGGGCGGAGCGATTGGTGGAGATGGCGCGCGTCGGCCGCGCGGAGCTCGCCCTCCGCCGTGGCGACTATCCGCTCGCCGCGGCGGGGGCGCTTGCGGCCGGCCAGGCAAGCGCCGCACTGGGCGATCGTGAGACGCAGGCCGACGCCTGGCGCTGTTCGGGCGAGGCGAATACCGCGCTGGGTCGGAACGAGGAGGCGCGCACGTTCCTCGACGGCGCAATCGAACTCGCCGACGGAGCCGGCCAGGCGCTCATGCATGCCGAAGCGCTGCTGGCGAGCGCGCGACTGTCCATGCGGGTGGGCGATCGGGCCCGTGCGGGTGACGAAGCCGGCCGCGCGGCGGAGAGTTTTCGGCGGCTCGGCGCGCGCGACGGGCTGGCGCGATACGACGCGCTGGTGGAGGAGCTGTTCGCGCAGTGAGCGGGCGCCAATGCGCGCGACCCCGTCGTGCAGCATCCGCTGCGCGGCCCCGCCTCAGGGCGTGACCGGGCTGCGCTGGAGCACCGGCGGCGCCGGGGTCAGCGTCGCATAGCCCACGTCGGTGTCGCCCGCGATGTCGAAGCCGGCATCGCCGCTCCTATTGAATCCCAGGGCGCTGACCGTGGCCAGTGGGCGCCGAGTTCGCGCAGCGGCACGACTTTCATTGAGTCGGCCGCCTGCTCCACACGGTCGGACTAGCGTTCGGGCGTGGCGACAAACGCCGACGTCCGTCCGCCGACGACATAGCTCCCCACCACCATCCCGCGCGCGTTGATGCCGAAGGCGCGGGTGGCTGCCGCGCCCGGCAGGTCGAGCGTGGCGTAGTCGTCCCCACTGCGCACGAAGTCGTGGAAACGGCTGCCAGCATCGCGATAGACACCGGCGATGAGGCCGGATGCCGCTCATCTACGAGGAGTGCCGCCGCATCGCCGCCAGACAGCTGGCGCGCGAGCGGCCGGAACATACGCTCGATCCCACCGGTCTGGTGCACGAGCTGTATCTCAAGCTGATCGATCAACGGCATGCGACGTGGCAAAACCGGGAGCAGTTCTTCGCCCTCGCGGCGCGCGTGATGCGACGGATTCTCGTGGATCATGCGCGGGCCGACGGCCCGCTACGCGCGCGATGTTCGACGCCTCACGCGAGCCGCAGTCAGCGGTGGAGCGCCACCGACTCGCGCAGCGCGAGCACCGCGCGCTCTTTCGCCTTCGCCTCGATGTCCACCGTGATCTCCCGGTCAAGCCACGTATCGGGGAGATCGTCGCGCACCACGTAGTCGGCGTGCGGACGCGGATCGGCGGCACTCCACCCGTCACGCGGCGACGAGATGTGAAAATGCGGCTCACGGTCGTTCCAGGTCGCGGCCGCGCGATCGCTTGCTTCGGAGAGATCGAGTGCGTCCGGATTGCAGCGGTGGTGGTGGACGTCGTACACCATCGGTACGCCGAGTCGGTCGCAGAACGGCAGCAGCAGCGCCGGCGAGAAGCGACGGTCGTCGTTCTCCAACGCCAACCGCTGGCGCGCCGCGTCGGAGAGACGCTCGATGCCTCGCTCGAGTCGTTCGAGCGCCGCCGCATTTCCACCCGTGGAGCTGCCCGGGTGCAGCGTCAGCACGTCCGCTCCGACGAGCTGGGCGAGATGCCCCTGTGCGCGCATCTCTCCGAGTGACGACTCCACGACCTCGGCCCGCTCGGAGTTGAGCACCACGAACTGGTCAGGGTGAAAGGACAGGCGTACGTCATGCTCGACGGCCAGCGCTCCCGCGGCGCGGAACGTGGCGGTGATGCTTCCGTCGCCGTCGAGGTCGGGGAGGGTGTAGCCACTCTTCGGATGCGTGGAGAGGGGCAGGATTCCACTATTTATCCGGAACGCGCCAATGCCGAGTGCGACGCAGTGCGTGATGGCTTCCCCGAGCGCGCGCGCATTGTCGCGCGCGATCCCGGCCAGATACGCTCGCCCGTCCTCCGCCGCCAACGTCGCCACGTAGCGATGCGTCGCCGTGCGGAAGCGGATCGGGGCATCGAGGAACTGGCAGCAGAGCCCCCAGCGAATTCGCGGGGCCGCGATCTCGGGTCGCATGATCATTCGGTTGGTGCGCCGTTGCTCTGCGTCCACTGCAGCTCATGGCTCTGGAACCGCGGAGGGCGCGGAGAAGACGACAGAAACATTCTCCGCGGCAATGCACATTGCAGTTGTTTGAACAGCCGGGATGATGGGTAACACAATAGTCCGGCATGAGTGGTAACACTTTCCGTCAGCCGGTAATGATGTAAACCCGTTCATCGAACGTCGCCAGCAGAATGTTGTTGAAGTGAATCGCCCAGACGCCGTCGTCGGTCTCCTCGAGGCCGATGTACTGGTCGACCATCGAGTTGGCGAGGTAGAGCAGCCGATTGGTCCCGAAGCCTCGTTCGGCCTCTCCGGCCAGCCCGGTGGTCGAACCGGCGTCCCGGATGGCTGATGGATGGCAGTCACCCCCGGCAGGCTTCTACGCCTGGCGGCGCCGGCCCGCGAGCCGGCACACGGAGCGGGACCACGTCCTGAGCGCCGCCGTCACGCGCGTGTTCGCTGCTCGGCGCGAGCTACGAACAGGACCACCGGGAGCTGTTCGACCTGCTCACGCCGGCGCGCTAGCGCGACACGAGCGTCACGTCCCGTTCAACCGCGCGTACAGCCGCGTGAAGCTCGCGAGCTGCGCGCGCATGTCGGCGGTGGGCGGCCCCACCTGCGGCTCGAGCAGCTGATGGAGCGCCCCCACGCGCATCTGCAGCTCGGCGATCGTGTCGGCGCGCGCTCGCGACGCCGGGCCCAGGACGCGAGTGCGCTGCTCGAGCGCCGAGGTCGCCACGTAGAGCGTAGCAATCGAATCGAGCGCCGCGTGCCATGACTCGCGCGCGGCGGGCGAGGCATCCTGCCGCCGGTCGGCGCGCACGTCGAAGCTGCGGCGCGCGAGCGTGTCGCCCGCGGTCGCGCGCTCACCGCCGGTTTCACCGCCGTCGGTCTCGCCGCCGCCGCCGTCGGCCTGCTCCTTGTCCGCCAACAGCGCCGCCGCACCCGTGAGCGCGAGGCGTTTCGCACCCGCCTCGCCCACGACCTGCACGACGAGATCGGCAGCAACCTCGCCGGCCTCGCGGTTATGGGCGAGAGCCTCGCCGCGCACTCCGCCGCCGGCTCGGCCGCAGGGGAAGACTGGCGCGAGGTCCATCGTGTGGCCACCGAAACCACCGCCGCCATGCGCGAGGTCCTCTGGGTCATCGGCGCCCGCGAGGAGGCGGGCCTCGACCTCGCCGCCCCGGTGCGCCAGGCCGCCACCCGGATGCTGACCGGCC
>JAJAYP010000113.1 GCA_026786185.1 Gemmatimonadaceae bacterium
GATACCGGGCGGCGGCGCCGAACTGCCGCCGCTGGCGGTGACCGACGTAATGAATGGTTGCGCGATTGACTCGCGCGCGGGCCTAGCCGACGAGCCGCTCGGCGCGCGACAACATCTCGCCGGCGGCGCGGCGCGTGAAGGTGAGCAGCAGGATCCGCTCGGGGGCGACGCCGCGCTCGACGAGGGCGGCGACGCGATGAATCAGCGTGCGCGTCTTGCCCGTGCCGGCCCCGGCGATGACGAGCAGTGGGCCATCGCCGAAGGTGGCGGCGCGCGCCTGATCGGCGTTCAGCGATGCGGTGACGCTGGCATTCGAGGCCGGAAGTTCACGCGCCCGAGGGCGATAGAGGCGGGGACCGTCAGCCATGGGGACCAATATACGAATTGGGCCGAACGAGTGCCGAAGCGAATCGCCGTGGGGCGGCGCCGTCCCACGCCCTGGCACGATGA
Source organism: Gemmatimonadaceae bacterium (assembly GCA_026786185.1). GTDB lineage: Bacteria > Gemmatimonadota > Gemmatimonadetes > Gemmatimonadales > Gemmatimonadaceae > AG11. Next base: position 451 of record JAJAYP010000113.1, read on the forward strand.
CACGTTCAGGTATCGATCCCGGTAAGCATGCTGAGCAGCTATATTTACTGAATAGCGTCGACGCGGGAGTGAGGGGCTTAAATCATACGGCTACTCGAGGTCACTGTCATGATTCCGCCGACGTCCTTCCGCCGTACCGCCTGCGCGGCCGTTATGCTCGCAAGCGCGCTACTCGCGTGCCGCGGTGACGGACCGATTGAACCCCCGAGCATCATCTCCGGCCCCAAGAGCCGAATCCCCGGTTCTTACTCGGTTCGCGACATCAGCGGCGACATCACGGGCCCGCCGAGCAGGTTCAATGATCAGGGTGACCTGATTACTTGGTGGCGAAAGTTCGTGAGCGGCGGTGCGGCGGCCGTGCCACCGGACGCCTGCAGCGCGGTTGCACTCAACAATAGATCGCACGTGCTCTGCTACGTTGGACCTTCCTCGAGCGACGGGCGCACGTTGCCGCGCAATTACGCCATCTGGGATGGCCAGTCGCTCACGCCTCTGGCCGGTCTCGATACCTTCCCTTCCCACCAGTTCTACGCCTGGGCGCTCAACGATTCCGACGCGGTCGCGGTTTCATTCACGAATGCCGAGTTCACCAACCCTGGGTGTATGAAGTCATCGCAGACTGCGGTCTGCGCAGCCATCTGGCGGAACGGTCAACTGACCTTTCCGGACCTGGGCGTCTTTGGCATGACCCATGTGAACAACAGACTCGATCTGGTCCTCCAGTTTCCGGCCCCCTCTTCCCCTGGAAATGGGGTGGCGGTCTATGACTGGACGAGCCGACGCGTTGAGCAGTTGGGTTTTTCCCCCACCGAGGTCCACGATCTGAACGAGGCCGGATGGGTGGTCGGTTCGCGGAACGACGGCGACCGCCGTTCGCCGAAGTTCACCGCTTTTCTTTACCGGCCCGGCGGGCTGACGGTGCTCGGTTCGGGAGAAGCCACCGGGGTGAACGACGCCGGCGTCGTCGTCGGAACGATCGACGGCAGGGCGGTGATGTGGAAGGAGGGCACCGCCTCGCCGCTTACTTTCGCGGCCAACGATACCCAGTGGACCGTGACGCGTGCCCTAGAGATCAACAACCGCGGCCAGATCCTGGCTCAGGCCGACGATTCGGCGAACGCGAAGTTTAATCGCTGGGTCATCCTGACACCGATCTCGCGCTGACGCAGCAACAAGACGCGGCAATGCTGCTGCGCCATCAGGCGAAGGCGAGGTGCTCGAGAGTGGCGGGCTGAATGGGCGAAGCGTCGAGCACAAACACGTCGGCAAACCCTTCGACGACGAGCGACCGCGCGCGTTCGCCCAAGCCGATCACTGGCGCTGACGAGGTCTGACGTTCCACCTCGCGCGCCACAGACGTCATCTCCACCTCGGCGATTCCACAGGGCACCATCAGTTCGAAGTACGACAGGTCGGTCGTCACGTTGAGCGCGAAGCCGTGCCAGGTGACCCAATCGCGTACGTGCACACCGATGGAGGCGAGCTTGCGCCCCTCGGTCCAGACGCCTGTTTGACCGGCGGAACGCTCGGCGGCGATCCCGAACGGTGCGAGCGCACGGATGAGCGCCTCCTCCACCTGACGCAGATGCCAGTGCAGGTCCTTCCTGTGGCGCTTGAGATCGACGATGGGATACCCGACGAGCTGGCCCGGCCCGTGAAACGTCACGTCGCCGCCGCGCTCCACTTCAAACAATTCCACGCCGCGTGCGGCGAGGAGTGTCGGCGACGCGAGCAGGTGCTGTCGCTTCGAGGAACGTCCAAGCGTGATGACGGGCGGATGCTCGACGAGGAGCAGGACGTCCTCATCGATCGCGCCACTGATGCGTGCCTTTGCGACGGCGCGCTGCAACGCCAGCGCTTCTTCATAGGGCATGGTGCCCAGATCGGCGACGAGGAGCTGCGGCATGATCGAAATCTAGGAGCGGTCCACAACGGAAACGAATCAGCTCCCCAGACCAAGCGGATTCGCGGATGCCTTACGCCGTCGCTCCGGCTACCCGCTCGGCATGCAGCTCCGCCACGGCACGCTGGCGCTGTCGCTCGTCGAATGCGTTCTCGCTCCGCGCAATGACTAGTGTGGCGGCGCCATTCCCGATGAGATTCGTGATCGCGCGCGCCTCGCTCATGAAGCGATCCACGCCGAGCAGGATCGCGACGCCCTCCACCGGCACCACACGCATGGCGGCGAGCGTGCTCGCGAGCACGATGAAACCGGAGCCGGTGACGCCAGCGGCTCCCTTGCTCGTGAGCATCAGCACACCGAGCACGCTGAGCTGTTGCGTGATCGAGAGGTCCACGCCGAACGCCTGCGCGATGAACAGGGCTGCCATCGACAGGTAGATCGACGTGCCGTCCAGGTTGAACGAGTAGCCAGCCGGAATGACCAGCCCGACGACCGACCGCGAGCATCCGTAGCGTTCCATCTTGTCGAGCATTCGCGGAAGCGCCGCCTCGCTGGACGACGTGCCGAGCACGATGAGGATCTCTTCCCGGATGAACTTGATGTACTCCCAGAGCGAGAATCCGTACCAGCGCAGGATCAGGTTGAGGACGACGAAGATGAACAGGAACATGGTCACGTACACATCGAGCATGAGCCGGCCCAGCGGCAGCAGGCTGCGCACGCCGAACGCCCCGATCGTATACGCCATCGCGCCGAACGCGCCGATGGGGGCGACCTTCATGACGATGGCGACGATGCGAAAGAACACCTGCGATACGCTCTCGAGCACGTCGGTCAACGCACGTCCGCGGTTGCCAAGTGACGCCAGTGCGAAGCCGAACAGGACGGCGAAGAACACCACCTGAAGGACGTCGCCCTTGGCGAAGGCGTCGACTGCGCTCGAGGGCACGATGTGGGTCGCGAAGTCGACGAAGCTCATCGACTTGCCCTGTTCGGTGAACTTCGAGACGTCGCCCTTGGCGAGCGAGCTGACGTCGAGCCCCACGCCGGGCTTGGTGACGTTGACGACGACGAGGCCGATCGCGAGGGCGAAGGTCGTGACGATCTCGAAGTAGAGCAGGGCCTTGCCGCCGACACGTCCCACCTTCCTGAGATCGCTCATGTTGGCGATGCCCAGCACGATGGTGAGGAAGATGACGGGCGCGATTACCATCTTCACCAGATTGATGAAGGTGTCGCCGAGCGGCTTCATGGCCCGTCCTGCCTCGGGAGAGAGCAGTCCCAGCACGACGCCCAGCGAGATGGCGACGAGAACCTGGAAGGTCAGGTTGTGGTGGAGGCGGCGGATCATCGAGTGCGCGAGTGGGAAGGGTCTATCGGCGGACCGGCGCCAGTACGGTTTTCGCCTCGGTGACACCTTCCACCGCACGACGCGAGTACTTCGCGGGGAAATACCGGTCCTCCTTCCACAGTTCGAACAGGTCGCGATAGTGCGGGCTGCCGACATCGCCGGACTGTCCTGGCGAGTTCGTGCCGACCGCGGCATCCCAGTCGCCAGCTTCCACGATGAAACGGAATGACGCGCCCGACGACTGGTTCTCTCCTCCACCGGTCGCGCCCACGGTGTTGCCGTCCCCCCCGCGCGGCCACGGCCCGACTTCGAAGCGCGCCCGCTGTTCCGCGTTCATCGCGGCACTCATCGGGTGCGGCAGGAGTGCGGCGTGATACCGGCCCCACGTCCAGCGCGCCATGTCGGGCCCGTTCCGCTGGGTGAGCTCGAGGACTGCGGCGTCGAGACTGTTCAGCAGGGTGCTGTCGCGCGCCGCTCGTGGATTGGCGCCGAAGTCGCTGCCTGGCGCCGCGAGCCACGCCACGATGCGAGGTGGGAATGCCGCGCGCCGATGAGCGAGCCGGCTCGGGTACCACGCGCAGTGTGACCGCGGCCGCAAGCTGGCGATACCATGCCTCGTAGATGCCGGCGGGGACGGAGCTCCGGTCGAGGACGCGATCCCAGCCGAGCAGTGCCTGGCGCGCGCGCTCGGTCGCCGCGTTCGGCGAGGGTAGCGTCGTCAACAGCGGCACGAGGGCACGGGCGGGGAGCGAGGTGTAATCGGTCTGCAGCCGCATCATGTCCGCCATCGAGACACGCCGCGCCGCGCTGAGCACGTCGGTGATTCGGGCAAATCGGTACGGATCGGCCCACGTCCACCCGATCGCGTTGCGGTGCGGGAAGGTGTCGGGAGTGAGATTGTTGTTCGCGGTGGCGATGAACCCTTCCGGCGGATTGAACGCGTGCGGCTTCTGGAGCATCGGGAGGTAACCCGCCCAGTCGAACCGGCCGTCGCCAGGAACCGGGACCAGCCCGCTGGACGCGGGACGAATGGGCGCAATGCCCACCGCCTGCCAGCCGATGTTTCCGGCGATGTCGGCCCACACCATGTTCTCGCCCGGGATGTTGCTGAAGCTGCACGCCGCGCGAAACTCCGCCCACGTCGTCGCCTGATCCATGCGCAGGGACGTCAGGTAGGGTGCACCACCGGGCTCCAGCCACGCCGCGCGCACGGCGTACGCGAGGTGCCGCATGGTGTCCTCGTACACGACCGGTCCATGTCGCGTGTACTTCAGTCTGACCGATGCGGCCGCGGCGCCCTTCACGGGGATGGATTCGTCGATGGCGCGCATCGACTCCCACCGATCGCGATAGCGATAACGCATGGGGTTCGATGCATCCGTGCGGTAGACATACAGGTCCTCACCATCGGTCGAGAAAATGGTGAGGCCCCACGCACCGTGCGCGTTGTGTCCGATCGAGACGCCGGGAATCGTCGGCTCTCCTCCGCCGATGACGTTCCAGCCCGGTGCCGTGAGATGCACGAAGGAGCGGAGCGACGGCGCGGTAATGGCGCGATGCGGATCGTTCGCCATCAACGCTCGACCGCTCGCGGTGCGTCGGCCGCTGACGACCCAGTTGTTGCTCCCGATGTCTCGTCGGGCGCTCCAGCGCGCGTCGTCCTCGCGCATGGAATCCAGCCGAGCGAGACGCCGGTGTGCCGCACTGTCGGCGCGGAAGGCCGCGCGCAGGTCGGACGGCAGAAATCGCATGGGTGCGCGGTACGCGTCGTACAGCGCGAGGATCGGCGCCTCGAGCGCGGCTCCATCGATCGTCGCATCGAGCGTCAGCGCGGGCGCGCCGGGCCCGGGATGGAACCACTGCACCTTCTCGAGTAGCGCGGGGCCGAACTTCGCGACGAATCGTCCATTCGCCAGCTCCTCTCCGATGTTGCCGAGCAGCCCCTGGTGCCGCGAGATGACGACGTCGGCGGTCCACCGGCCAGGTGCGATGCCGAGCATGCGAAGTTCCAGGGGGACCAGCGTCGGATCGCGCGTCGCCTCGTCGACGTATGCGTTGACGCCCTCGACGAACGCGCCGACGATCGCCGCGCCGCGCGGATGGTATCGCGCAAGGTCGCGCCCGAGGCTGCCGCGATAGCGGAACAGCCGTGCGCCGTGGTCGCGGGTGATCTCGCGCGGGCCCATGACTTCGGCCATCGTCCCCGTGGCCTGCCGCCGCCACATCTCGAACTGGAAGGCACGATCGCGAGCGGATGAATATCCCTGCGCGAAGAACAGGTCGTGCTCGTTTCGCGCGTAGATGTGCGGGATGCCCCACCGGTCCCGGAGCACCTCGACCGGCTGACGAAGACCGGGGAGACGCACGGTGTCCGAACGCATCGCAGGCTGGCTCGCGAGCGCCGGCGCCCCCAGCAGCGCGCCCGCGCCCCCCCAGCAAACGCTCGGCCGCCCGCCCCCCCCCACCCCGGGATAATAATTGCCACCGCATACACCCGCGCGTAGGCCCGCGCCCCCC
>JAJAYP010000114.1 GCA_026786185.1 Gemmatimonadaceae bacterium
GAGAACCCATTTAGCGGTGCCGTCCTGAGTTGGCCGGACTGCGGTCGTGGTCGTCCTCTGCGCCCCTCTGCGGCCTCCGCGGTCAAGGCTCGTCCCGAAGGTTCACCGCTGTTCCCGCAGACGATCGCGAAGGAACCCCTGCGATCTCGTTCCCCTGCGGGGGATACGATCTCGACCCTCGCCTCACCGCGTGATGCGAATGCGCTCATAAAGCGCACGCCCACGCAAAAGCCGAAAGACCCCTGAATTCTTACCTCAATGCTCCCTGCTCCGCGCTGCTCGCTCCCGGCTCCCTCGCTACACGGTTCACGGTTCACGGTTCACGGTTCACGGTTCACGGTTCACGGTTCACGATGTTGACAACTGCTGGATAGTACGCCCCCTGCCTTAGCAACCAGCATGGCTTCCATATGGACTGGCGCCCTGACCTTCGGGCTCGTGAACATCCCCGTCTCTCTCGCCAGCGCCGTCCGCTCGGTCGAGAAGACGAGCTTCCGCCAGCTGCACAAGGACGACCTGACGCCCATCAAGTATGAGCGCGTCTGTCCTGCGGACGGTGAGGTGGTTCCCTGGAACGAGATCGTGAAGGGGTACGAATACACGAAGGGCAAGTATGTCGTGGTGACGCCCGAGGAGCTCGCGAAGGTCAAGACTCCGTCGAGCAAGGCGGTGGAAATGATGGATTTCGTGAAGTCCGACGAGATCGATTCCCGCTATTTCGACACGCCCTACTACCTCATCCCGCAGAAGGGAGGCGAGAAGCCCTACGCACTGCTCCGCGAAGCCCTCCAGAACACCGACATGGTGGGAATCGGCAAGCTGACGCTTCGCCAGAAGGAGCACCTCGTCGCGGTCCGCGCCATCGGTGACGCGCTCGTGCTCGAGCTGATGCGGTTCGAGGAAGAGCTGCTCGCTCCCGAAGATCTTCGCTTCCCCAGTTCCGAGGAGCAGAAAATTCGCCCGCAGGAAGTGGCGATGGCGGAGCAGCTGATCGGCAACCTTGCCGAGCCGTTCGACCCGTCGAAATATCACGACGAGTACGAGGCGAAGCTGAAGACGCTGCTTCGCGCCAAGCTCAAGGGAAAGAAGATTCCCGACGACGACGACGGCGAGAAACCCGAGCGCACCAACGTCCTCGACCTGGTCGCTCGGCTCCAGGAAAGTCTTGCGTCCACTTCCGCGAAAAAGCGCGGCACCAAACGACCGACTGCCGAGAAAAAGAAGACGACGCGCGCAAAAACCACGCGGAAGCGGAAAGCGTCCTAACGCATCGCCTCGCGCGTCGGCCCCCGCGTCACCGCTGACATCATCATCGGCGTCACCACGCGCGGGTCTCCCCGAACGCGGGAATCCAGAGCCGGTCGTCGGACAGACCCGCCGCCGTCCACGCGACCCGCGTGCGCCGCGGCGGTTCGTCCATCGGCTCATCGGTCAGCCGAAACGTGCCCCAATGGATACCCAGCGTGAGCGCCGGTCGCGCGCCACGGTGGGTCGACCCGAGGTCCACGCAGGCTTGCACGGCCTCCTCCGGATTCACGTGCACCCTCTGCATGAACCACCGCGGGTCGTAGGCGCCGATGGGCATCGCCACCAGATCGAACGGCCCGTATCGCGCCCCGATCTCGCTGAACTCGCGATGATAGGCCGAGTCGCCAGCGAAGTAGCAGCGGCGGCCGGAGCCTTCGAGGGTGAATCCCGACCACAGTGTCCGGTTGCGATCGCCCACGCGCCGAGCGCTGAAGTGACGCGCTGGCGTGGCAGCGATCCGGATCCCGTGCACGTCAGCGGATTCCCACCAGTCGAGCTCCATGATTCGCTTCACGCCGAAACCGCGCAGATAGCCACCCAACCCCAACGGTGTCACCCAGATCGCGTCGTGATGTCGGCGTGCAATCCACTTCACCGTGCTCTTGTCGAGATGGTCGTAATGACTGTGCGACAATAGTACGATGTCGAGTGGCGGCAGCGCCTCGAGCGCGACGGCAGGCGGCATCACGCGTCGTGGACCGGCCCACTGAACCGGAAAGGCGCGCTCGCTCCACATCGGGTCCGTGAGGATATTACGTCCGCCCATCTGAATGATGATGGTGGAGTGACCGACCCAGGTCGCCGACGCGTCAGCGTCATCGAGGCGCGGCTGTGCGAAACCGGGCGTCGTGACGGGAAAGAATCCCCGCGGCGGAGTAGGAGGCAGCGCGGAGCCTCGACGCGCACGGGCCCAGCGAAGGACATCCACCAGACCATGCGGCTCACTATCCGGCCACGGATTGCGAAACGATCCGTCGGCCGCGTGATGCATCGGGCCGGACCCCTGCCCGCGTGTCTCCGTCAGACGACGCGCGGCCTCGGCGCGGGATCGAGCATGATCGCGTCGACGTAGCAGTAGCCCCAGTCCTCCCCGCGCTCGAAGCTCTTCATTACCGGATGATGCGTCGCGTGATAGTGCTTCGTCGCATGCATGTTGGGCGAGCTGTCACAGCACCCAACGTGGCCGCACTCGAGACACAGACGGAGACGCACCCAGCTGCTGCCCATCTCCAGGCACTTTTCGCAGCCCGCCGGCGTCCGTGGCTCCACGGTGATTACATGGTCGAGATGCTTGCAACGCGAACTCATGGACGCATGTCCTCGGGTGGCACCGGGAGTGCAGGTCGAGTGCGAAAAGTGCACAGTGCGTGCTGTGGACGCGAGGCCTGATTGCCAACCTGTTCCGCGAGAGACATCCGATGGATCTGGACGGCATCGTCCGCGCCCCCGAATTCCCCGACACACTCGAGTGGATTCACACGGAGGGACGCCGGCTCGCGCTCTCCGACTTTCGGGGCAAGCTGCTGCTCCTCGACTTCTGGACCTACGGTTGAATCAACTGCGTGCACGTCCTTCCGCAGTTGCGGAAGCTCGAGGAACGCTGTCCGGACGAAATCGCCATCGTCGGAGTGCATAGCGGCAAGTACACCGCCGAGCGCGACACGTCACGCATCCGCGATGCGTCGATCCGGCTTGGCTCCACACATCCGACGATCAACGACCGGCAGTTTCGGCTCTGGCGCGCGTATGCTGTGCGCGCCTGGCCAACGCTCGTCGCGGTCGATCCCCGCGGATACGTCATCGGCATGCACGCCGGAGAGTTCACCGCGGATTCGCTCGCGCCATTCATCGATCGCACGATCGCCACCGCACGCGACGCCGGCACGCTGGTGCCCGGGCGACTGCACCGCGAGGGCGATCCACCCACCATCGCCACGGACACGCTGTCGTTCCCCGGGAAGGTGTCGCTCGCCGACAATCGCCTCGCCATCGCCGACAGCGGACATCGGCGCGTGCTCGTGGGCACGCTCGACGACAGCGGACAGCGCATGCGTGTCGACCATACGGTCGATGGCAGCGATGGCGGAATTGCGACGTCCACCGACCAGCGCTTCATCAATCCACAGGGCGTCGTACTGGTTGGCGACCTGATTTATGTCGCCGATCCCGGACGCCACACCATTCTCGAGTGCTCACTTCGCACCGGCAGTGCGCGCATCCTCGCTGGTACCGGTCATCAACTGCGCAGCGCGGTGGACGAATCGCAAGGCGCGCTCAGCTCGCCGTGGGACCTCGCACTCGATGGCGACACGCTGTTCGTCGCCATGGCGGGGGTCCATCAGTTGTGGACGGTGTCGGTCTCGTCCGGACTCGCCGAGGTCTTTTCCGGCAGCGGTGCCGAAGAGCTGCATGACGGATCGCATGGCGAAGCGGCGCTCGCCCAGCCGATGGGGATCTGCCTCGCCGATCACGTGCTGTACGTCGCCGACGCTGAGTCGAGCGCCGTTCGGGTCGCTGACCGCGATCCGTCGGGAGGGGTGCGCACGATCATCGGCACCGGCCTGTTCGACTTCGGCGACGTGGATGGCGTCGGCGACCTGGCGCGGATGCAGCATCAGCAGGGCATCGCGCTCACCGGCGACGGCCGGCTCCTCGTGTGCGACAGCTACAACGATGCGCTCAAGTGGGTGGATCCGGTGTCACGCCGCGCCGAGACCTGGGTGCGCGGGTTGCACGAGCCATCGGGTCTCGCGATTGGCGAACGATTCGTCTATGTCGCGGACACCAATGCCCATCGCGTCGCCGTCGTGGATCGTCGTTCGGGCAAGACGGGAACGCTGATCATCGAATAGGCACCGACGCCGACCAGCGATCCGATCGAAGCCCGCGCTCATTACGCCGACGTCAACTGCGCCACGCGTCGAGGTTCTCCACGAGGTGCTCGCCTCGCCGCATCCCCGTGAGCACGACGCTCACGCCGGGTAACGACGACGCGAATCGCAGGGCGCGTTGCGCGTCGGTTGCGCACTCGGGAAAGAGATCGTGCATCTCGTTCGGCAAGCCCGCGGTGAGCCTGCCCTGCATCAATGGCGCGCTTGCCACGACGCCCACGCCGAGCGCGTCGGCGGCTTCCAGGAGTGGTACGAGCTTTCGGCCCAGTGGCTGGGTCGGCAGTCGCGCGGCTTCCCGCATCGCGAGGCTGACGGGTAGCTGCACGGCGCGAAAGTGGTGCGTCGTGCCACCCACCTCGCGCGCCAGCGCGATCAGTTCCGCCAGCGTCAGGTGCTGCCGGTGCTCGGGCACCACGCGGAACCCGTTCCAGGTGGCACAGCCATAGCCGGCGATCTCACCGGACTCCGCTCGCTCCTCCAGCATCGCGAACGCGGCGCGCATCCGCTGCCGGAACGTCGCGCGGTCCACGGCGAGGAGCTGCTCTTCAGGATTATGCAGGTAGTAGAGGTCGATCGTCCGTACGCCGAGATTTTCGCGGCTGCGCTCGAGCTGGTGGGCGACGTACCGAGGCGCGATCGAATGGCCTCCGCGCACCAGCTCCTCGCGCGTCACCAGACCCGACGCGAACATCTCGGTCTCGAGCCACAGATCGTACGCCTCGCGGGAAGCCGGTGGCTCCCCGTCCAGGGCCACATACCCTCCCTTCGTGCAGATGATCAGCTCGTCTCGACGCGCCTCGCCCGATGCGATCGCCTCCGCCACGGCGTGCCCGACCGCGCGCTCGGAACGCTGGCAACGGTAGTTGATCGCTGTGTCCAGGACGTTCACCCCCGCCTTGATGGCTGCGCGGATGGTGCGGGCGTAGGCGGCGTCCTCATCGTCGGTGCAATCACCGAGATAGGTCCCGATCCCGAGGGCGCTCGCCGCGAGGTTCCGAGGCAACGTCCGGCGGAAATCGGCGAGGCGGCCCGTCGTCCGCTCCTCGAACCGATAGGTGCCGGCCGTGGTGGCCCGTCGCGCCTGGCGGCCCGGCTCGGTCGCGTCGAAATCGTCGGGAGATGGCGCGACCGCCGGCGGAGTGAGCTTCGCGCCGTCGCGTGAAGAGGAATCGGTCGTTCGTGGGGACATGGATGCCGGGAGGGTACGAGAGTCCGCTTCGTTGAGCAAGGGCGCGCGGCTGTCGCGCACCGCGGAGCCGGACGCAGCGTGACGGCCGGGGCCCGTCTCGGTGCGGCACTTCCGTTGCGATGAGACGGGGTGACGCAGTCGGTTCGGCCGCCGAGCGGCCATGCATCGTCGGATCCCTGCGAATACGTCTCTCCAACCGGTACGTCCGTGAATCGTTTTCTCGCTGTTGCCATGCTGGGCGGCGTCGCTTGCGCCGGCCAGCGGCCGCAGGTGTTGACGCCAGTTCGTCTCGATACCATCGCGACAGTGTCGCCCCCTGCACCATCAAACATTGGAACGAGTGGCGCCGGCGCAGTCGTCAGGACCACCATGGACGACCCCATCGCCCGCATCGATCGCATGGAGTGGTCGGGTCCGAATGCCTACCGTTCGGCCAGCGGCGCTCCCGGCCCGGCGTACTGGCAGCAGCGCGCCGACTACACCATCGCCGTCGCCCTTGATACGACACAGCAGCGGGTGAGCGGTACGGTCACCATCCGATACACCAATAACTCCCCGGACAGCCTGCGATTCGTATGGCTGCAGCTCGACCAGAACCTGTATCGGCCCGGCAGCAAGGGCTCGGCGCTATTTCCGGCCGACTCCCGGTGGGGCGTGCGTGGATTCGAGGGCGGGTACGACCTGAGCGGAGTGCAGGTCAACGGACGACCCGTCACCATTCGGGTGGACGACACGATGGGCCGAATCGACCTCGTCGAGGCCATCGCGCCGAAGGGCGGAAAGGCCACCATCGCCATGACCTTCGCCTTCCGCGTGCCCGAACACGGCTCCGATCGCATGGGTCGCGAGGGAACCCTCTACGAGATCGCACAGTGGTATCCGCGCATGGCGGTGTACGACGACGTTCGGGGCTGGAATACGGACCCCTACTTCGGCCAGGGCGAGTTCTATCTCGAGTATGGCGACATCGACTTCAGCGTCACGGCGCCCGCCGGTTATACGGTCGCGGCGAGCGGCTCGCTCCAGAATCAGGGTGACGTGCTCTCGGCAGCGCAGCGCGAACGGCTTGCGCGGGCCGCCACCTCGGCCGTGGTGGTTCCGATCATCACGCAGGCTGAAGCGGTCGCGGCACCCGTGCGCGGTACGCGTACGTGGCGCTTCCGGGCCATCAACGTGCGCGACGTGGCGTGGGCCGCAGCGCCTGATTTTCGCTGGGACGCGGTGAACGCCAACGGCGTGCTGGCGCAGTCGTACTACCAGTTCGCCAAGGCCGGCAAAGCCTGGGAGCAGGCTGCCGAGCAGACGGCGTGGTCGATTCGGAACTACTCGGATCTGTTCTTTCGCTATCCGTATCCACAGGCGACGTCCGTGGCCGGTCCCGTGGGCGGAATGGAATATCCGATGTTCGTCATGGTCCACTACGGCGACCCGCTCGACGACCCGAAGTCGATCTTCGGCACGATCGATCACGAGCATGGCCACGAATGGTTTCCGATGATCGTCGGATCCAACGAGCGCCGGTACGCGTGGCAGGACGAAGGGATCAACACCTACATCAACGCCTTCGCGAACGAGCGCCGCTATCCTGGCACCAACTCGTACCCGTTTTATCAGCAGAACTGGAAGCGCGCAGTCGATGACCGGATCGACTCACCACTCATGACACCCCCCGATCGGGTCGATTCCCGTGCGCTCGGGGCCATTGGATACCGCAAGCCGGGCGCTGTGCTGCTCGCGCTCCGCGACAATGTGGTGGGGCGCGAGACGTTCGATCGCGCGTTCCGCGAATACATCCACCGCTGGTCGTTCAAGCACCCCACGCCGGGCGACTTCTTTCGCACGATCGAGAACGTGTCGGGGCAGGATCTCGGTTGGTATTGGCGCGCGTTCTTCTACTCCACCGACGTCCTCGACCTGGGCATCGACAACGTGACGATGCGACAGCAGGAAGGACAGAACTACGCCGTGATCGCGTTGCGACGAAACAGTTCGGTGCCCTTCCCCGTTAAGCTGCGGCTGCGCTTCGCCGACAACACCTCGCAGGACGTCACACTGCCTGTCGAGATCTGGTCGCGTGCCGCTCGCTACTCGGCCATGATCGCGGTCAAGGCGCCGGTCACCGGCGCTCGGCTCTGGCCAGACGGCGTAGTGCCCGACTTCAACGCGACGAACGACGTCTGGGGCACACCGCCCGTCACCACGCCGGTCGCATCCTCCGCCGGCGGGTTGAGCGGTGAGATCGGTGGACGTCCGTCGCCGTGAGTGTTGAGAAAATCGGCCGCTCTCGGCGGCCCGTTAGATTGGGCGTTCGTCGTGTAGCCGTTGTCGTGCTTCCTGCGTGTTCGTGTCGTTTTTTCCGGAGTGAGTCATGCTCGAGTTTGGTGCGTGGGCCAGCAGGTGGTGGATTCCGGTGCTGTTCGTCGTCGTCGCCGGACACATCACCAACGTATGCGTCACGCTCTTCCTTCACCGCGCGCAGACACATCGCGGCGTACGCCTGCACACGATCGCCGCGACGCCAATGCGCCTCTGGCTCTGGCTGACCACGGCCATCGTCACCAAGGAATGGGTAGCGTGCCATCGGAAGCATCACGCCTTTGCGGATCGTGAAGGCGACCCGCATAGCCCGGTGGTGGAGGGACTGCGCGAGATCCTGCTGAAGGGCGCCTTCTATTATCGAAAGGCGGTGCGCCAGCCCGGCATGCTCGAGAAATACGGAAAGGGCACGCCGAACGACTGGCTCGAGCGTCATCTCCTCACGCCACTCAACTGGTCGGGCGTCCTGCTCATGCTCGGCATCGATGTGTACCTCTTCGGCTTCTTCGTCGGTCCGCTCGTGTGGGGCGTGCAGATGATCTGGATCCCGCTCTGGGCCGCCGGCGTCATCAATGGCATCGGCCACGCCCTTGGCTATCGCAACTTCGACGTGAAGGACGAGAGCCGGAACATCACGCCCATCGCGATCTGGCTCGGGGGCGAGGAGCTCCACAACAACCATCACGCCGACCCGAAGAGCGCGAAGTTCAAGGCTCGATGGTTCGAGCTCGACATCGGCTGGATCTACATCCGCGCCCTGAAGCTGATCGGGCTCGCGAAGATCGAGTATGCACGGAACTATGGACCCGATGCCAAGCAGCGAGACGAAAACGCCGTGGATGCCGTGGCCGCCTGACGGCACGGGACGGATGAAGCGTCAGAGGCACACCGGACGGGTCGGTGTGCCTTTGGCGTACGCCTCTCGCCGTACGGCTTCTCTCAATGACTCACGACTCACGCTCGTCCCGTCTGTCTTAGATTCCTGCAGTACTCATCACGTGAGGTTCCACCATGCCCGCCACCGTCACCTGTGCCCGCTGCGGACAAACGAGAGCGGGATATGAGCGACCGCCCTTCCCCGGTGCCATCGGCGCCCGTGTCGTGGCCGAGATCTGCCAGGAGTGCTGGGGCCTGTGGCTCAAGCAGCAGACCATGCTCATCAATCACTACGGGCTCAACGTGATGGACCCGCAGGCACGAAGCTTCCTTACCAAGAACATGGAGGCCTTCCTGTTCAAGAAGGGAGGCGAGGAAGATGTCGACACCACGAAACAGGGAACGATCGCATGGTGAAACGACCGGTCGGACGCACGTTGCGCGGCACCCTGCTGGGCGCCGCTTTGTTGAGCGGTACGATGATCGCCTGTGCGTCCGGCGGCTCGCTGGGTTCTGCCCCGGTGCCCACGAGCGGGACGACGATCGTGTCCAGCACCGGCGCCGTACCGGCCACGCGAACCGACCGAGCCGGCGATGTCCGCTGGGCCGACTCCGTGCTCGCCACGCTGTCGCTCCGCGACAAGGCCGCCCAAATGGTGTGGCCATGGGTCCTTGGCGACTACACCCCCGATGACGACGCGAATTTCCGGCGCATCCAGGGGCTCATTCGCGATCAGCACCTCGGCGGCCTGATCATTTCCGTCGGGTCTCCCACCGAGATCGCCTCCAAGCTCAATGCCCTGCAGCGGTCGAGCAGGCTGCCACTCCTCGTCGGCGCCGACCTCGAGACCGGCGCCGCCTTTCGGGCGCGCGGGGGTTACTTCCTTCCCAACGCCATCGACCTCGGCGGCGCCACCAGCTTTCCGTACGCGATGGGCATCGGCGCAACGCGTGACAGCGCGCTGGCGTACGCCATGGGTCGCGCCACTGCCGTGGAAGGGCGCGCCATCGGAATCCACATGGCGTTCGCACCCGTGGTCGACGTCAACAACAATCCGAAGAATCCCGTGATCTCGCTGCGCTCGTTCGGCGAGAACCCGCAGCTCGTGGCGCGACTCGGCGCCTCCTTCGTCCGCGGCATCCAGGAAAACGGGATGCTCGCGACGGCCAAGCACTTTCCTGGACATGGAGACACCGAGCAGAATTCGCATCTCGAGCTTTCGCGCGTCGATGCGCCACGCGCCCGGATCGATAGCGTCGAACTGGTGCCGTTCCGTGCCGCGGTGAACGCCGGCGTTCGCGGCGTCATGACGTTCCACGGCGTTCTCCCGGCGCTCGACACCTCGTCGCTTCCCGCGACGCTCAATCCGCGCATCATGACCGACCTTCTGCGCGGCGACCTGGGGTTTCAGGGACTCGTCATCACGGACGCGCTGGACATGAACGGCGTGCTCGGCAAGATGACCATGGCCGAGGTGACGCAGCGTGCCGTGCTCGCGGGCGCTGACGTCCTGCTGATGCCCACCGACAATGTCGGCGCCATCGACGCGGTCGTGGATGGCGTGCGCACCGGAGCCTTCCCGGAATCACGCATCGACGCGTCGGTTCGGAAGCTGCTCGCCGCCAAACACGAGATGAGCCTCGATCGCCAGCGGTTCGTGGACGTCCAGGCGATGCGCGCCGTCGTCGGTGACAGTACCAATCAGAGCGCGGCCCGCACATCGGCCGAGCGCGCGATCACCCTCGTCCGTGATTCATTCGCCCTCGTGCCCCTCGGCCGCCTGGCGCGCACGGCGCGCGTCGTCAGCATCACCATCGCGCCGAAGGTGGATCTCGGCGCCGGATCCGCCTTCAATGGCGAGCTGGCTCGAGCGTTCCCGGCGCTGAGGACCCTCACCCTGTCTCCCGAGTCGTTGTACGGTGCCGCGTCCGGCGCTGGCGCCGGTGCGGCCGTGACGGGCGGCACATACGTCGCGAGCCCGCAACCCGCCCTTTTCCCAGCGTCCGTCGAGAACGCGCTCCGCGCGGCACAAGGAGCGGATGTCGTCATCGTGTCGTCGTACTTCGGTGCGAGCTCCTCCACGGCCCGCCTCGCGGCACCTGACGGAATGGCGGCCCTCATCGACGGACTGCACCGAAGCGGAACCAAGGTGATCCTCGCCACCTTCTCCAACCCCTACATCGCGACGGAACTCCCGGCGACATCCGCATATATCATCGCGTGGGGCAGCATGCCGGTGTCGCAGCGCGCCGCTGCACGCGCGCTCCTCGGCCTCGCGCCGATCTCCGGCCAGCTCCCGTTCACGATTCCGTCAGTCGCGGGATACGGTGCGGGACTACGGCGCGACGTCCTCACCACGCCACAGCCGGCGACGTCGACGCCGTAAGCGCAATCACCGTCGACGATTCCAACGACGGCCGGCCGTCGCTCGCGACGTCGGCGACGTGCCGGCCGTCTTCTTGCCGCGTCGCCCGCGCGTCTCGTGGCACACTGCAACGGCGATGCGATGTCGCGGACTGCCACATCGTCCGTTGACTCGGCCACGAGAAGCTCGTATATCATCGTTCACGACGTCGCGAGCCATTTGAAACATAGTGTTACTAATCCGGCTCCCGGCAATGCAGGCGCCCTTGACATTAGTGACTTTTTGTTACTAATTCGCGCGACATGCGCGAGCGCCATTCCCTTCCGATGAAGTCAGCCGTTCGCCGGACGACGCTCGCCGTCGACGTCGTGGTCTTGTCGCCTCGTGGCGACGCGTTGGCCGCCTTGCTCGTCCGCGCACCGGCCGGCGCGCGCGAGCGCTGGACCTTGCCGTGGGATGCCCCCCGGCCTGACGAAGGACTCGAGGACGCGGCATCCCGCATCGCGGAATCGGTCCTGGGGTCGGCACCAGCGTTTTTCGAGCAGGTGGGCGCGTTCAGCGATGGCAAGCGCCATCCGGGCGACGCGGATGTTTCAGTCGGAATAGTCGCGTTGGTGCCGGCGCGTGACGACGCCCCCGCGCCTGAAACCGAGTGGTTCTCCCTCACCGCTCTCCCCACCCTCGCGCCGCGCCATCGGACCATCGTCGAGCGCGCGGCGGCCGTCGCCCCGCCGCGCGGCGCCCACTGCCCCCGCCCCGTACGGGGGCGGGCCGCCACGGTAAAATCTACACTTCTTGGCGCGCTGCGGGACTTCATCCCCTACGACTATGGCGGCGTCGCCCCGACCGGCCTTGCTGCCGTAACCGCGGCAGGTCAGACCATCCACTCCTTCTTTGGCC
>JAJAYP010000115.1 GCA_026786185.1 Gemmatimonadaceae bacterium
GGCCAGCACGATGTTGCCGAGGGCGTACAACAGCAGTTTGGCCATTGCGGTTCCCGTCGCGTAATCGAACCGGCGCACCATCCCTGCATTCACTTTCCCACGCGTCTGGAGGGCGTCGAGCGCGAACAGCGCGGTGCTCCCCAACAGCAGAACCGCCAGCAATACCGACACCACCCCGAGCACGAGCAATACTCTTCGGTGGCCGGCGGACGCCGCAATCACGGCCAGGAGGAAGAACTCCAGGCTCAGCCCCATCGAGAAGTTGGCCAGCAGGCCAACCGCCCCGAAGCGCCAGGTCGCGTTGCCGAAGCTGGCCGGAATGAGCGCGCCAGCCAGGTCGAACAGCGGGAAGATCGCCGACAACACGAGAATCATGTATCCGGCCGTTCTGATATTCTTGCCCAGCACATCGCCAGGCATCAGGTCTACACTGGTGCTCATGCGTGCGTGCTCGCGCCGAAGTGGCGTGTGGGGGAGGGCGCGACGATCTCGGAGTACATGGGATTCGGCTGAAGGATGAAGCGGAGAATGAGGCCATACTTACTTCGCAGGGGGACGTCCGGCAAGTGACGTTCCCGTCGCGATCGCCCCGTTCGACCCGCCGCCTCATGAAACTCCGCCGGGCACCATTCCCACCCCAGCCCGATATATTCCCTGGATGATCCGCAATGACAAGGAACTCATCGTCGTCGGCGATCGCGTGCTCGTGCAGGTCGAGGAGGGCGAGGAGCGGACCAAGGTCGGGCTGTATCTGCCGTCCACCGCGATCGACAGCCAGGCGGTCCAGGGCGGAACGATCATGGCCACGGGGCCTGGTAACCCGATGCCCAGCTTCGACTCGCAGTCGGGCGAGGAGCCGTGGAAGGAATCGACGCACGCCCTGCGATTCCTGCCCATGCAGGCCCGTCGCGGCGACTACGTGCTGTTTTTTCGCAAGGCCGCCGTCGAGATCACGTTCGAAGGCGAGCGATTTCTCGTCGTTCCACAGGCAGCGATCCTCGCGCTCGTGCGCGAGTAGTCCATCAAGACACACTCACCCGCAGCAAATACAGGAGTACATCCATGTACGATGAACGGTTCGTCGCTCCCATGCGACAGGAACTCACCAGGCTCGGCGTCGAGGAGCTGCGCACCGCGGCTGACGTGGACGCCACGCTCAGCAACTCCGCCGGAACGACGCTCGTCGTCGTGAACTCCGTGTGCGGCTGCGCGGCGCGCAATGCCCGCCCCGCCGTCGCGGCGGCGCTGCAACACGACGTGAAGCCGGACCGCGCTACCACGGTGTTCGCCGGTCAGGATACGGAAGCGGCGTCGCGCGCTCGCTCCTACTTCACCGGATACGCGCCGAGCTCGCCGTCGATCGGCCTTCTCAAGGACGGCAAGATCGTCTTCATGCTCGAGCGATTCCAGATCGAGGGACGAGGCGCGAACGAGATCGCGCAGGATCTCACGCAGGCGTTCGACAAGTACTGCGGCCACAAAGCGGGCCAGACGGCGTGATCTTGTCTGTCTGCCAATGACGGCACGCGCTCTGCACATTCTTCCCGCAATCGGCAGTAGTGACTCACACCGCGGAGAGGGATATGGAGCGCGACTCGAACGACACATTCGGCAGCAGCAATACCGGCGAATCTTCGTCCAGCAGCTTCGGCTCGGGCACGGGATCGGCCGGTAGCGTCAATTCACCCGCAAGCTTCGGCGCCAGCAGCACGGGCACGTCGGGAGTCTCAGGTACGTCCGACGCGAGCTTCTCGCGCGACACGTCCGCCGACACGAGCGGTCTGACCGAGCGCGCGAAGAACGTCGCGAGCACGGCCGGCGACAAGCTGGCCGATGTGGGCTCGTCGGTGCGCGATCGCGCCGGCAGCCTCAAGACGTCGCTCGCCGACGCACTGCAGTCCGGTGCGGAGCGCCTGCGCGCGCAGGGCGCAGGTGGCGGACAGATCGCCGGCGCGTCCGCCACGGGTGGCAGCGCCGACATGATCAGCGAAGGCAGCCGCGTCAGCGAGGCGACGAATCAGCTCGCCGGCGGGCTCCAGGCGTCGGCCGACTGGCTGCGCGATGCCGACATCGATGGCCTCAAGTCGGGCGTCGAGCGTCAGGTCAAGGAGCACCCCGGTCGCACACTGGCCGTGGCCGTCGGCCTCGGCTATCTGCTCGGCAAGGCGTTCCGGAAGTAGGGAACCTCATGTCGTTCGATCGCAACGCGGACGGCCGTCGCGGCCTCGGCGCACTCCTTCGCGATCTCGCGGAGGGGAGCGCCGAGCTGGTGCGCGGAGAAGTGCGTCTTGCCCGCATCGAGGTCGGCGCGATCGCCTCGGCAGCGGGACGCGGCACGGCGTTCGTCGCCGTGGGCGGCGTGCTCCTGCTGCTCGGGACGCTGGCGACCTTCACGGGAATCGTTCTGCTCATCGGCGATCAGTGGCTGCCGCGCGATCTCTACTGGGTTGCGGCGCTGCTGTTCGCGTTCATCACGGGCGGCGTCGCCGCCTGGCTCGCAAACCGAGGGCGCATCCTGCTCTCGCCGGCCGCACTCGCGCCGCGCGAAACGGTCGCGTCGCTCAAGGAGGACAGGGAATGGCTGAAACATCCGCTGAAGTCCGGCGTGACATCGAACTGACGCGCAATCGGATCTCCGACACGTTGCAGGAGCTCGAGCACAAGATGAACGTTTCGCAGATCGTGAAGGACAATCCGTGGCCCGCGCTCGCCGTAGCCGTCGGCGCCGGCGTGCTGCTGAGCGGCTCGAAGGCGGACGTGAAAGCGGCCGCTGCGACAGTGGTTGCCACGAGGGGAGCCAGCAGCCGGCTGGGTGGCGTGCTGGATGACATCGTCTCGCAGGTGGTGGCCGGGTTTCACGGCGCGATCGAAGCGAAGATCGAAGGGCTGGCCACGGATGTGAAGAAGGCGATCGGGGCTCCGCGTGGAGCGACGCGCACGAGCGGAGTGCGCACCGCCGCATCGTCGCCTTCGTCGTTCAGCGCCGGTTCGCCGGCGGAGAGCGACGGCGGAAGCATTCCGCGAGCCGACTGACGCATCACCCGATACAGCGCGGTAACATGAATCGCGTGCGGCCCACCGGGCTGCACGCGATTTCCTTTGGTGCACCGTCGAGACCAACATGACTGCTCCGCTTCCTCCAGAGCGCCCGTTCGTGAAGTCCAGCTCTTCAATCGCGTGGGTCGGCCCGTTCGCCGTCTTCATGCTCTGGCTCGCGGTGGACAAGTGGCTGCCGCTCGCCAACCCCGCGAAGGAGATCGTCCGCGACCTGGTGCTCGTCGCGGCGATAATCGGTTTTTCCAGACATGTGTTGCCGCGCCGAGCGTTGCATTGGGGAGCGAGCATCGCGATCGGCCTCGCGGTGTTCGCGCTCTGGGTCGCGCCCGATACGCTCATTCCCGGATGGCGCGGGCACTGGCTCTTCCAGAACGACATCACCGGCCGGCTCAAGACCTCGATCGCGCCGGCGGAACTCACGCCGCTCATGCTGGCGCTTCGAACCATGCGCGCCGCGCTGATCGTTCCCATCGTCGAAGAGCTGTTCTGGCGGGGATGGCTGCCCCGCTGGATTCAGGACACGCGATTCGAGCGGATTCCGTTGGGCACATACTCGAGCTTCGCCTTCTGGGCGACGGCGGCGCTATTCGCCGTGGAGCACGGACCGTTCTGGGAGGTGGGGTTGCTGACCGGGTTGATCTACAACGCGTGGATGCGGCGAACCGGATCGCTGGGCGACCTCATGCTGACGCACGCGGTGACGAACCTGGCGCTGTCGATCTACGTGATCTGGAGCGGTCGCTGGACGTTCTGGATGTAACGCGCGCCGTGAAAGCAGAAGGGCCAGCGAATTCGCTGGCCCTTTATTTTTCTACCGCTTCGACATTCGTCGTTTCGCCACGACGATTCCAGCGAGACCGGTGGCGAACAGGATGACCGTCGCCGGTTCTGGTACAGTGGTCGTCGGAGGCACGGCTGGTACCTCGGGCGGCGCGGTCGGAACCGTCGGCGGTGTGGTTGGCGGAACCGTCGGCGGTGTCGACGTCGGAACCGTCGGTGGTGTCGTCGGTGGTACCGTGGGCGGTACGGTCGGCGGCACCGTGGGCGGTACGGTCGGCGGCACCGTGGGCGGCACGGTCGGTGGCACCGTGGGCGGCACGGTCGGTGGCACCGTGGGCGGTACGGTCGGTGGCACCGTCGGCGGTACGGTCGGCGGTACCGTGGGCGGTAC
>JAJAYP010000116.1 GCA_026786185.1 Gemmatimonadaceae bacterium
CCCCGGCACCCCGGGCCCTACACCCCGGGCGGGGCCCCGGCCCGGGCCCAAAAAAAAACCCCCCCCCGCCGGCGAAAGGCCGGCGCGTCGTGTTTTTATCGGCGCAGTGGGAGCAGCATCCGGTGCGTCACGTTCGCCCTATCCAGACGGAACGCCCCGGTACCAGGTCGGGCGTTCCGTCGGATGGATGGCCGGTGCTCAGGCGCTGGCGAGCGACTCGAATTTCTGGACTGACTCGCGACGCCGCTGGCGGACGAACCGCCCCACGCCCAGCAGCATCGGGCCGATCAGTAAAGCGAGCGTCGAGGGTTCCGGTATCGGCGTGACCGGGAACTGCTCCGAGAGACACTCTGTGGTGATCGTGTTGCGGTCCAGCGTGACCGCGCCGACGAGCGCGATGGCTCTCCCGCAGGTGATGGTGGCGCCAGTGTTCAACGTGACGCTCTGGTCCGCGATGATGCTGCCCCGGAAGGCGGTGGTGGTGCCGAGCGTCGCGGAGCTGCCGACGAGAAAGAACACGTTACGTCCCGCGTTCGGGAGGCTGGCCAGGATGGAGGAGCCACTGGCGGTAATGAGCGTGCTCGGGATCTGGAACACGAACAGCGCGTCGGGATTGCCAAGGAAGTCAAGAAACAGGCTACCGGTGAGTTGCGCGGAGGAGTTGAATCGGAACACGCCTGGCGTCAGCGCCATACCACCCAACTCCGCCCCGAGTGAGCTCGTGAACGGCAGGAGATTCAACGTGGTGAAGCCCGTTCTAGCGTCCCTCTGCGCCAGAACGGCCACTGCGTCGGCAGAGTGCTCCGTGCCGTGCAACGTGATCGACGCCCGACCAGTGATCGCCGTGCCGGGAGACACGCCGAGGTCGCCCGTGATCGTCGTGGGACCGGTGTTGGTGACCGCCGACGCGCCGAGTACGCCGAACTTTTCCGCCGATCCGAGGGGGCCGGGCGTCTGGGCTCCGACCGATGATGCGCTGGCGAGCAGCGCGGCCGCTGCGAGCAACGCGTGCCGCGTGGTCCGTTCGAACCGCCGCTTCGTCGAACCCGGCTGACGCTGCGGCGCGGGGTCGACTGAGGAGTGCAGGGTGCTGATGCTCGACATTCGTGGTGCTCCAGTGATGGGAGGCGATCGGAGCGAACCCGAGTCGGAGACTGACTGCTGGCACTGCGGGCGAGACCTGGAGGTTTCGCGGCGAGACAGTGGAAGTAGAGAGCGGCCGTCACGGCTTGGAAACCGTTGGTCCAGCAAGTAGTGAGCCGGTGCAATACGCGCATTTGACGCGTGGCTGCGTGAGGTGAATTCACTTGTCGGCGACGACGAACTCCCTGTGAAACGTGTGGCAAGCACGCCACGCATCTGTCAGCCACGCGCCGCATGTCTGTCGCACGCGCGAGCTTCTAGAGCAACGACACAGCGTTCCGTGCGAGCTCCAGTCGCGCTGTCCAGTCGCCGCGGACAATGACCACGCGCGCGCCACGCCGCGTCAGGGATCGGCGAAACCGACCGAACATCGCGCGCCGGTCGGTCGGCCGGTCACGGACGCCGTCGCGCACCCACGGCACGTCCACATCGCATAGCAGGTAGAGGTGCGCCAACCGCGCGCGCGCCTCACGCTCGATCCAGCGAGGCACCGCGCCGTAATAGTGGCGTGCGTAGATCACTGTGCTGATGAGGTCGGTATCGAGAAACAGCGTTGGCGCATGGAGCGAGACCGCGTGCGCGGCTCCTTCATCCGCCATGACGATGTGCGCGCTCGCGATCGGCTCCACATCGGAGGCGAGCAACGCTCGCCCCACGCGCTCTGCATGGATGCGCGACGCTTCCGCCACCCAGGGAGCCGGGGCACACTCCGCCAACCGTCTCGCGAGCGTCGTCTTGCCGGTCGACTCCGGGCCCGTGACGCAGATGCGGAGCGGTGCTCCGGTCACCGCATCACGATACGACCGCGCCCGGCCGCAGCGCGTGCATTGAGCGTCGCCACTCCACATACCCGCGTGCCGCGAGCGCCAGAAACACCGCGTACAGGACCGCCGTGACGTACAGTTGCTTGTAGACGAACATCCCCACGTACAGCACGTCGACGGCGATCCACACGAGCCAGTGCTCCAGCAGCTTGCGCGTCATCATCCATTGCGCGACGAGGCTCGAGCTGGAGAGGAACGAGTCCACGTACGGCAGGGCCGCGTCGGTCGTCCGATGGAGCACCGTCCCGATGACGCCTGTGGCGGCGATCGCGATGAGCGAGAGCCAGACGGCGAGGCGCGGCGGGACGCGCGTCGGACGGAGTGGCGTGTGTCCCGCACCACCATAGAGCCACGCGTACCAACCGTAGATGGACAGCACGGCGTACACGACCTGCAGTGCCATGTCCGCGTACAGCTTTGCGCCGTGGAAGACGAAGGTGTACGCCACGACGTTGACGATCGCCGTGGGCCAGCTCCAGATGTGCTGCCGAACGCTGAGCCAGACGCTGAGCGCGCCGGTGACCGCGGCGAAGAGCTCGAGCAGATTCACGGGATCGGCAGGCGCGCGTGCACCGTGAGATGCCGTGGGGCCAGCGTGTAGTAATACGGCTCGAGACCCGCGGGATCACGGCCGCTGGCGTCGGGTCCGGGATAGCCGCCGGTGTACACGCGCCGATCGAACAGATTGCGCACCTGGAACAGGATCGCCGTCCGGCGCACGCGCACGGTCGTCCCGACGTCCGCATACCAGCTCGCCGGCACGACGAAGCGGGCATCGTTCGTATTCGTGAGCATCATCCGTGAGGTATATCGCCCGTCGGCGTCGAGGGACAGCCACGACGTCGGTTCCACCCGCAAGCCATGTCCGCTCACGACGCTCGGCGTCAACAGCGCGGTGACATCGCGGTACGACGTGCCCGTCGCATCGTCGCGATACTCGGCGATGCGCGCCTCCGTGAGCGACAGGGTAGCATGGGCCGTCAAGCGAGGGTCGAGTCGCCAGGTGACGTCGCCTTCCACACCCCGCCGAACGCTGCGCGCCACGTTCTTTCGCAGCAGATAGCCGATCTCGTTGATCGCGCCGATCGGAGCGATTTCGTCGCGAAAGCGCATCAGGAACAGGTTGGCTTGCGCGCTCACCGCTGCGCGACGCCAGGTGATGCCTGCCTCGATGTCACGTACCGATTCGGGACGAACGCGCGTGAGCGGCAACACCGATTGCGCCGTCGTGCTGTCCACGTCGTCGGCGCCGCCGAACAGATCGGCGCGCGTGGGTTCGCGCTCGTTGGCTCCCACACTGGCGTACGCGGCGAGGGCGTCGCTGACCCGGACACGCACGCCGGCCTTGGGATTGAGAGAGGTCCAATGCACGGACGCGGGGGCGACGCTCGACCCGGCCGTCGGTTCGTACCGGAACTGGGCGAAGCGCAGCTGCAGATCGCCGGACAACGTGACGCGTCCGCGCGTGAGGGCGCCTTTCACGAACGCGCTCTGTTCGGCCTTGTGGCCGGTGTTGTCGTACAGGCGCGCGGCGCGATCGGGGCGAATGGCCAACGAGTGCTCGCGCGCGTACCGCGATGCGTGCATGCCGATCGACGCGGATGCCGCCGGGCCCGACCAGTCGAGTGCGCCGATCACGCCGCCCCAGCGGGAGTGCAGGTTATAGTTGTACGCGTCGGCGAGTCCCGACGCGCCGGGCACGTCGTACCATCCCCCGGCGTCGAAGCCGTACACCGTCGCGGCCAGGTTGAGTGACGAGGCCACGGCGCGCGTCCAGCCCAGGCTCACGAGCGTCTGGTGAAATCGATCGCCCACGGCGGTGGCGTCCGTGTTCCCGTAGGGATTGTCCCTCGGATTCGTCCGCAGCACCGACAATGGCGACGCGAGATAGGCCTGCTGGTTCTGCGACAGGCCGCTGAGCAGCGTCGCCTTCAGCACGTCGCGCGCGCTCAGCCAACTGCCGCTCGCGAACAGTCCGCGCGAGTCGTTACCCGAATTCGAGCGGTACCCGCCGGTGCGCTGCGCCGACACTCGTGCGATGCCGGCAAATCCGCTCGATGCCAGTCCGGTGCGGAACGCCGCGCTCGCGCGCGAGGTGCCGAACGCGCCTCGCGTCAGCTGCAGCTCGCCACCGCGCTCGGCGCTCGACACGAGTTCCGACTCGAAGTTCACCGAGCCTGCGTACGACGCGGTACCGTGAGTGCTCGAGCCGACGCCGCGCTGTACCTGGACGGACGAAATGTTGTTGGCGAAGTCGGGAAAGTTGGAGAAGAAGAGCGCCTGATCTTCCGGTTCATTCAGCGGTACGCCATCGAGCGTGAGATTGATGCGCGTCTGATCGATGCCGCGCAGTCGCATGTACGAGTAATTCGACGCCGACCCGCTCTCCGAGTAGGCGGTGATACCCGGCGACGACTGGAGCAGAATGGGCGTTTCCTGGCCGGTGTAGCGGCGCTGCAGCTCGGCGCGACGGATCGTCTTCTCCGAGATCGGTGCGGTGCCACCGCGCACCGCAGTGACCTGGACTGCCTCCAGTCGGCGCGCGCGACGCATGCGCACCGAGTCGGCAGCGAGCGAGTCCGCGCGAGGCGGTTGCACGGCGACCTGAATGGCGAGGGCAAAGGTGATGGCCAGCATGTGCTGCTCCGCGGTGTCGCATGGCGCGAACGGAGCAAGCCGGCGGAGGCGGCGACCGTGGCGGAGCGAATTCCGGCCACGCGCGGCGGACCTTCACCAGTGACGCTCCCTTCGCTGGAATGACCCAGATCAGGTTCGACGGGTGTGATCTCAGCCCGCGCATGTGCGTGTGCGCAGGCACCCCGTGCCACTGTCCATCGATGATAAGGCATTGTACGAACGAAGCGCAATGGCCCGCGGCGCGAGTGGCGCTCCGGTCCTCGCGTCGACATATCTCAACCTGTCATCACCACGAGGTGCCCGGTGGGCCGTACAGTTGGTGGGGTCGTTCTCCTGCTCGTGTCGGCGTTCATGCTGCTCGGGTTCATCCGGTCGGACGCGAGCTTCGCGGCGTTGAACACGATGCTGGCGCTGGCGATCAGCGTCGCACTGCCGGCGGTGGGCGGCCTCGCATTGCTGCGCGGTGCGAACCGGGCGGAGCGACGTGGAGGCACGCGCATCCAGCAGCTACGACAGGCGACGATCGAGTCGGAGATCCTTCGACTGGCCATGCTCCAGGCTGGCCGACTCACAGCCGTGGAGGTCGCCAGCACGCTGGCCCTGACCGCCGAAGAGGCGAAAGCAACGCTCGACGCACTCGTGACGCGGGAAGTGGCCGACCTCGACATCACGGACGCGGGCGTGCTGGTGTACACCTTCCACGACGCGAAGCACTCCGGTGACAAGCACACTGCGCGCGGTCTGCTCGATGCCTGACCTGCATCCGACGGCGGGCGCCCAGCCGGCGATGGAGACGCGTTGGCCCTGCCCGGTGTGCCTCGGAGTCGCGATGCAGAAGGCCGTGGTGCGGGGGGTTGGCGCCGACGTGACGATCGACGCGTGCGCGCGATGTGGCGGGATCTGGTTCGAGCGCGGCGAGGTGCGCCAGGTTGCGCACTTCGAGTCAGATGCATTGTGGAACGCGATTCCGCGTCCCGGCGAACAGGTGCGCCCGCCCTGTCATGGCTGCGGCGCTCGGCTCGATCGGAATGCCGAGCGCTGCGACGCATGCGGTCATGGCAACGTGTTGCGGTGTCCGAGCTGTGACCTCCAGATGGAGCGACGCACGCACGGGGCGATGGTGCTCGACTTGTGCCGCCGTTGCGAAGGCGTGTGGTTCGACCACGCCGAGCTGTCGTCCATCTGGCGATTGAACCTCACGGCTGCGACCCAGCGGGCCGCGCGGCATCCCGGCCGGGGGGGCGAAGCGATGGCGGTAGGCGGGGATGTGCTCGTCAACGCACTGATCTGGACCCCCGACCTCGTCATCCATGGCGCGTACGCGGCAACGCACGCCGCGAGCGCGATGGCGCAGTCAGTCGGTGCGTTCTCGTCGAGCGGCGCGGCCGCCGATGCGGCCTCCGCTGCCGCGGGCGTGGTGGAAGACGCGGCCTCGGGCGTGTTCTCGATGATCGCCGACATCATCGGCGGATTGTTCGAGGGATAGAACGGCGCGGCACGGGCGTTACGCCGCGCGCCCGTCGCCCGTCATGGAACGAGGAGCCCCACGTCCTCGATGCGACTGTGCCGCGCGTCACATCCCGCCTGTGCTTTTTTGGACGGCGCGACCAGTCGCGACATGCGATCATCAGTTCGTTCCTACCGATGCGGGTACGAGAGCCGTCGTGCAGGTCCACGCGCCGTCCTCCCCGCTGTCCACGACGCCGTCTGGAGGCGCTGCACATGAACATCCGCCGTTACTCACTCGTCATGCTGGCCGCCGGTGTCCTTGCCGGGTGCGGCGACTCCAAGGAGCACAAGCTGGCCGACAGCCTCGCCACCGCGAAGGCGGCCGATCAGCAGCGGCTGACGATCCAGCTCGCCGCGCAGAAGGACTCGCTGACGCGCGTCGTCCTGCAGGCTGACGACTTCATCCAGCACATCGACAGCAGTGTGGCACGCGTGGTCGGCAAGCCGAAGAAGGGCGCCCGCAAGGCGACGCTGGATCCGCTCGCCCAGCAGATCGAGAACCGCAAGGCGGTCATGCAGCGCGTGGACGCACTCGTCGCGCGCGCGCGCGCCACGGCGGCGGAGCTGAAGAAGTCGCAGGAGGACAACAAGGTGTTGAGCGCGCAGCTCGCGAACGACGAGGCGATGATCAACGACCTGAACGCGACGATCCAGCACCAGACGGCGACGATCAGCGCGCTCTCCACCCGTGTGGACAGCCTGAACGGCGTGACGCGCGAGATGGGAGCGACGATCGCAACGCTCGAGGCGCAGAACAACAAGGCGTTCTACGTGATCGGCAAGGAGGACGAGCTGATCAAGCGTGGCATCATCGTGCACGAAGGCGGTGCCAACCTGCTGTTCGCGCATCCGGGCCGGACGCTCCAGATGTCGCGGACTGCGGATGCCTCGGCGTTCACCGCGGTGGATCAGCGGGGCATGAAGCTGATCGAGATGCCGGAGCCGAATCGCCGGTGGAAGGTGGTGTCCCGCCAGAGCCTGGACTATGCCGCCGTGGACGAGCGTGACAACGACACCTTCCGGGGCAACCTGAAGATCACCGAGCCGGGCAAGTTCTGGGGCCCCTCGCGATTCCTGATCGTCGTCGAGCAGTAGAGGGTCGCGCGCGATACTCTTCAGTCATGCCGCTTCTGAGATCGGGGACCGACCGCGCCGTCCTGCGGGTGGGTAGCAACACCCTCGGGGGGCGCGGCGCGGATGCGCTGTCGGTGGCTGCGCTCGCGTGGCAGCCACCGGTCGCGACGATCACCGTGCCCGTGCACGGTCCCGTCATGATCCGGCGGCTCACCGCGTCGGTCGTCGTCCGGCTCGACGAGCAGCCGCTCGGCGTCGCCCCTGCCGAGCTGCGGCACGGAACGCACATCGACATCGCGGGTTGCCGCCTCACGTACGAAGCGGACATGCCGGGAACGGAATCCGGCGCAGGGCGCGCGACGCCGGCAGCGGAATCGGCCGTCAGCGGCGCGATGCCGTCGTTGCCGCCACAGCTCTCGCCCGCGCGACTCATCGTCGTGAAGACCGGCGCGTCGTTCAGCCTGCCCGCGCAGAAGACGGTGATCGGCCGAGACACCGAATGCGACATCGTGATTCCTGATGTCGGCGTGTCGCGCCGTCATGCGTCCATCATGCCGGTGCCGGGCGGATATCTCCTCACCGACGAGAGCTCCAACGGGACGCTCGTGAATGGCGCGCGCGTGGCGGGCACGCGCATTCTCGACCACGGCGACGTGCTGCGCCTCCACGACGAGGAGATCCGGTTCGAGCTCGAGGGACATGCCGGTGGACAGCCCACGCCGGAGCAGGCGAGTCGCGCCGCGACGGCCATCCTGGACATGTCGAGCCTGCGAAGCGTC
Source organism: Gemmatimonadaceae bacterium (assembly GCA_026786185.1). Classification (GTDB taxonomy): domain Bacteria; phylum Gemmatimonadota; class Gemmatimonadetes; order Gemmatimonadales; family Gemmatimonadaceae; genus AG11. The sequence goes on from JAJAYP010000116.1 coordinate 7,967, forward strand.
GCGGCGGCGGAAGCCGCACGCGCCGCGATCCGGCGCTCGCCCACCGCCAGTCTGGAGATCGTGCGCGGGCCATTCGCTGGCGCCTCCTTTCACATCGAGCGGCCGGTGTGCTCGATGGGTCGCGGCGAGCAGAGCGACGTCCGGCTGCGCGACGATAGCGTCTCCACCGCGCACGCCACGCTGCTCCGCAAAGGCGACACCTGGTACGTCGTGGACCTGCGATCGGTGAATGGCACCTTCGTCGATGGCTACCGTGTGGCCGGCGAGCGCGAGCTTCCCACCGGCGCGACGCTCCGCGTGGGCGCCGTGGAAATGATCTTCCGCTCGTTCATCGCCGGCGTCGAAGCGCCGCCGGTGCTCAAGTCCTCGCCCGGCGTGCTGACCTGGCTCAAGCGGCTGTTCCGGAAGCCGCCCGGCGAGAGCCACCCGCACTCGTAGTCGGCGAAGCACGGTCGGCGCGCGGACATGGCGGACGAGGTCATCGTATGGCGGAATCATCGGGGTACCCCGCAGGCGAACTGACGCTCGATGGAGCGGCCGTCGTGTATCGGCTGTTCGATATCGGCTACGCCATCGAGCTCGAAACGGCCGCCACGCTTCTCGCGCCCAACGCCCCGAGCGCACCGGCGCGCATACGCCCGGCCCGTATCGAGGCGCAGGCGCTCCAGATTGCGAACCCGCCGGTATCGGTGTCGCTCGGCGAGCATGATGTGCGGCTCGCCAGCGGCGCGTACCGCGCGCACCTCGCCACGCGCCTGTTCGACTTCGGTGTGTGCTCCATCCAGCTCGAGGTTGTCGCGGCCGGCGATGTGTCGTGGACCGACTTCGTCCGCTTCGCGCGGGAGATGCAGGCGTCGGCAGCGGTGACCGACCTGCTCTCGCGTGAGCTGGACGTGCTGCGCCAGCGCATCGCGACGGCGATCGAGCGACCAGGACTGGCGCCGGTGAGCGAGGAATACATCGTGTTCCGCGTGTCCGCGCTTCGCGGCGCCGGGGGACAGTCCGCTCCCGTGCAGGCCCTGACCGACGAACTGCTCGCGCCGCTGTTGCTGGGTGAGCAGCGGCCGCTGGCTCGACAGGCGCTGAGCGGGCTGCTCACCCACCGGTTCTCGTATTACGCCGACGATCTCGCCGTGCTTACCTGGGAGAACGCACTGGTCGTCGAGCCGCAGAGCACCGATCGCGACGTCGAATACATCCTGGAGTTCGCCAATGCGCAGCTTCTCGAGCTTCGCGTGTACGACGCCCTGCTCGACGCGGAACTACCCGCGATGTACGACCGCATCGCCGCAGCGCGCGAGCGTCGGCACCCCCTGCCGACGCGGCGCTTCCAGTCCGTATTGTCGGAGCTGCAGACTCGAGTCGCCGACGTCACCGAGACAGTGGAGCGGGCGGAGAACGGCCTCAAGGTCACCGACGACGTGTATCTCGCGCGCGTGTACGGCGCGGCGCTCGACCTGTTCCGCGCCACCGCGTGGCGGAGTGGCATCGAGCGCAAGCTCGAGATCTTTCGCGGAACGTACGCGATGCTCAATGGCGAAGCGCAGTCGGCCAGAAGCGAACTGCTGGAGATCATCGTGATCCTCGTCATTCTCGCCGAACTGGTACTGGGCCTCACGCGATAGCGCGCCCGACACGCAGCGCTAGCGCACGGGAAACGCGAAGAGCGAGGTCGGCACCGTTCCGGTGCGCGCGCGCGTCACGTCGTCGGGCTCTCGCCAGAAGATCTGCGTGCGATCCTCGCCGGAGAACCGCAGCTCGATTCGGCCGCCGCCCTCACCGCTTCGGGTCAGCGGAATGCCGAGGTCCGCACGGTAAAGACGCTTGGAGCCCGTGGGATACGCGGCGAGCAGACTCACGCCGACCGTTCCGCGAGTGGCCGTTCGCCCGTACGGCGCATCGCCCGCCCAGATCGAGCCGACCTGACCGAAGGTGGCGAATCCCACGTCGGCGTTGCGCACGAGGGCCCTGCCGGTCCATCGAAGCTCGGTGTGCGACACGTTGCGGTATGCGCCGGCGAGGGCGGAGGCGCCGTACCCCAGAATGCCGCCCTGCCGATCGCCGAGTGCGAGCTGCAGCGGAAGCAGCGAGCGTGTGCCACCGGAGTACCGATCCTCGGTGATGAACAGCCAGCCCGGACCACGGCCGATATAGAGGGCGGTTCGCCCACTGCCGATCACGCTGTCCCAGCGGTCCAGGCCGGAGCCCTTCCGTCCCTCGACCTGATTGAGGGTCGCGTAGTAGAAGCGATCGCCACCGCCACCCGCATACGCGACACCGGAGAGGAAGAAATCATTTTCACCCATGCTCGCCAAACCCTTCGCCACGTACAATCCGGCGAGCACGCCGTTCGGGACGTCCTGCTGCGCGGTGAGTCCGTCGAAGCCGCGAACGGTGCGGAATTTCACGCGCCGAATGCCGCCGAGCACGCCCAGTCGCGACGTCTTGAAGGGCCGGTAGCGATTCACGAGTGTCGTCCCGGTGTCGACGGCGAGCCCCGTGTCGGACACGACGATGCCACGCGACCGGGGTGTGAACTCGAGACCGGATGCCGCGGCGCCGACGACGCCCACGGTGCTGGTGCCGAAGACGCGAGCGAGCGAACTCGCTTCCCATCGGTGCTGTCGGATGGGAAGCGCGAGCCGGTCTCGGGCGGGACGTCGCAAGCCGGGGTACAGATTGTCCTGCTCATAACCGACGTGCCAACCGACCCATTGCAGGTCGGTGAAGAACGGATGCGCGAGGGCCACGGCGAAGTGGTGGCCGAGGATGAGCCGCTCGACCTCGAGGTTGGCGACGTACGGCCGTCCGAAGGTCGCGTAATCCATCAGGCGTGCGCCGAATCCGTTCCGGTACGCGTACCCGCGCTCGAAATTTCCTTCCACCAACAGCCCCAGTCCGCCCACGTTCTCGTTACCGAGCGAGAGCGAGCGCGGCGCGATGCCGCGGAAGCGGGCATGCACGAGTACGGGAATTTCGTCCACGGTCTCGACAACGACCGACACACCACCCGCGCCGTCAGGCGTCGCGCGGACGGAGGCAGCGGCGAGAAAGGGCTGCGCGCGCAGCACACGCTCCGACTCCGCGCGCCGGCGGTCAGTACACGGTCGGCCCACCTCGAGCGAGAGAAACGCGTCGATCACGCCTTCTCTCGTCGTCGCGTGGTGGAGCCCCATTCCACGAGCGACGGTGCGCCAGCGCGACGCTTGTCCGGTGAAGGGCGGCCGTCCGGCGCGAATGTCGACGATGGAGACGATCAGCCCGTCGCAGGAGAAGACGGGTGGCCCGACGACCTGTGCGCCCGCGACCTGCGTGGCGCATGCGCCGATTGCGCCGGAAAACAGGAGGCGTCGAAGTCCGGGAGCCGTCATCACTCGCTTGCAGCGGCCGTGATCTGCTTCTCGAGCGCTTCATCGCGACCGTAGACGTCGTCGGCGAAGTTGAGCGCACCATCGCGCAGATACGCGGTGAAGTACACGATGTACACGGGAATCTTCTGCGGCAGCTTCACGGACCGGTTATCGGCGTCTCCGTTCATGGCGGCCTGCACGCGCTCCGCGTCCCACCCGAGGACCCACTGCGCCAGCTCGGCGGGCCGCTCGAGCCGAATGCAGCCGTGACTCGCGGCGCGATCGTCTTTCGCGAACAATGACTTCGCCGGTGTGTCATGCAGATAGATGTTGAAGCTGTTCGGAAATAGGAATTTCACAAGGCCAAGCGCATTCTTGTCTCCGGGCCGCTGCCGGATGCGGGTCACCCCTGCGTCCTTCCAGTATTCCATGTTCTGCGAGGCCAGCCAGCCCGGATTGTTGCGCGCCTTCGGTCCCACCTCCAGACGCTGGATGTCGGGCGTCACGTTCCAGTAGGGGCGGAAGACCGCCGTCTCCATGGAGTCGCTGAACGTGGGTGTGGTGCGCCCCTCGTACTCCTCGCCCACGACGACGCGCATCGAGAGCGTCTTCTGGCCGCTGTCGTAGGCGTCGAGCCGGAACGACGGCACGTTGACGTAGATGTAGCGCGTGCCGAGCGTGCGCGGCAGCCACCGATGGCGTTCCATGTTCGCCGCGAGTTGCTGAACGCGTGACTGCGCCGTGATGTTGAGCGCGGCCCGCGTCTCCACGTCCAGCTTGCCCGTCGCGGACAGCCCGTGATGCGTCTGGAACCGGACCAGCTCCGCCGCGAGGGGCGAGCGCGCCGCACGGCGCGCGTTCGCCGCCTCGCTCACGCTGTCGAGCGCGGTCGCGGTCGCGGACTCGCTCGCACTGCCCAGCGCGGCGCGCGCATCGGTGGAGTCGGCAGTGGAATCCGACATCTCGGGCACATGGCGCGCGTGCACGGCGGCGAGCAGATCCGCCTCACTCATGCTCTCGGTGACCGGCGCCCATCCTCCGGCCGCCGCGATCAGCCGGTAGCGCGCATAGGCCTGCTTGAGCGCGGCGTAGTCGGCGTCCTGCGGCGCCATCAACGCGAGCGCCTCGGCCATGTCGCCGTCCTGGAGCGCGCGCACGACGCTGCTGTCGCGCTCATTCACGCCGGATCCCGTGTGCCAGTTCTGCGACACCTTTTTCGGATCCACCTGTCCGATGAGCATATCGGACGCGTACGCGACATACGCGCTGGTCAGCAGCACATCGGCGTCGGCGATGGTGCTGGCTGAGGCGGTGTCGGTCATGCGCTTCGCATCGACCACGGACTGCAGCGCCGCGACGGGATACGCGGCGGTATCCAGTCCGTGATCGGGGGCGCTCCGGATGGCTTCGAGCAGGGCAGTCGCGCGCTCCTTGGCGCCACCTTCCTCCAGCCAGAGCGGTGCGTTGTTGTACGAGCGGTAGAGCGCGGCCACGCGAGTCCACCCGTCCTTCGTGACCCAGTCCGGGCGCGCGCCACTGTCGACCCGCACGGCAATGGCCGGCGGGATGGCGGCCATCTCCACGTTGAGCACCTTGGCCGCGGCGCCCGGCACGTACTTCGGGCGCTCCCGCTTCCCGGAGCAGCCATCCATTGCGAGCGCGAGGCACAGCGACAGCGCGAGCACCACGAACGGCGTGGGACGGAGGACGCGGGAACCACGAGCCATGGAGTCCATTGGATGCGGGGCGATGCGACGGTGTGATACACCTATTGTCATGACTCGTGCCCCGCCGCGGAGCAACGCCGCGCGCCGGTTAGATTCCGCCCGTGAACATCGATCCTGTGCTCCTCGAGACGATCCGGACGCGGCGCACGTTCGCCATCATCAGCCACCCCGATGCCGGCAAGACGACGCTGACGGAAAAGCTGCTGCTCTACGGGGGGGCCATCCACCTGGCCGGCACGGTGAAGGCGCGTCGTCAGCAGCGCCATGCGACGTCGGACTGGATGCAGATGGAGCAGGAGCGCGGCATCTCCGTCACGTCGAGCGTGATGCAGTTCGGGTACGAGGGCTATCAGATCAACCTCCTGGACACGCCGGGCCACGAGGACTTTTCCGAAGATACGTATCGAGTGCTCATCGCGGCGGACAGCGCGGTGATGCTGCTGGACAATCGGAAGGGGGTGGAGGAACGGACGCGCCAGCTGTTCGCCGTCTGCAAGCGTCGACGTATCCCGATTTTCACGGTCGTGAACAAGTGCGACCGCGTGGGAGAGGATCCGCTCAAGCTCATCGGTGACGTCGAGGCCGACCTGGGCATTGACTGCCACCCGATCACCTGGCCCATTCACGCGGATGGCGCCTTCATCGGCGTCTACGATCGGCGCCGCCGCCTGATCTACCGGTTCGAACGCGGCGAGGATCACGGCGCGAGTGAAGCGGATGTGCGGGTCGCGTCGCTCGAGGATCCGTCGGTCGCCGACCTGATCGGTGCCGAGGCGCACGAGCGTCTCGTGCACGACATCGCCCTGCTCGACGCCGCCGGCCATCCGTTCAGTCACGAGGCGATGCTCGCCGGCACGCTGTCGCCGGTGTTCTTCGCGAGCGCGCTCACCAACTTCGGCGTCGAGCCGTTCCTGAAGGAGTTCGTCGAGCTTGCGCCGCCCCCCACCGCGCGGGAAGCGAGCACCGGGCTGGTGGACCCCGCCGATCCATCGTTCGCCGGCTTCGTGTTCAAGATCCAGGCGAACATGGACCCGAGGCATCGCGACCGCGTCGCTTTCGTGCGGGTCTGCTCGGGGAAGTTCGAGCCCGGACTCCAGGTGACGCATGTGCGCACGGGCAAGACGCTCCGACTCTCCAGCGCCCAGCAGTTCCTCGCCCGCGAGCGATCGGCGGTGGAGGAGGCATGGCCCGGCGACGTGATCGGCGTGATGGATCGCGGCACCCTGCGTATCGGCGACACGCTCGCCGCCGACGCGACGCTGGAGTTCTCAGGCATCCCGAGATTCGCGCCTGAACATTTCGCGCGCGTGATCGCGACGGACCCCCTCAAGCGCAAGCAGATGGACGCCGGCCTGCGCCAGCTGACGGAGGAGGGCGCGGCGCAGGTGTTCTATACGTCCGGCACGGACACGCTCAGTCCGACTCCCATCGTTGGGGCAGTGGGACAACTGCAATTCGACGTGATGATGCACCGGCTGGAACACGAGTACGGCGCGCCCTGCCGGCTGGAGAAGATCAGTGCCCGATATCCGCGCTGGGTGGTGGGCGCCGCGGACGAGATCGAGCGCATCTCGCGCGACCGCGGCCGCATGCTGCTCTACGACGCGAAGGGACATCCCCTGATCCTGTTCGAGGACTCATGGGGATTGCGCTGGGCGCTGGAACGCGAGACCGTGGTGACGTTTCACGAAGTGGCGCCCTGATAACTGCGAACTGCGCGTGAACGGTGAACCGTGAACCGTAACGACGGTGAACGCGTTCACGGTTCACGGTTCACGGTTCACCATCCTGTATCGTCAGTCTGCCCTTACCGACGGCGTGTCGACCAGGTGCTCCGCCACGAACCACGCCTGCAGCTCATTGCCGCGAACCACGTCGCTGATCAGGAGATCGTTGGTGCCCTCGTCGCCGGCGTCGCTCGCCTTCTTCGCGAACTCGCGCGACTCGGTGATGATGTGCTCGTGCGCTTCGAGCAAGCGGGAAATCTGCACGGGCACCTCTTCGCGACCCTTCGGCGGACGCTCGATCTTCGTGAGCTCCGCGACATCCGCCGCCATCGCGATCGCCAGCCCGCCCAGCAGCTGAATACGCTCGGCCACGCTGTCCACCAGCTCCGCCTGTTCCTCGTAGTGCTTGTCGAACAGCAGGTGCAACGAGTAGAAGGTATGCCCCGACACCTGCCAGTGATGCTTCTTGTACAGGTCGCGCAGCGTCATCGTGTCCGCGAGCACCTGATTGAGCGCCGCGACGCTCGCCTTGCACACCTTTTCGCTGAGTCCGATCGGTATGCGCGTGATGCTTCCGAACGCCTGGATTTCGCGGCCGCGTTGGCCGACGAGGGGATGTCCGTCGTTGCGGGATGCCGTCTCGCCGGCGGCGGTCTGTGCTCCACCCTTGCGGATGGCGGAAGAACTACGTGAGGAGGTGGGCATGGTTGATGTTTTTCTCGAGGAAAGAGCTGGCACGATCAGAACGGCGAATACTGGAGCGCCGGTCCATTCGCGGTGGGCACGACCGAGAAGTTCTTGAGCGCTCGGTCGAAACGATTGTTCGGGTGTGAGTGGGAGTACGACACCACCTTGTAACCGCCCAGCACGCCCATGAATGCGCCGGCGGCGATATCGCTTCCCCAGTGCTGGTTGAGCTGGATGCGCGCCAGGCCTGGAAGGATGCCCGCGGCGAACAGCACGGGCGCGACGAAGGGAGTCGCCGCCGGCCGCCGGCGGTGAATCTCCATGGTCAGTACCGTGGCGACCGCCATGCTCGAGGAGGTATGGATCGAGGGGAACGCCCGCCTCCGGAATCCGGCGTCGCCACGCCGGAACCCCGCGCCGAACTTGAAGTCATATTGGTTCGTGTCACCCGCCTCATATGGCCTGGCACGACCGAGCGGACTGCGGATGATCTGGCTCGCCAAGCTGGCGAGGACCACGGCCTCGGTCGCGTGCAAGCCGATATCGACGGTCGTTCGCGACCTGGTGAGCCGCCCGATTCCGTATGTGAGGATTCCCGCGGCCGTGAGCGTCGTCTCGTTGACCTTGCTCACCTTCGTGGCAAAGTTCTGCAGATTCGCGCCTCGAAAGCGCGGCTGGCGCGACGCGAGGGCGATGTCATCGTCGAAAATCGATATCAACCCGGTGGCGCCGAGCGCGATGCCCGAGATCAGGAGATCGCGTCGCGTGAGAAACGTCTTGTCGCGGCGAGTGGGGTCGGACGACTGCGCAACGGCGAGTTGCGCCGCGAGCGCAAGCAGAACGACGACTGGACACGATTGGCGCACGAAGGAACTCCTGGAGGCAAGGATGGCGATCCCCGCGTATGCACCGGCCGTGCCGCCTCGCGCACCGCACGTTATCGTGGGGGCCGCTTCTCATCAGCATCCCCAGGATGCATCAGCGAGACCGACGACGCACATGCTGCGACGACGGCCGTGACACGCCGGCCGCGCGCCCGAACAAACTTCCGAATTGTGCGCATTATGGCATTATCCCTGCGCAGAATATTGGTTAGATACTGGGCGAAGCGAACGCGACCACACGCGTGGCGCAGCGACAGTCGGACGCGGGGGGCAGGGATGGGATATCGTACCTTCAAGGATTCTCGCGGGATCGAATGGCAGGCGTGGGATGTCGTCCCACAGCTCGGTGACCGTCGTGCGGGCGATCGGCGCGAATCGAGCGTCGGTGTCGCGGTGAACGACGACCGGCGCAAAGTGAATCGCGATCGGCGAGTGGTGGAGGGACGGCGGCCGGTACTCAGCGCCGGGCTGGGGTGCGGATGGCTGTGTTTCGAGGCTCAGGTGGAGAAGCGGCGACTGGCGCCGATCCCGCCGGACTGGCTCCGATGCGACGAGGCCTGCCTCGAGCGGTATTGCGTTGACGCGAAGCCCGCGCTCCGCGTCGCGTCAGCAATCGATTTGAATCTGCTCGCCACCGCGCGGCAGTGAACGAGAGGTCGTCCAGCGGACGCTGACCTGACGCTCCGGACGGCACCAGCAGCGCCACTACGTCCTCGCTGGCGCGTGCCATAGTTTTCTGGCGTGCTTCTTCTCCTGGCGCTGGCGAAGGTCGCCGCGCTCGCGCTCCTGACCGTTCGACTCCTTCCGGGCCGGCACCGCCGGCCCGCGGTCGCGCCGATCGACAGTGCGTCGTCCACGCCCACCGTGAGCGTGCTCGTCGCGACCCTCAACGAAGAGCATCGCATTGCACCGTGTCTCCGCGGACTCATGGCCCAAGGGCCGCTCGTGGGCGAGATCCTCGTGGTGGACAGCGGTAGTACCGACGGCACGGCTGCCCTGGTGATGGACGCGGCGACACGTGATCGCCGCATTCGCCTGCTGCGCGACGATCCGCTTCCGGCTGGCTGGGTGGGCAAGGTCTGGGCGCTCGAACATGGAGTCCGTCACGCCACCGGCGACTGGGTGCTCGGCATCGATGCGGACACGGAGCCGCGGCCCGGTCTGGCGGCTGGCGCGGTACACGCGGCCATCGAGTACCGATATGATGCCGTGTCGTTCTCTCCACGATTCAGGATCGAGAGCGCCGCGGAGCGGTGGCTTCAACCCGCACTGCTGGTGACGCTCGTCTACCGCGTGGGAGCGGCCGGAACGGATGCAGATCCGGAGCGCGTGATGGCGAACGGCCAGTGCTTTCTGGCGCGACGAACGGTGTTGCTGGATGCGGGCGGTTACCGCAGCGCGCGGGCCTCGTTCTGCGACGACGTCACGCTCGCGCGCCATCTCGCGCGCGCCGGACGCCGCGTGGGATTCCTCGACGGGTCCCGGCTGTACGACGTGCGCTCCTACACGTCGGTGCGTGAGACGTGGCGCGAATGGGGCCGGTCGATCGACCTCAAGGATGCGTCGACCACATGGCGTCAGTGGGGCGACGTGATCTTCCTATTGCTCGTGCAGGGCATTCCGCTCCCGGCGCTCATCCTCCTCGGCGCAGTGTGGCTGTCCGGCGTGTCGCTCGGCGAACCCGCGAAGCTCGTGGCCCTGATGTCGGGGATCCTGTTGCTCGTGCGCGTGCTGCTGCAGCGCGCGCTTGCAGCGTCGTACGCGCGCACGGGCATGGCGTTCTGGCTGTCGCCCCTGGCGGATCCGCTCGCGGCGCTGCGGATCGTGTTGAGTACGGTGCGCCGGCCCAAGGCATGGCGGGGGCGGGCGTATGCGAGGATGGGGAAGGTTGGGGTTTGAACTCGACGCACGCGGAACGGCAGTTCACGTACGGCGAAAGGCGTGCGGCGCGTCGTGAGGAGAGAGGCGTACGGCGTGCGGCGGGGATTCGGATGGGAGCGGTTGGATGGACTGATCGCGATTGTTGCACCCGGCTCGGACATGGAGCCCTCGGCTGACAACTGTCATAATCTCATGATAGTTTCCTTCCGAATTCACGCCGCACGCCTCACTCGCTCCGCCACACGACGCGCCGTACGCCTCTCGCCGTACG
>JAJAYP010000117.1 GCA_026786185.1 Gemmatimonadaceae bacterium
CCCTATATAAACAATCCCCAGTTATCGGGGGCCGGGAATTTTTTTTATACCACACCGATGGGCCCGGGGGGGTTGTACGGCTACTATGCGCGCCCCCTGCGCGGGGTAGGGGCCACGCTATGCCGGCAGCGCGGTGCCCGGCATGCCTTCGCGCACCACGAGCGCGACTTGCTCGTCGCTGTGCTCCACCTGCCAGGCCACGGTGCCGATTTCCGGCGGCAGCTTGGTGAGTGACCGAGCCAGTGTCCCATCGCCCGCGCCGCTCACCCCGTGACATGAGGCGCATCGCTGCGTGAAGAGTCCCTCGCCTTCGAGTTGCTGCTCCCGCGTCGTGCGCAACGTGTTCACGTACGCCACGACGTTCCAGCGCTGGTCCGGCGTGAGCGTGCCGGCGAAGCCCGCCATCGGCGTTCCCGCGATGCCGATGGACGTGATGCGGAACATGAGCGCCGGCGTGATACCGCGCATATGGTCTGCCGTGCCGATGGCGGGGGGCCGCGGATTCATCCGTGCGGCCGCTGAACCGTCGCCTCGTCCCGTCACACCGTGGCATGTCGCGCATGACTGCTGAAAGATCGTCCGACCCTCGGCGAGATCGATCTGGCGACGGGGGAGCTCGAGTCTGGCCTCGTTTCCGAGCACATTCGCGAACCGCCGCTCGAGCGAATCCAGTGTCGCCGGTGATCGACGCAGTGTCACGGCCCGGGCGATGGAATCCAGGAGCAGTCGCGCGGGGCCAGCGGTGGCGCCGGACAGCCGCTCTGCCGCCCGTTTCGCATCGATCAGGAAGTCGTTGGCCTCCTGATATTCCTGCGTGCTCACCAGCCGACCTGTCGCGTCGACCGCTTTTCCGTATTCCTCGACCGCCACGCTGACGATGTTCGCGACCCGTCGCGCGGGATGCTCCTGCGCCGCGGCAGGGAGGGCTGCGACGGTTCCCACGACGAGGATTGCCCGGCAGAGAATGGTTCTGATTCTCATAGCCGAGAGAAGTTATCGGGATTCACAAACGGGCGCTAGGGATCGATCGCGTCGACGATTCGCGCATCGCATTCGGCGACGACGAAGGCCGCCGCGGTCAGGTCGGTGTGCGTGATCGACAAATGAATCCTGACGACGCCCAGTTCCGTCGCGCGGTCGAGCGCCCGTCCATGCAGGAGCAGGAGCGGGGAGCGGTTGGCTCGCGCGACCACCTCCAGCTCGCGCCAGCCGATCGACCGGGCGAGCGCGTTGCCCGCGAGCGCCTTGAAGGCCGCCTCCTTCGCCGCGACCCTCGCCGCCAACTGGCGCGCCGGCTCGGGGTGGGTATCGGCGTACGCCCGCTCGCCGTCCGTGAACAGTCGCCGTAGTGCGCGTTCCCCTTTTCGATCGAGCAGGCGACGCACGCGTTGCACGTCCACCAGGTCGACACCGATGCCCGCGATCATGGTCCGAACCAGCGACGCGCCGGTGGGCGAACGGCGCAGGCATCGGCGAGTACCGTGGACAGGTGAACGCACGCACGATCCGCTTCCATGAAGACGCGGCGAAGCTGTTCGACCCAGCGCTGCCACGGGGTTCCGTCCGCCAGTCGGTCGCGCGTATCCTGTCCCAGTCGATCGAGGCGCAGCAACTCGTCGCGCAACTGTTCCAGGCACTCGATCGCCAGCGCGGAACGGGCGCGGGCCTGTGCAGGATCGGTCGCGTGCACCTGCGCGGCAGCGCTCGCGCGCGCCTCGATGGTGGCGGCCAGGGCTTCGCCTGCGAAGGACGAGAGGGCGAGTTCCATGTCGCTCGCCCTCGCTCGCGCCGCGAGGAGTGGAGGAAAGATCGCGTCGTGGGCCGACTCGCTCGCCACATCCCGCGGCGTCCCGAGGGATCGCAACGACCGCGCGATCTCCGGCAGGGCGAGCGGGTCAGGCATCGTGAACTGTCGGCGCGGAAACATCGCGCAACTCCGCATCGCTGAGCGCGGCCGGTGCGCCAGTGCGCGCCTGGAAGCGCAGCACGAACTCCGTGAGCGGTTCCGCAGTGAATCCGCCGCGAGGCAGGCCGAGTGCCGCGATCGCGCGCTCGATGCGGTCGGGCGAGCCCTCGACTTCCACGAGATGATCCATGCGTGGATAGGTCTCGAAGCGAACCATCGCACCATGCAAGTCGTACTGCGCGATCTCGCGATCGATCGCGACGGTGACGCAAAAGCCGAGGCGCTCGAGGATTGCCGCGATGGCGGTCGAGTCGTCGACCGACACCTCCAGCTCCTCCCGTACCTTGTACCCATCTTCGCGACCCGTCGGGCCTTTCCAGCCAAGCTCTGCGCGCTCCCCGGCCCGCCTGCCGTAGCCTCGCACACGGAGCACGTGATCGCGCGCGACGAGCGAACCATCCAGCGTGTCGTAGCGGCGATCGGCGAGTCGACCCTCGAAGGTGAGCACGGCGCCAGCCGCCTCGATCGCCGCGCGGCGGAGCGGCACGTCGTCCACGACGCTCTTGAGCTCGACCTCGAGCATCTAGTCGCCCACGATGGCACGCACGACGGCCGCAGTGTCCGTGAGATCGGGAAATACCGCCGACGCATCACAGGCGCGAAGTGCATCGGTGGTATACCGACCGGTGGCGACGCCGATCGCGCGCGCGCCGATGCCACGTCCGCAGCCCATGTCGGCCGGCGTGTCGCCGATCACCACGACGCGAGTTCCCGGCACCGCTCGGCCGGTGACCTGCTCGGCGCGGGCGCGCGCGATGGCAGGAAGCTCGGCCCGCGCGGCGTGGTCCGAGCCGAACGCGCCAACCCGGAACCTCTCGGCATCGATGCGGACGGCGGCCAGTTTTGCCATCGCTCCCTCACGAACGTTGCCGGTGAGCAGCCCAAGCAGTACATCGTCGCGCGCCTCGAGTGTGTCGAGCAATGCGAGGACGCCGGGATACACCTTGTCGCCGTGATCGGTGTCGCCCAGCTCGGTCGTCAGCAGTTCCACGTACCGCGCGATCGCATCGGGGAGTCGTTTCTCGATCCGCTCCTCGCTCACGCCGGCCAGCGTCATCAATTAACGCACGATCTGCGGGTCGGTCTTGCCATCGAACTCGTGTCCGTCGGGCGGCAACGTGCCGAACACATCCTCCAGCGCGCGGTTCACGGCGCGGCGACCGGCGCCGTCGCTCCACAGAATGGTGCCGTCGATGTCGAACAGGACGACCGTCGTCATTCAGCCACCGGTATCGTGCTGCGCGGGCGCCCGGTCCTGGTGAGCACGAGTCCGCCCATGATGCAGGCTGCTCCGACGAGCTGCAGCAGGTGCGGTGTCTCGCCGATGGTTGCCCACGCCGCCACGAGAGTGATCACGGGTTGCAGGTTGGCGTACATCCCCGTGCGTGTGGGGCCGAGGTCTTTCACGCCGCGATACCAGAAGAGATATGCGAGGGCGAGGGCGAGCAAACCGCTGTACGCCACCGCCGACCATGCACCCATCGTGACCGACGGCCACTCCGTGCGCGCGAGGGACGGCAGGGAGACGAGCAGCAGCGGCACGGCGCCACCCGCCATCGTCACCGCGGAGAGCGGAATCCCATCGACGCGCTCGGTGAAGGGCTGGAGCAACACCGTGTAGAGCGACCAGCAGAGACAGGCGATCAGGATCAGCACGTCGCCCAGTATCGCGGAGCCACCCGACGCGCCCGCGGTTGAGTCGCCGAACACCACGAACACGATGCCGACGAGCGAGAGGACGATGCCCGCCACGCCCCGTGGTGCGGTGCGTTCGCTACCTCGCAGCCAGCCGATGATGGCCATGAATGCCGGTGCGGCGGCGATGAGCAGTGCCGCATCGCCGGCGCGCGTGCGGGAGATTCCCTCGATGAAGAGGATCTGATACGCGCCATTGCCGAGAAATCCCAGTCCCAGCAGGATGCGCAGGTCGCGCCCTCGTGGTAACGCATGTCCACCGACCCGGACGACGACCGACAGCACGACCACCGCGAGTCCCACGCGCAGTGCATTGAAGGCCAGAGGCGCAAAGACGCCCGTCGCGAACTTCACGACGACGAAGTTGACGCCCCAGATGAGGGCCATCAGCAACAGCAGCAGGTCGGTGCCCGTGATGCCGTGCGGCGTCGCCGTGGTGGAACGAAGAGTGGTGGCACGCAGTGTCGATCCCATGCCGAAAGCTAGACGGGCGAGAGGCCGTCGCAAACCGCGGCACCCGACGCTAGTTTCGCTTTCATGCATGTCACCTTCGCCCTCTTCGCCGACGCCGCCAATCTCTCGCAGGAGGGAAAGCTCAACATCCTTGGAGTATTCGACGCGTTGCAGGTCGCGTCGCTACCGGCATTGCACCCGCGTGCGACGCTCGTGGTACACCTCAAGGGTACGGCGTCCGATGCGGGCAGCCATCGCGTCACTCTCCAGTGGCTCAGCCCGAGCGGTACGGAGTTGTGGAGCAGCGACGGCGAACTCGGGGTGGCGACGCCACCGCAGGGCGTGGTGGACATGGATTTTCCCTTGATCGCGCAGCTCGATCTCCCGCTCGATCTCGCCGGCGGCTACCTCATGCGCGTGGGATTGGACGGCGCCACGCACGCGGAGGTGGCACTGCAGGTACGGCCAGCGGTGAACGCGCCAGCCGCGCCCGCCTCGGCGTGGATGAGCTGATCCCGCGAAGCTCTCGTCCTCGCTGACGCGGAGCAAATCCGTGAGGGAGCGGTCGGCCGGGTACTTGCCTGTGTTCCCGGCATCCCACGCGACGCACTCCGCCGTCGCTGCACGATTCCTTCTCCGAGCGTCGACATGAGCATTTTCGGATCGATCATGGGCAAGATCATGGGCAACAGTGCCCGCAAGCAGGCGGCGGCCGAGAACAAGGCAATGTCGTCCACGCCAATGGCCCCGGCGTCCACCTCGGCACCCGCCGTAACCGCAACGTCACCAGTGGACGTCGCCGCGCGGCTCGACGAGATGAAGGCGGCCTCGTCGCAGAAGCTGAACTGGCGGGAGTCGATTGTCGACCTGATGAAGCTCGTCGGCATCGACAGTGACCTCGCCAACCGTCGCGCACTGGCCCAGGAGCTCGGCTATACGGGCGACACGAACGACAGCGCGAAGATGAACGTGTGGCTGCACAAGCAGGTGATGGCGAAGCTGGCCGAGAACGGTGGCACGGTGCCGGCGAACCTGCTCGACTGATCCCGGCGACACCGGCGCGATGGTCCGTGCGTAGTGAGGTCGTCCCCTTCGCGGAGCGTCCTCGCATGCTCGCCACTGCCTTCACCGCCCGGTCGTCGAAAGAACCGCTCGTCTCCATCGAGCGATCATGTCCGTACTGCTGTTCGCAGATCCCGCGCGAGGCGAAGAAGTGTCATGCCTGCGCGGAGTGGGTCGTCGGGACATCGGGCGGTGTCGCGGCAGCGACGCTCTGGCTGCTGGCTCTCGGCTGGGCGGCACTCACCGTGCTCGCTTCTGCGGGACTCTGGTCCATCGGCCAGGGCGTGATGCGCTGGGTATGGATGCACTCGGTCGACCCGGCCATCACGCCGCAGGTCGTCACCCTGCTGCTGTACGCCGCGATCGCCGCCGTGCTGCTCAAGGGACTGATGGTGAGCGTGGGACTCGCGTTGCTGGCGAGGCTCGCCCCTCGACGGCCGCGCTGGTGGTCGTGACGGTCGCCGCGCACTGGAGTGCGCGGGAATGGCGCCGCTCCATGCAGGCGTTGCGCGCAATGCCGTCGCAATGCAGATACTCAGTGTCTCCCGCTTCTGACTGTCGATGTTCCGCAACCCCGGGTCCCGGATGAACAACCGCTCCGCTCGCGCATGCTTCGCGCTCCTGTTTCTCGTCCTCACCGCCTGCGCCGTTCGCCCGGGCATCAGTCCGCGGATGGAACAGGACGCCCTCACTCCCCCGCGGCCAATCGGTGGTGGCGGACCCGCGCTCGTGGGCGCCACGGCGCAGGCGCCGGTGGCGCTCGACATCCTCGTGCAGGTCGACACGCTGGGTCGCGCCGACCTCTCCACGCTCCAGATATCCGGTAAGGGCGCCGAGGCCAACCGGCAGGTGGTCGTGGACTGGCTGCAGACGGCGCGGTTCGAGCCGGCTCGATTGAACGGTTATGTCGTGCGCGGCTGGTTCCGCGTATCCGCCGACGCGAACACGTCGCGCGCGCGGGACTAGCGGCTCAGTCCCGAAGCGCCGCCGGCGTGAGGACGCGACGCGCGTGCACGAACCGCTCGCGCAACTTCGCCACGTAGGGGTCGCGCTCATCCGTCAGGTTGTCCACGGCAAAGCCGCCGCGGCCGAGCGCGAGGTGGACGAGCCGCTGGTTGCCCAGCGCGATCGCGACGTGCGAGATGTGGTGGTCGACGCGATCGGAGAAGAAGAGCAGGTCGCCGGCGCGGGCGGCGAGGGGATCGCGCTCGCCCTGCACTCCCTGCTCGGCCTGCTGCCAGGCATCGCGCCGCAGCTGGATGCCATGCAGCCAGAACACGGTCTGTACGAGTCCGGAGCAGTCGGCACCCCACGGAGTCACGCCGCCCCACAGGTAGCTCGTGCCTTCGAAGAACAGTTGCGCGGTGCGCGTGATCGCCCCCGCCTCGGTCGGAAAGCGAGTCTCGCGATCCGCGATGCCGATCGCCTCGCCGCTCTTCACGCGTTCTTCCGGCGAGAGCAGGGATCCAAGCGGCATCGCACGCCGGCCGCCGTCGCCATTGGTGGTGACGCAGCCGAGCGAGACACGATCGAGGTGCACGATCTGTCGCGATCCGTCGCCCGGTGCGGGGGACAGGTATCCGCGATGTAGCCAGCCCTCGTACTCGTCGGGACCGCGGATGCGGTACCAATCATCGCGGCGCTCGAGGAGATCGAGGCACCGTCCGGCGACGAGCTGCGAGATCTGCGCGCTCGCAACGCGCGGTTCGGCGAACACCGGGGCCAGCGGCGTGCGCACGATGGCACAGTTGGGCTCCTCCGCCGTCACGACAGGATCTCACCCGCGGTGCGCGTGCGCACGGCGCGCTCGATCGCCAATTCGAGCGCGCCAACCGCCATCGCTTCCACCTGTAGTGGCGATGCCACGATGCCGTCGACGCACGGCGCGGTGGCGAACACGACGTCTCCGTCGTACGGGGTCCCGACGGGCGTGATGCGGCGGAACAGTGCTGCGCTCGCCGCACGCGCGAGGGACGCGAGCTGGACGCGATCGAGCGCGACGTTCGTGCTGACGACGCAGAGCGTGGTGTTGCGTCCGGCGAGCGCGTCGAATCGGGTCGCCGGACCGGCGCTCCGCGCGACGTGCGCTGCGGTATCCAGCCACCCCCCATCTCCGTCGCGTGCGCCGGCCACGATGCGCCCCGATCCGTCGCGCACGTCACCGAACGCATTCACGACGGCGAGCGCCCGCACGACGACGTTGCCCTCGTCGGCGCCTGCGACGCCGCATCCACCCTTCATGCTCTGCGCGGCACCGGCCACCTTGCCCACGGTCGCACCCGTGCCGGCCCCGACCGATCCTTCGGTCGGGGTGGAGTTTGCGGCCTCACAGGCGGCGTGACCAAGCGCTGGCGTCGGGCGCGCGTCGAACCGGCCCAGCGGAGCCAGATCGAACACGACGGCCGCGGGCACGATCGGCACGACTCCAATGCCCACCGGGAAGCCCCGGCCTCGCTCTTCCATCCATCGCATCACTCCCGCCGCCGCGTCGAGCCCGTAGGCCGAGCCGCCTGCGAGGAGGATGGCGTCCACCCGGTCGACGAGTTGACCCGGATCGAGCAGAGCGAGTTCGCGCGTGCCGGTTGCGCGGCCGACGACGTGCACCGCAGCGCGAAAGGGACCGTCCACGCCGCGCACCACCGTGCATCCCGTGGCACCGTCGGCATCCGTCGCATGACCCACCAGCAGACCGCACGCCTCGTACGACGTCATGAACGGTCGGTCAATCGGCGAGCCACGTGGGCATCGGCTTGTCCTTCAGCGCGCACGCCTTGCACTTCTCGACGCCGCGCATGTTGCAGATCTGGCAGATGAAGGTGCCGCACGTGATGCACGGATACCCTTCCGATGCGCGTTCCTCATTCCCACAGGCGCGGCACGTCATCGCATCGTGCTCGAGCAGTTCCGTCATGTATCCTCCACGCGAAGGTGCGACCCAGTCGTTCGCTCGCCGAGCTCGTACTCGCGGATCTTCTTGATCAACGTGGCGCGGGAGATACCCAGCTCGCGCGATGCACGCGTGCGGTTGTCGCCGTGTGCTCGCAGCGTACGCTCGATGTGCGCGCGCTCCACTTCGGAAAGCGACCGCGACACATGCGGCAGCGCGGCGTCGTCGCCGATGCCGCGCACCTCGGCCGCGAGATGCGTCACGCCCAACAGCTCTTCCCCCCGTGCGAGCAGCAGTGCCCGCTCGAGCACGTTGCGCAGCTCACGAACATTGCCCGGCCACGGATAGCCGCCGATGACCTCGAGCGCCTCGTCGCTGACGCCGTATGGCGCGTGCTGCAGCCCACGCCGCAGATCGGTGACGAGGGCGGCCACGGTCTCTCGCAGATCTTCAGGAGATCGCGCGCGGAGCGGGGGCAGGTAGAGTGGCATCACGCTCAGCCGATAGTACAGGTCCTCGCGGAAGCGTCCCTCGGTCACCTCGGTCGCGAGATCGCGCACCGTGGCGGCGATCAGCCGTACGTCCACGGGGACCTCGCGTGCCCCGCCGGTGCGGCGCACGCGCCGATCCTCGATCGCGCGCAGCAGGGTGGGCTGCAATGTGTCAGGCAGGTCGGCGACCTCATCGAGGAACAGCGTGCCGCCGTCCGACGCCTCGAACAGTCCCGGCAGCGGTCCTTCTTCCGCGCGTTCCGCTCCGAACAACTCGGCGTCCAGCACATCGGTTGGACGCAGCGCGCAGCTCGCCTCGTGGAACGGACGCGCACCACGCGGTCCAAGCGCATGAATGGCGCGGGCGACACGCCCCTTCCCCACCCCACTCTCCCCGACGATGAGTGCGACGGCCCGTTCGCTGCGCGACAGCAGTTCGATCTGCTGCGCGAGCTCGCGCATCGGGGCAGAGGGGCCCAGCAGCATCTCGGTGGCCGCGCGACCCGTGCGCGCCCCCGCAGCGCGGGTGAGCTCGCGCAGCTGTGCCTTTTCCAACGCCCGGTCCACGACCGCGCCGAGGTGCGCGAGCTCCACCGGCTTCGTCAGGAACCCTTCCGCGCCGCCTTGCATGGCCTGCACCGCGAGGGGAATGTCGCCGTGCCCGGTGATCATGATGACGACCGGTCGCTGCTCGCGCGTGCGCGCGAGGACCTCGAATCCCGAGATGTCGGGCAAGTGCAGGTCGAGCAGCATGACGGCGGGCCGCTCACTGATCGCCAGCGCCACGCCCTCCTCGCCGGTGGCGGCGCGGAGCACGTCGTGGCCCGCTCGCTCGAAGTAGCGTCCCAGCGCCGAGCTGATGTGCGGCTCGTCATCGACGATCAGAATCTTGGCCATCAGGTCGTCACGCCCGCGATCACCGTTGCGAGTTCGTCCAGCTGGAACGGCTTGCCCACTACCGGCCGGCCCGCCCGCGTGAGGAAGCGGCGCGCGGCGTCGCTCTCGGCGTCGCCGGTCACGAACACGACGCGGTGGGCGTGGCGGTCGTCACGCCGGCGAAGCTCCTCGAACAACGCGTCGCCACCCAGGTCGGGCATCCGCAGATCCAGTATCACCACATCATACTCGCGCGACTTCAGGAGCGCACGGGCATCCATCCCCCCTGCGGCCATGGTGACGTCGTGCCCGAGCGTCGTGAGAAAGGTGGAGATGGCCACTCGAATGGGCGCCTCGTCGTCCACGACGAGCACGCGCCGCACGACGCGGTTCGCCTGCACCGTGGCCCGAGTGCGCGCTTCCGGCAATTCCACTCCCGGGACGATGGGAAGCTCAACGAGAAACGTCGCGCCCTGGCCCGGCGGTGACTCCACGCGAATCTGCCCGCCGTGCTGCCGCACGATCCCATCCGAGATCGAGAGACCGAGCCCCGTGCCCTGGCCGACGGGCTTCGTGGTGAAGAAGGGATTGAAGATGCGGTCGCGCTGTTCGGGCGCGACGCCGGGTCCGGTGTCCGACACGGCGATGACCAGCCCTCCCGGGTGTTGCCTCGTCGAGATCGCGATGCGGCGCGGTCCGCTCCACTCGGCCAGTGCCTGCTCGGCGTTGCCGATCAGGTTCAACAATACCTGCTGAAGCTGGAACGGGTCGGCCCACGTGCGCGGCAGGCCCGGGTCGAGATCGACATCGACGTCGATCTGCGCCGCGCGCAATGCGTAGCGACGCAGCGTCACCGTGTCGCTGACGATCGCGTTGAGGTCCACATCCGTGCGATCCGCCGGTCGTTGGCGCGCGAAGGTGAGGAGGTGAGTCACGATCTTCGCGGCGCGTCCTGCCTCGTGGTGAATCGTGTCGATGGCGAATCGCGTGTCGGCATCGTGCGCGACGCCCGAGGCGAGCAGCAGCTCCGAGAACGCCATCACCGCCGCAAGCGGGTTGTTGAGCTCGTGCGCGACACCACTGACCAGCTGTCCGACGGCGGCGAGCTTCTCCTGCTGGAGCATCTGGTCGGCGATGCGCTGTTCGTCGGTGATGTCGCGCATGATGCCCAGGGCGCCCACGATCACGCCTTCGTCAAGCACGGGCGCCGTGATGACCGATCCGGAGCGCAGGGTGCCGTCCGCGGCGTGAAAGCGGAGCGAGGCGCGGGTGCGTTCGCCTGTCAGCGTTCGGTGCAGCACGTCGGTCGCCGTCGCCAAGTCGCGCGGATCCACCAGCGGCGCGAGCGGTGCGCCGAGCAGCGAATCACGGGACAATCCGACAGACAGTTCGAGCGAGCGATTCACGGCGGTGAAACACCCGTCATTGTCCACGGTGAAGATGGCATCCGAGGCCGACTCGACGAGGCGGGCGTATCGCGCCTCCGACCGCGCCAGCGCGCCAGCGCGCGCGCGCTCATCGGTCACGTCGCGCGCCACACCCAGCACGCCGACGATCTCGGCGCCGTGACGCATCGGTGCATTGGTGATCGAGGCGAGCCGGTGCTGGCCGTCCGCCCGCCGGAATCGGCACTCGTACCGCGCCGGCGCCCCTGCGGCTGCCCGGTCGAACTGCTCGACGGCGCACGCGAGGTCCCCTTCGTCGTCGAACAGATGCCGCGACGAACGGCCCAGCAGCTCGCCGCGCGCGTAGCCGGTCATCGCGATGGTCGCCTCGTTCACCGAGGTGAACGCACCGCGAAGGTCTATCGTGTAGATCGCGTCGCTGGCTGACTCGAACAGGTTGCGGTACCGCGCCTCCGACTGGGCCACGGCGTCGCGCGCGCGCCGCTCGTCGGTCACGTCGCGCAACGACGCGACGATTCCCGTCGTGGTGCCGTGCTCGCGGAGCGGCGCCGTCGTGACCGCGACTCTCCGGAGTTCGCCATCCGCCCGCAGCACCGTGCCCTCGTAGCGCTGCGGCTCACCGGCCAGCGCGTCGTCCTCGCGCCGCCGCACTTCGTCGTGCATCTCCTCCGACAACGTGCGCGACACCGGCATGCCGATCAGTGCCTCACCGTGTCCGAAGAACGCGATCGCCGCCGGATTGGCAAAGGCAATCCGCCGTTCGAGGTCCGTGATCACGATCGCGTCCGACGAGGTTTCCACGACGCGCTGATGGCGCTCGGCGAGCGCGCGACTGGCCGTGACATCCTCGAACAGGCGCGCGTTCACGACCGCCACGGCGACCTGGTCGGCGAACCGCTGAAGGACGTCAGCCGCATCGTGCGTGAAGGGCGCGCTCCGGTTGAACACGTTCAGCGCGCCGATCGGTCCCTCCGCAGTCGCGAGCGGCACGATGATGACGTTCCTGATGGACGCCGCCGTCACCGTCGGAGAGAAGGCCTCGGGGTCGGACGACGCATCACCGACGATGGAGGTCCCCGTGCGCACGACGCGCCCGTTCATGCTGCCGACGAGCGGCATCCACATCCCGACGAGCGAATCGCCCGTGCCAATGCCCGCGACCACCTCCAGCCGGCCGTCGCGCAGCAGCGAGATGCACGCGCCGTCCGTTCGCAGCAGTGCGGTCGCGTGACCGAGAATGAGTCGCAGTACCTGCTCCAGGCGCAGTGATTCTCCCACCGCCCGGGCCACATCCGCCAACGCCTCCATCTGCCGGTGCTGACGCTGGGCGTCGGCATGGATGCGCGCGTTGCCGAGCGCGGCCGCCGTCTGGGCGGCAATCGTCTGCAG
Source organism: Gemmatimonadaceae bacterium (assembly GCA_026786185.1). Lineage (GTDB taxonomy): Bacteria > Gemmatimonadota > Gemmatimonadetes > Gemmatimonadales > Gemmatimonadaceae > AG11. The sequence continues at coordinate 12,226 of JAJAYP010000117.1, forward strand.
GAACTCGACATCGTCGGGCGGTACCTCCGCCGCGTCGCGCGACTCGGCCACGATCACCCCGAGCACGGATCCGGCGAGCACCACCGGCAGGGCCACAAGCCGTTGCTCGGACAGCTCGCGCCGGGCCGCCATCGATGCCTCGGCGAGCGCACGCGTCGCGGCCGGAGTGGATTCGATGTCGCCCTCGACCCCACCGCTGCGACGAACACGTGCCCAGATCTCGCCCGATCGTGTCGTCGAAAAGATGCAGACACTGGCGATGGGCAGCGTCGATTCAAGTTCCTGGGCGAGCGTGTGCAGGATCGTTTCTTCGTCCAGCGTTCGCGCGAGCACCGCGCCGACTTCGCGCAGCTTCCTTACCCGTACGGCGCGTCGCTCCGCCAGGGTCTCGAGGGACGCGCGCTCGAGCGCCGACGCGATCTGCTGCGCGAACAGCTCCACGGTGCGAACCCGGATCAACGACGGACGGACCCGCTCGAGCGGCTCCTCGAGCAGCAGCGAGCCGAGCGTCTCGCCGGCCGAGTCGCGGACGGGCACGGCCAGCGCGTCAGCGGCGGGCGAGGGAGACCGCGCGTCGGGGTCCGGGAAATAGGAGTCGCTGATCATGAGGTGCCGCGCGCTCGCGACTGGTTCGGTCGTCGCGAGCGTGAGCGTCACACGGCCGAACCCGAGACGGCGAATCGCCTCCACGAAGATCTCGAGGCGAGCCTCGAGCGACGCAGCTCGCGTGACGTCGGCCAGCGCCTCGTGCAGCATCAGGAGATGGTCTCGTTCGCGCTGCAGCTCGAGCAACGCGTCCGGAGCGATGGCGAATGGACGTTCGGTCAACGGCGCGGTACCAGCAGATGAGCGGCGAGGGGCTCCACGGTGACCTCGGCCGGCGTCGGTCCGAGGAGCTCCCCGTCGGCCTGCAACACGAGGACGGGGTCCGTCGTGAGGCGGAAGTGCGTGCCCTTCTTGTATAGTATCGATGGGTCGGGGCGGAAGTCCTTTCGCGTCACGCGCCACATGATGCGCAGCGCATCCCGCAGGTTCGTCGGCGAGAAGATGCAGCAGTCGAGCACTCCGTCATCGACGACGATACCGGGGCCGAATGCAATCCGGTCCTCGAGGATTGCACCGAAGTTGGCGAACATGACGGCCGCCGCACGCCGTTCGATCACCTCGCCGCCCACTTCTATACGAACGGCGAAAAAGCGGCGCAGCAGGACGGCGCGCAACGCGGCTCTCGTCGCCATGAGCGAGTACGCGAACACGCCAAGTCGTCGCTTCATCCATCGCGGCGTCTCCTGCACCATCGCGGCATCGATGCCCACGCCGGCCGCGACGGCGAACCGGCGGCCGAGCACGACACCGAGGTCGATCTGCCGCACGGTGCCGTCCAGCAGCGATGGAACGGCCCGCTTCACCGAACGGGGAATCCCGAGCGCGCGACCGAGCAGATTGCCGGTTCCTCCTGCCAGCACGCCGATCGGTACGCCGGACCAGGCGAGTGCACCGGCTACCTCCATCGCCGTCCCGTCACCGCCCAGGGTGAACACGAGGTCGTGATCCCTGCCCCGCGCCTGCGCGATCTCCCCCGCGTGGCCGGCTCTCTCGGTTCGCACCACTTCGCACGCGACGCCCGCGCGCTCGAAGGCGCGCATCGCCGCTCGTTCGAGGGCGGCGCCGCGGCGCGACGCCGGATTCGTGATGAGCAGAACGCGCCGCGTCAGAACGACCAGGAGCGGAAGAGCGAGAGTCCCCATTGCTGGGGTGTGGCGACGAACCCGCGCACGTTGGCCGTCGTGCCGCACCGCAGCGAACCGGCCGACGGATCGAGACCGCCGCGCAGCGAGAGACGGTTCGGCCCCGTGAGCGGAAAACGGTACTCCACCTTGCCCTCGATGGAGTTGCCGAGCCCGCGGAGCCCCGAGTTGTTCGGATCGTCCGTTCCCCCCAGCGCCGGGCACAGTCCGGTGCTGAAGCTCAGGAAGAGGCGGTCGCTGATCTGCTTCTCTCCGCCGAGTCGCGTGCTGGCGAAGATGCCTTTCACCTGCTCTCCGGGGCTCGTTCCGGCGGCCAACGACTGGTCGTTCACGCTGCCCGACTGGATCTGGAACAGATCCATGAAGCTGAACTGGTCGCGCAATGCCTGCGTGAGGTACGCGCTGCCACTCGGCAGGAAAATGTCGAGCGCCCGTTTCACGCTGACATCGGTGAGCTCGCTGGATGGACGCCCAGTTGCCAGATAGCTCACGAGGTCCGATTGCGCCACCGACGCGTCTGGGCTCGTCAACTGGAGCGCGGGCTGCGGAAAGAAGTTGCCGACGATGCGCGCCTGCACCGGGATGTCGGCGCGATTCGACTGCTTCACCCGGTAGAGAGCGGTGACGTCGATGGCCGGATTGAAGTCGGACGTTCCAAAGAAGGTGATGCTTCCCCGCTGGACCTGGAACTCACGCTGCACGGGGAGTGGCACGGGGAGTAGATCGAGCACGTACGTGCCTCGATCCGCGCTCAACGATCCGCTCAGCGCGAGGGTGTAACGCGGCGCCGACTTCGACGAGTCCGACAGCAGATCCCGGTCGAACGATGCATAGCCGGCGTCACGCTCCTCCCGCGCCCGCGTCAGGTTCAGGGATCCGCCCAGCTTGATGTTCGCCTCCTTCGACCGGAGCCACACATCATCGCCGAGGTTGATCGACACGCCCGCAAGCTTCAGGTGCTCGACGAGCTTGCTTGGCGCCGCCGGCATCAGCGAGCGGTTCCGCACGTCGGTCGTGTCGAACAGCATCGCGAAGTCGTCGAGGCTGATCTCCTCGAGCTCCTTGCGCACCACTTCGGGGATGTAGATAGTGCCGCGATCGACGATGACTGCGCCGCGAAGGGTCGCTTCGTCGTACGTGCCGTTCAGCGTCATGCCCCCCGCGCCCGTCGACACGTCGAGCCGCGCGAGCGTTCGCCGGTCCACGGCGCGCAACGATTTCGCGTCGAACCGCAGGTCGAGGCGTGGATTTCGCTTGTCCCTGAACACGATCGATCCGTTCAGCTCTCCGCGGCCACCACTGGCGGGGCTGGTGAAACGCAGGCGGTCGACGAACAGCGAATCACGAGCGGCGTCGACGCGGAACACACCATCGAGCTCCGCGAACCGAAGGCCGCCGTCGGGCACGTCGACGGCGCCGTCCCGCACGCTCGCCACACCGCCGATGTGTGGATCCGCCGGCGCACCGCTGATGGCGAGATCGAGCGTCAGCCGGCCGCTCGCGTTCTTCAGCTTGGCCGACAACGCTTCCACCAGTGCGAGATCGACACTGTCGGCGTGAATGCGGCCGCGCAACGAATCACCGGTCGGTGTCGCCGAGAAGAGTGTCAACGCGATGGGGTAGTCCAGCGATGCGTCGAGAATCGAGCGCCCGCCGCGCAGCAGGTTGGCCTGGACCGTCGCGCGATTGGTCGCGTACCCCCCACCCAGCGTGAACTGCTCGGCCGACAGGTTGCTGAACTTCACCTGTCGCGCCGTGGCACCGAACGTCATCGTCGGCAGCTCGCGCGTACCCGCCACGGCAAAGGTCGCGTTGAGCACCCCTTCCAGCGGCGTGCCGAGCTGGGCGAATCGGCCCAGCTCGAGGAGTGGAATCGCGTCGGCCCTCAGCTCCGCGCGAACGGGCGAACCGGCCGGTACACGCGCGAACCCCGTGATACTGCCGCCGGTGGTGTTCGCCAGCACGAGCGTATCCATCACGAGCCCGAGTGGAGACCGCGTCACGCGGGTCGGCCGGCGCAACGCCCACCTGGTATCCCCGAGCGCGATGGTGAGGGTGTCCAGACGTACGTCGGTCGTGTCGCCGCGCGCGAGGTAGTCACCCGCCAGCGCCACCGAGCCCCCATTGCTCGTCGCCGCCGCGGCGCCGAACCGCGCGCGACCCGTGTCCATCAGTCGGACCTGCGCCGTCGCGCTTCGCACGCCGATACCGCCCGCCACCACGGTGTCGGCCCGCAGGTCGACGAGTCCAGTATTGCGTCCGCGCACGCTGAGCACGGCGAGTGACCCCGTCATCGCCTGACCGTAGGTCCCGTTGACGTAGAGCCGGCGGGCCGTGAGCCCGCCCCGCACATCGAGGGAATCGAGCCAGCCGCGCGCGCTGCCGGCGAACGAGAAGGCGCCGAGGAGCGAGTCCTTCACGGGCGCTCCGGTCACGAGGCTCGTGGTCTTGAAGTACCGGCGGAGCCCCCCGAGCGAATCGACGGCAACGGCGAGAACGAGCGAGTCCGCGCCGGCCGACCGCGTGAGCCCGAGCGTGCCGCTCGCACGCAGGGTGCCCGGTACGCCGACCAGGCGGAGCGTATCCACGTGGACGATTCCGTTGTCGAAGCGGAGCCGTGACACGCCACTGCTCAGCGACACTCCGTCCACCTCCGACCGGTCGAGCCGCATGCCCACCGACCCGACGAGCGTCGCGAGCGAGTCGCCGACGATGTCCACATCGTATACCCCCGCAAGCCGCGACTCCGGCGTCGAAAGGCCCACGAGCGCCGCGGCGCTCAGGTTGTCGAACGAACCCGTTCCGCGCGCGCCGTAGCCGCCGATGGAATCGGCGTCGACGCGTCCCGCATAGATGATGTGACCGGCAGGCCCCGTGAGGTCGGCCTCTACCTCGAGTTCGGGCGCGATGCCGCGCACGCGAAGTGGACCCGAGAACGTGCCGCGCAGTGGCAACGTGGGATACGACCTCGCGAGCGTCGTCACCGACAGGGGCGAGACCTGGAGCGCCAGATCGTACGTCATGAACTGCGCGCCGTACGTGACGCGGCCGCCGCCGGTGGCGCGCGTCGGCTCGCCGGGCCCGTCGATGTGCGTGAGGTCGGCGTTTGAGACGCGCACGTCGAGCCAGGAGGAGTCCAGCACCGCACTGCCCTGCATGATTCCGCCGAGCCTGGGAAAGGCGGGATAGATGGCCGACAGCGTGCGAAGCTCCAGCCTGTCCGTGGCGGCGTAGAATCGGTGGAAGGCGGTGAAGGCGGGAAAGAGAATGTCCAGCTCGCCGCGACCCGTGAAGTGCGAGATCGCGCCCGGCACGTGACGATCCGAGAAGGTGATGTCCGCGGCGTCGACGACGAATCGGTTGAGCGGTCCGCCGCGGGCCGTGACCGTTCCCGTGAGCGTGCCCTGCCAGTCGGCCGGGAATGGTTTTCCGTTCAGCGCGCGGAGCAGATCCCAGTCCACCGGCTCGGCACGCAGCTTCACATCGTGCACCGACAGCACGGGCCCGCCGGTCTCGAACGTCATCGCCCCGCGCAGCCGGGATCCGGTCGTTCGCACATCGAGCTCGCTCAAGGCGTAGTCGAGGTGGCGGAGGTTGCCCTCGTTCCTGATGTCCAGAATCATCCGCCCACCGCCCGTCGTGGGCAGCGTCGGATACACCCACGCCACATCCTTGAGCGAGACGGAGTCACCGTACACGCGCACTGCGTAGCGCACCGGCAGGTCGCTACCCCACGTCACCTTGCCCTCGGCACGACCCGTGGAGCCGGGCAGATCCCAGTGCGGCGACTTGATCCACGCCGAGTCGCCCAGCAACCGCACCACACCGGACACGTTGCGCCACCGGAACGCGGGCACGCTCTCGTTCGCGTGCATGGTGTCGATCACGAACAGCCGACCCGCACTGTCCGGATCGGCGAGCCGCGCGCGCGAAACTGCCGCGTACGCGTTGGTCCAGCGATAACTCTGCGCGTACCCCTCGTTGGTGCGGCGAATCTCGTGATCCTTCCGCGCGAGGTTGAACCGCAGCGCGCTGTCGCGTCTCGCGCCCCGCAGCGAATCGTCGGCGTGCCAGGGAATCGTCACGCGGAAGCTCGCGTTTCGGACGTGCGCCGAGTCGATGACGATGAAGTCACCGAAGCCGCCGCCCGGTCCGCGAGGCGTCGATGGCTTGCCCGACGAGAACATCCGCTTGAAGTTCCAGGTCCAGTTCTCGTGCTGCCGCAGCACCACCACCGGCCGCTCGACGTCCAGCCGGCGGAAGTGCAGCCGCCGGTCGACGATGTCTCGCACATCGTATTCGAGCTTCACGCGGCCCGTGGCGACGAACAGCGAATCCTCGTCGTCGCGCAGCTCCAACGAGTCGATCGTCACGCCGGTGAAGAAGTTTCCGCTCATCGGCCCGATGTACAGCTTTCCCTTCATCGACGAGGCGACCTGCTGCTGGATGCTGCGCCGCAACCCCGCCTGGCCGGTGTCGGTATGCAGGAGAAACGCACCGGTGCCGACCCCGATCAGCCCGAGCACGACGAGCGTGCACAGGGCGACGATGACGACGAAGCGGCGGCGGGTGTTGCGTCTCACGTGCGAGGGCGGAGCTAGAAGTCGGGACCGATCGAGAAGGTGAACGTCAATCGACTGAGGAACGAGTTCTTCCGCGGAGGGGCGAAATCATCCCTGCACTTCACGTTCGGCAACTGCTCGTACCGGCCATTGCTCGTGAGGACCGCCGGAATCGCGTTTCCCGGCGTGACGCAGTACAACGGAGCGAAGCCGGTGTTGGCGCTCGGCGGCGCGTCATAATAGATGGCACCGCCGGGCTGGGCGAATGGATTGTACCCCACGTTGGCCTGAAAGGGCCCCACCGGAGTGAAGACGCGCACCCCTATGCCGGGCGTCCACTTCAATCCGTTCAGGAAGAGCGCCGACGCGCGACGCGTGCGAGGGCCGGCCGCGGTCTCGCGCGACCAGACGTCGCCGCCGTCGACGAACAGCGTGTACTGCAGCAGCTCGGGAAAAATCCGGCTGCGCAGCCGCAGTTCGAGATTCGCCACGACGAGCGAGTTCCCGCCCACAGGCACGACGCGCCGCACTGCCTGGTTGTCACGCCCGGCGCCCAGTTCGAAGTACAGCGTGTCTCCCAATCCGCGAACGGTATCCGGCGCACTCTCGGCGATGTAGATGAGATCGCCGAGCGTGTTCTGCTGGAATCCGCGAACGCTCGCGGCGCCGCCGGCGTAGAGACGCTCTTCGGGCGGCACGAATCCAGTGGAGTCGTTGAAGGACAGCGTTCGGCCGAGCACCGTGCCGAGGCGGAGGCGCGCGGCGAAGGTGGCGCCGGTCGAGAGCGCCTTGTAGTACGACGCGTCGCTCAGCCCCTTCAGGAACTCGAGTTGGCGGTCGGATCCGATTTCACGCAACGCGCCCCGCACGTCGAGGCGCACGACTGTTCCCGCGCGAGGGAGGAAGGCGTTGTCGGTGCGGATCCGGTCGATATGCGCGCTGGCCACGGCGAGGCGGCGGTTCTTGTCGGTGATGAAGCGACGCGATTCCGAATCGCACTTGCTGAAAATTGCGCACAGCACGGCATCCGGGGCCTGCGTGCGTCCGAACTCCAGCGAATAGGCCAGCCGCAGGGGAATATCGCGTGCGATGTCCCGGGAGAAGGAAGCCTCGCCGCCCACCAGCGTGGTGCGAAGGAACGCCTGATACTCGCTCCGCCGTTCGCTGTAGAGCGAGAAGGTAGGCGACGCGCGAAACCCGAACAGTGTGGGTAGTCGAAGCGAGGCGGAGGTGAAGTAGTTCAGCGTCACGCTGAAGGTGTCGGCACGGATGGCGGGCGCGCAGAGGCGACCGCTGCCGAATCGCGTGGGCGTCCCGTAACCCACCTTGGACACCTGCGCCGTGAGCTCGAGCCGTCGCGCCTCTCCGAGAAAATTCTTGTCGATGTACCGGGTCCTGTCCTTGAAGCAGTCGAGCACCGACCAGCCGATCTCCGTGTCCACCTGCCGCAGGTAGTTCTCTCGCAGCAGGATGTCGAGCGTCACGAGCGAATCGCCGCCGGACTGTGCGCTGTCGGGCGCGAGCCGGACCTCGACGTTCCGGAACAGGTCGGTCTGGTAAAGTCCGCGTTGTGCGTCGGCCAGTTCGCGATCGCTGTACAGGTCACCCACGCGGACGGTCGCGAGGCGCAGCACGGTCGGCGCGCCGATGCGCGGCGAGGGTTGTCCCGGCAGCGGCTCGCTGGACACGCGGATTCTGCCGATACGCGCTCGTGCTCCGGGCAGCACCGTCAACCCGACGACCGCCTTCCGGGTGATGGTATCGGCGCTGTAGCTCGCCGCCACGTCGGCACGCGGGTAGCCGCGATTGCGCAGGCGAGTCTTGATCGTGTCGATCGACGCCTGGAGCTTCGTGCGATCGAACGGGATCCCTCGCCGGAGCTCGAGATCGTTCGTGTCCACGATCGTGCGTACTGCACTGTCGAGGCCGGAGACGCGCAGCGAATCGATCAGCACGGGCAGTCCCTCGTCGATCACGAAGGCGACGTGCACCGCGTCGTCGGTGCCGGCACTGCTCACGACGGTATCGACCGCCGCCGCGTAATAGCCGTGCCGCTGGTAGAAGACCCGGAGGCGCCCGACGTCCAGCCGCAGAGCGTCGCTATCGAGGCAGCGCTTGGCGCCGAACGCTCGCAACCGTCTCTGCAGCAGGCCGGACGCAGTCGTCGACACGCGCAGCTCCAGTTCGCGGCTGGAGAACGCGCGATTGCCGCGAAACGTGAGCGAGCGGACTTCGCGCTCGCCCGGGGTGTTGTCACACTCGATGCCCTGCGCTCGCGCGACGGAAGATGCGGCGAGCAGCAACACACCCGTACACGCGGCGACCTGCACATGCCGCGAGACGGCGCGCCACAGGTTCATCCTCTCGGGCGTCGTCCCGCCCCGGTCGCGTGATGCTTGCCGAGCCGCCGGTCTTCGGGCAGCAAGGGCGTCCGCTCCAGAAAGAGTCGGGTCATGTAGAAGGCGACGAGCCCCGTGACGACCCCGGCCCCAATCGCGGGAATGAGCTCCCTCGCTTCGAGCGTGCGCCGGTACACGTAGCCTTCCAGGCGCGCGACTTCGCGCGAGGGACGATCCGATGACGTGGCCATGTGCAGGGACGGACAGGAAGGGAGGGACGCAACTTGCAACGCATGTGAAAGCGGATACACGACGCGCCCGCGCGGCGGGTGCCTCCGAGCGGGCGCGACTTTCATTGACGCTGGACTCCAGCATTGATAAGTTCTCGCCCCTTCGGCATACTGTCAACTGCTTACGCCAGAACGAAATGCGTCGATCGATCGCCCTGCTTCTCACTCTCGTCGCTGCGGCATGCGGCGGGTCGGACACCAACACGGATCGGCGAACCCTGGTCGATTCCCGGGACAACTACGATCCGCGATCGCTCGACCCGGCGCTATCCACCGATGTCCCCACGGGACGAGCGGTCGGCTACCTCTTCGACGGGCTCACTCGCTTCACTCCCGACGCCCGGGTCATCCCCGCCCTCGCCACGAGTTGGGACGTCTCGCCGGATGGCAGCGTATACACGTTCCACCTGCGTCGTGGCGTCACGTTCACCGACGGAACGCCGTTCGTGGCGAGACAGGTGTCGAAAAGCTGGCAACGAGTGCTCGACCCGAAGGTTCGCGGCGGCCGCGGCTGGCCGCTCTACCCCATCCTCGGCGCCAAGGAATTCGCCGACGGCAAGGGAAATACGATTCCCGGCATCGCCACCCCGAACGACTCAACCGTCGTCGTGACGTTGAAGGAGCCGTTCGCCATCTTTCCCAAATTGCTCGCCATGCCGGTCGCGTCCATCACGCCCGACGCGATTCCCGCCAACTTCGGCGAGCGTCCGGTGGGCACCGGTCCATGGAAGCTCGTGGAGTGGAAGCACGACGATTACCTGCTGTTCGTGCCGAACGCGACGTACTGGGGCGGTGCTCCCACGGCAGACTCGCTGAAGGCGCGAATCATCTCCGAGCCGAGCACGGCGGTGGCGGAGTTCCAGAGTGGAAACGTGGACGTGCTCCAGATCCCGCAGGGGGAGATTCGCGACTGGGAGCTCGACACCGAGCGTCGCAAGCTGCTCGCCTCCACGCCCGCACTCGAGCTCGTGTACGTCGCCATCAACACGACCCGAGGTCCGCTGGCAGACGTTCGCGTGCGTCAGGCGATCAATCACTCGATCGATCGGCGCACCATCGTCCGTAACCTCATCGCCGGCCGCGGCGAGCTGGCCGCCGGCGTCATCCCGTCGCAGCTGCCCGGATCGGACAAGACGCGCATCGGCTACCAGTTCGACACGTTGCGCGCGAAGCAGCTGCTCCGCGAAGCGGGCTTCCCGAACGGCATCGACGTCGACCTCTGGACCTCGACGACCCCGATCTTCGTGCGCATCGCCGAAACACTCCAGGGATATCTCGCGCTCTCCGGCATCCGCGCCAAGATCGTCCAGCGTGAGAGCGCCGCAGCGCGCGAGGCGGCGCGAAAGGGACAGACCGATCTGTTCGTGAAGGACTGGTATGCCGACTACCCCGATGCGGAGAATTTTCTGTATCCGCTGCTGCACAGCGCGAACAAGGGTGTGGGAGGCAATGTGTCGTACTTCCAGAATCCGCAGTTCGACTCGCTGGTGACGGCGTCACGCCGCGAGCAGGACGAGGTGAAGCGCGTGGCACTCTACCGGCAGGCGGACGAACTGGCCTTCCGCGAAGCTCCGATGGTGTTCCTGTACTTCTATAATGAGCTCTACGCCGTGCAGCCGTGGGTGAAGGGGTTCATCCCGCCCGTCATCTTCAATGGGCAACCCTGGACGTCGGTGAGTGTCAACCATGCCGCCTCGGCCAGGCCATGACGTCCTTCATCGTTCGGCGGTTGCTGCTGGCCATCCCCACGCTCTTCGGGGTGCTCGTCGTCGCATTCCTGCTGTTGTACGTGGCGCCGGGCGATCCGGTGCAAGCCATGGTCGGTGAGCGTGCCGACGAGGAAACGATCGCGCGCCTGCGTCAGGAGCTACGGCTCGATGATCCGTTGCCCGTGCAATTCGGGCATTACATCGCCGGCATCGCGAAGGGCGACCTCGGACGCTCGTACATCACCAACCGACCCATCAAGAAGGATATCCTCGAGCGTTTTCCGAAGACGCTGCAGCTCGCTGGCGCGGCCATGCTGATCGCGACGCTCTGCGGCGTGACGCTGGGCGTCTTCAGTGCGCGCAACCCGGGTGGCCTCGTCGACCGGCTGGGGCTGGGCATCGCGTACCTCGGCATCAGCTTTCCCGTCTACTGGGTCGGCCTGCTGCTCATCCTGCTCTTCGCCGTCACGCTGCACTGGCTGCCGCCCTCAGGGTTCGGTGGCCTGCGCTATCTCGTCCTGCCAGCCATCGCGCTCGGCATGCGTTCCATTGCATTCCTCGCGCGCATGACGCGGTCTGCGATGCTCGATGCGCTCGGCGCCGACTACGTACGAACCGCGCGCGCGAAGGGATTGTCCGAGCGGCTCGTGGTCGGACGCCACGCCCTGCGCAATGCGCTCATCCCGATCATCACCGTACTTGGCCTGGACTTCGGCGCGTACCTCACCGGCAGCATCCTCACCGAGACGATATTCTCGTGGCCCGGACTCGGCCGCTACGTCGTGAACGCCATCGCGCGCCGTGACCTGCCGGCCATCCAGGGTTCGGTGCTCTTCCTGAGCGCTGTGTTCGTGCTCGTGAATCTCATTACCGACGTGGCCTACGCGAAGGCGGACCCGCGCGTCACCTACGCATGACCGAGCAGCCTGGAGGTCCCCTTCTCGAGCGTCGCGAGAACGAGCGCACCCTCGACGCGTACCAGATGGCGGCTGCCCGGACCGTCAACCCCGCCCTCGACGATGCGCACCGATTTCTCGATGCCGCGGCGGGCCTGTCCGAAGAGGCGGGTGAAGTCCTCTCCCATGCTCGGCGGCACGTGCTTCAGGGTCGGATGCTCGATCGCGACGCCGTGATCGACGAGCTTGGCGATGCACTCTGGTGCCTCGCCATCGCGGCGCACACCGTGGGCGTTACGCTGAGTGGGGTGGCGATGCGCAACGAGGAGAAGCTTCGAGCTCGGCACCCTGATGGCTTTCACCCGAGCTCGCCAAGTCGACCGCCTCGGTAAGGAACGTCTTTTGCCCGGACATGAGGTCTTGCCGCGCGCTTTCCGCTTGCGGCCATTCTCGCGTCGAGCCCACCGTGACCGTTCTGCTCGTCGCCATGCTCCTGATCTCCGTCGGCGCCGTGGTGCCCTATCTGGTCGGTCGCCATCGAGACAGTCGCGCGCTGCTCCGACGCGATCCGCCGCCGCTCGTGTTCCCGATGACGAGAGGCGACTGGCAGGCTGAACCATTGGAGGCGGGGATTTCCTCGTTCGCGGACCCGATCGCCCCACGCGAGGGTATGCCCACCGATCGGATCCCGCTCTCCTCCGATACCGTGCAATTCCGCCGTCCCGCGAACGAGGCACTCCAGGTTCTGCCGGGGCGCCTGGAGGTTCTATCCGGAGTGGATTCGCCGCGTGAAATTCGATTCGTACGCTTCCCCGGCGAGCAGCCACAGCTGATCATCGGGCGCGATCCAGGCAGCTCACCGCAGCACGTTGCGCTTCCGTCCAGCACGGTCAGTCGTCGCCATGCACGCTTCGACTTTTTCGGCGGACAGTGGCGTCTCGCCAACCTGTCCAGCACCAATCCCGTCGTCGTCAACGATGAGACGCTGTCGAGCATCGACGGTGAGCGCTTCCTGATGGACGGCGACCGGATCGAGCTGGGCGATGTTCAGCTCCGTTTCCACGCGCATTGAGTGCTCCGGATGACTCCTCTCTCACGAGCACCTAACCCTACGGACGGAGCATCATGAGCTCGGAGAGCATCCCGGCCATGCTGTCGCTGACGGCCAACTACGAGATCCTCCGCGAGCTCGGACGCGGTGGAACGGCCGTGGTCTACCTGGCGCGCGATCGCGCGACGGGCGCCGACGTGGCCATCAAGCTCATTCACGCCCGGTACGCCCACGACGTGGAGGCGGTAGCCCGGTTCGCGCGCGAGGCGCGCTTCGTCGCGCAGCTCGAGCATCCGAACGTCGTGCGAGTGCACACCGTGCTGGATCTTGGCGAGGGCGGGATCGCACTCGTGATGGCGCACGTGGCGGGATGCACGCTCAAGCAGCGTATCCTGGCCGATGGTCCCCTCGCCCCCGTCGAGGCCGAACGTGTGATGCGTGACGTGGCCTGCGCGCTGGGCGCGGCACACGCGCTGGGCATCGTGCATCGGGACGTGAAGCCGGAGAACATCTTTCTGGACGCGGAGGGTCGCGCTCTGCTGGCGGACTTCGGCGTCGCCCGCTCGATGTCGGCCGAGACTCAGCAGCTGACGATGCATGGCGTCGCGATCGGGACGCCGTCCTACATGGCGCCCGAGCAGATCGAGGGCGACGCGCTGGACGGGCGTGGCGACATCTACAGCCTTGGGTTGGTCGCCTGGGAGATGCTGTCTGGCCGCCGCCCGTGGGACGGTGAAGCGCTCTACTCGGTGCTCTATCATCAAAAGCACGATTACCTCCCGTCGGTGCGCGAGCTGCGGACCGACGTTCCGCCGCGGCTTGCCGATGCCATCGATGGGGCGATGGAGAAGGAGCGCGACTCGCGCTGGCAGAGCACGGACGAATTGCTTGCGGCGCTCGATGGCGCGCCTCCAGCGCGACGCGCACCGACCGTGGCTCCGGCGTCGACCGACACGCTTCGATTCGCTCGAGTTCCTCTTGCTACTTCATCCGCCGCTGCGGCGACGCCCGCCGTTGCCGTAGCGGCGGCGCCCGACGTCGAGGCCACCGCGGTCATTCTCGAGACGATGCGCGCCCGCATGCGTCCGAGTCGCGGCGTTCTGGTCGCAGGCGCGCTGGTATCGCTGTTCGCTCTCATCCTCCTGTCGCGCGGCGTGCAGGCGTGGACGGATGGTGCGCGACGCCGCGCTTCGGCTCCGGCGGCGATGCAGGCCGTCATGCC
>JAJAYP010000118.1 GCA_026786185.1 Gemmatimonadaceae bacterium
CATTTGGGGGGCTGGAACTTTGTTTGTGGGGTTGTGGGGCGGCGGGTGTGAGCGGGGCGCGGGTTGCGGGGGTTGTTGGGGGGGGGGGGCCACCGTCGGGGGGGGGGGCCCCGCAAGGTGGGATACACCGACGCGGGCGGCGTCACGCCCTTCTGAACCCAATTCGTGAGCCCGACGAGCAGCGCGCGCAGCGCGAGCCGCTGATCGAGTGGATCTCCGCGCCACGCACGCACGCCGGTGATCTGCTGCGCGTCGCCCAGCGGAAAGCCTGCCGGTCCCGAGTGCTGCGCCGACGAGAGCACGTATCGGCGCTCGCTCGGCAAAAATCCGATATCGGTGCGACCGTCCACACTCGTGTGCGTGAGCGACGCCGCGCGGCCCCAGTACTCGTAGCCGCCGTCCACGTAAAACACCTTCGGGAGTGGTGCGCGTTGCGGCGCGCCGCTACGCAGTCCACCGCGCGCACCGGTGAGCGGATCGCGCGTCGCGATGCTCGTGAAGGGAAACAGGTCGGTGGGATACGAGAAGGTGGAGTACGGCTGTGCGTCGCGCGACGGCTGGGCGAACCGGTGATTGAAGCTGCCGCGCCCTGCACCCGCGGTGTGCGCGAAGATGCCATCGAAGGCGGCGCGTCCGTTCTCGTCGGTGTTGAAGCCCTCATACAGGAAATGGCGCAGGAAGCGCCCGGTCTGCGACACGCCGTACGCGATGCCGAACTTCGTGGGCGCGATGCTGGTGGTGTCGTACTTGAGGTACGAGATCATGTCGCGTACCGCGGCGAGCCCGGTGCCGACGACGACCGGGTCCTTCGCGCGATAGATCACTTCGTAGATCTTCCCCGCTTCGAATCCGGCGGCGAGGTACACGTTGCGCGAATCGGGAATCCCGATGCCGAGCTCTTCACGCGCGAATCGCCATTCGCCACGCGGAATGATACGGCGCGCGCCCAGCGGATCGTCGCGCACGGTGAGCGTGTTCGCACTGTCGTCCTGATCGGAGACGGCGTAGCCGAGCGCCTGCGACGTGCCGACGCGGTGGCCGAGCGGGATGCTGCGGGTGGGTGCGTCGATCGTGATGTCGCTGCGCACGAGTCCCGAGATCGGGTTGGCGGCGTCACCGGCGACGGGAGGATTGAAGTGCAGACCGGTCGTACCGGGGAGAATGTCCCACTGCCAACCGATCATCACGATCGTGTGACCGCGCCGGAGCAGGAATGCGTCGCCGTAGTACGCGGAGTCGGTGGGCGGGCGATCGCGCTGCACATTCAGGTGGAAAACGCCCACGGTCATCCCGCCGCGATTCACCACGTCCACGAGCGTGACGCCGCTGCGCTTCGCCGGATCGTGCGGCACGAGCATGACGAATTCGCTCCAGGCCTCTACCTCGCCGCGGGTGTTTCGTGGCGCGCGGTCGAGATCGACGATGCCGCGATCGTGCGGGTTGGCGGGGTCGAAGGCGAAGTACACGCGGCCGGTGATCCGATCGTACGCCCCCACTTTGCCGAACGACACGCCGCCGGAGATCGGGTCGCGCCGGTCGATCGTGACGCGTACCACACGCGCCAGCGCGTCGGCTGGGGCGAGCAAGGCCAGCAGCAGGACGCCGATCGCGGTTCGGAAAAGCCGGCGCGACCTCATGGCACCACCCGTGCGGGACGCGTGGCCATCAACGCTTCGATCTCGGCGATCTCGCGCGGCGCGGTGCTGATGCGCTCCAGCCCGCGCTCGGTGATGAGGTAGTCGTCCTCGATGCGCACGCCCGTATTCTCGTAGCGCTGGACCACCGGCTTCACCTTCGCGATGAAGGCGCGATTGCGCGGCGTGTCGGGCAACTGATCCAGCATCGTGGTGCTGATATAGATGCCCGGCTCGATCGTGAAAGCGTCGCCCTGCTTGAAGGTCTTGTCGCCAGTGTAGAACTGCGCCGGATCGTGCACGGCGAGTCCGATGCCGTGGCTGATGCCGTGAATCATCCAGAACATCGCCTGATGGCACTGTCGCGGCTGTCGCGCGCAGTCCACCGGCCAGGGAGGATCGAAGCGCGCGTCCACACTCTCGACAAGCCCGAGTGCCGCGAGGCCGCGGGCGCGGATATCGATGGAGGAGTCGAGCGAAGCGGCGGCCGACATTCCCGGCTTCGCGTTGCGCTCCGCCGCCTTCTGTGCGTCGAGCACGAGCTGGTAGAGTGCGCGCTGCTCGGCGGTGTACTTCCCACTCACGGGAATCGTGCGGGTGATGTCGGCAGCGTAGCCCTCGTACTCGGTGGCCGCGTCCATCACGACGACGTCGCCCGGCTTCACGTCGCCGCGGTCGCGCATGTAATGCAGCTGGGTGCCGTGCACCCCGCCGCCGACGATGGACCCGTACGAGGGCCGCGCGCCGCCCAATCGCATGAAGGTGTGCTCGAGCGCTGCCTGGATCTCGTACTCCTTCGTCGGCTCGGCGAGCGTCATCGCGGCGCGGTGGCCTTCCGAGCTGATCTCCGCCGCGCGGCGGATCAGCGCCAGCTCGGCCGCGCTCTTTCGCGCGCGGAGTTGATCCACGACATCGTGCGCATTCTTCACGTCCAGCCCAGGGTGACGCGCCAGCACGCCGCGCATGAACTGCCGGCCGCGCGTGAGTGAATCCTGCGACGCGAAATCGGCCGACGAGTAGTCGGCGATCTCGTGGAACCGGACGCCGGTGCCGGCCAGCGAATCCACCACGCGATCGAGCGCTGAAAAGGCGCGGGCCGACATGCCCATCGTGCGGACGACGGTGGCCGAGTCGGGGCGCCGTCCGTAGTAGAAAGCGCTGCGCGCGCCGACCGGGGTGAGAAAGAGCGTCGTCGCGCCGCGGCCTCCGCGCACCACCATCACCATCGCCGCGTCGGGCTCGTCGAAGTTGGTGAGATAGCGAAACGC
>JAJAYP010000119.1 GCA_026786185.1 Gemmatimonadaceae bacterium
GTGCGGTAATGGTCGTTGAGCGTGCGCTCGCAGATCGGACACTCGCCGTCTTCTCCCAGCGCGACAAGCCGTTCCCGATTCTCCTTGACCTCGGCGTACTGTTGGCGGAGGGCGACGTGCTTCGTCTCCGCCTCCTGCCGGTCACGCACCCACTCCGTGCGCTTCGCTTCGAGCTCGCCTTGCACCAGCTCCAGCAACGCCTGCCGTTGCTCCAGCTCGAGCGTCACCTCCTCTTCCAGGGCGGGCGCCGTCTCGATCCTGCTGCGCCGGTCGCGCCACCGGCGCAACTCGTCGTCGAGTGCCCGCTCCGTCTCGAGCAATGTCGCCCGACGCCCCTCCTCCCGCGCGAGCTGATCGAGCCGATGGAGCTCGTCGCTCAGGGGGCCCAGCGGTGCGAGCTCGGTCCCGAGGCGCTCAAGCTCCGTCTCCGCGGTCGCCACGTCCGCGAGCTCCCGCGCGATCCGATCCGCGTCGCGGGCGTACGACGCCGCCTCGCTCTCGGCGACGCGCAGCTCGGCCTGAGCCTCGAGGAGTTGTTCGCGCTCACGTTGCGCGGCGATCCACCGTGGCGCCACGTCCGCGAGGCGCTGTCCGGAAGTCTCTCGCCGCTCCGTCGCCGCTTCTGCTCGCGCCGTGGCCTGTCGCCACCGCTCGGTCGCTTCGGCATGCACGCGATCCACGCTCGCCGCATCCGGCATCGTGGAGCGGACGCCGGACGCTTCGGCGGCGATGAGTCGCGCCTGATCCTTGACCAGACGCTGCGCCACGCGCAGCCGCTCGTAGCCGAGGACGCGACTGAGAAACTGCGCCCGCTCCGCGGGCGCCATCGCCGCCATCACGTCCAGTTCCTTCTGGCCAGTGAAGTACGTGTTGAAGAACTCGTCGCGACTCATCCCGAGCCGGCGGCGCAGCATGTCCGACACGCCGGTGAGCGAGTTCGCCACCGGCGCGTCGGCACCGTCGAGATAGAGCTCCGCCTGCGTGAGGCCCCGCTCGACGCGATACCGGTGGCCACCGAGCTCGAAATCCAGCTCGACCTTCACCTTCGCATTCGGCCCCGCGCGAAGCGAGCGAATCGTCTCCTTCCGGCCGCGTGCGGCCTCCTGTCCGTAAAGTGCCCATGCGATCGCCTCCAGAATCGTCGACTTGCCCGACCCGTTCGCCCCGATGATTCCCGTGAGCCCGCCGTCGAAGGTGATGTAGCTGTCGGCGTGCTGGCGAAAGTTGCAGAGGCGCAGGCTGTTCAGGCGCATCTAGTTCTCGACGCCGAGCAGGGAAGACGTCGCAGCGCCCTCGCGCTCCTCCGCGTCCCTCAGGTACCGCAACCCCAGCTCGACGAGCGCATCGCGATCGACATCGGCCGCGACGAATCGCTCACGCAGCTTGTCGCGCACGAAGTCGGCGAGCGACGGACGACGGCCCGGAGCGCCGTGTCCGACCGAGCGGATCATCTCGGGCCGGCGCGTGTCGAGATGAAAGTGCAGGGCGCGTCGCCGATACTCCCGCAACTGCCGGTGATCCAGCTGCCGAGTGATGTGACGTGGCATGTCGCGCACCACGAGACGCACCACCTTGTCGTCGATCCCGCCAGGACACGCGTCGACCGCCGCGGCGACGCGCTCGTTGACCTCCTCCGTCGTCAATCCGCGCGCCGACAGCGCCGGCAGGTCCACGAACGCTCGCGCGGTCGGCAGGTGATGGAACGTGTGCTGTCCGGTCGCGAGATCATGCTCGATGATGCCTTTCCCCGGCACACCTGCGAGCTGCTGTTCCACCATCTCGCCCCACACGTTCGTGCTCGTGTAATCGAGCGAGCCACTGTAGAACTGATTCGGGGAGAGCCGGCGGTAGACGTGATAGTGTCCGAGCGCGATGTAATTCCATCGCGCAGGGTGCAGGTCGTCCTGCGGGATGCCCTCGGCGTTCATCGCGTGCGTGGCCGCAAAGGGGCCGAGCATGCCCTCGACCTCACCATGGAGCAGGAGCACGTTCCATCGGTGCGTACCCGGAGGCACGAGCCGCGGGCGCTCGTGCTGATTGTCGGCAACCGCGAGCACCGAGAGGTCGAGCGACGGAAAGTCGAGCGCCCGGGGTTCGCCATCCACCACATGAAGCCCGAGCGATGCGAACAACCGCAGGATCGAACCGGTTTCCGTGGAGCGCGGTGTGTCGTGATTGCCGGCGACCATCACGATTTCCGTCCGCGGCAGCGCGGCTCGCAGTCGGGCGAACTGCAGGTAGGCGTGCAGGATCGCCGTGTTCGTCGGCCGCACCTGATGGAAGACATCTCCACCGATCAGCACGATCTCGGGCGCCAGCTCGATCACCTTGTCCAGCGCGCGCGTGAACGACTGCGCGACGTCGGCTTCGCGCTGATTGATCCCGCGCGCCGTCAGCCGCTGGTACTGGCGAAAGCCAAGATGAAGATCGGAGAGATGGACGAGGCGCAGACGAGGCGGAATCGAGATGAGCTAACCGGTTGTCCGAAAGGGAGTTGGCCCATCCCTTCCGTTCGAGAAAGATGAACCGTCGTTCAGTGCTTGTCCATCGTCCGCAGCCGTTGCGTCACCCTGGTGACGAATCGCATCGGAGCGAGACCGCTGGAGGCCGGCGGCGTGACGAGCGAACGCACCATCACCGTGAAGCGTGAGTCCGTCATCCATCCGCGCTGGCGATCCACCTGCATGGCGCCCGTGACGCCGCCGCTCAGGTTCACGCCCTCGGTTTTCTCGTCGGGCAGGATCTCCCCGCGCATCGAGACGTATGCGATGTTCCCGCTCCGATCCAGGGAGTCGAGACGGAATACCGCGCTCAGATAACCAGATGCGCGCACGCCCAGCGGCCCGCCGGCGGGCAAGGGCAGCTCTCGGGTCCATTGCTCTCCCACATTCACCGGTCGTCGCGGAAACACCGCTGGCATCGCCGACATCGCATCGGCGACGTCGCGGGGCACTGGAGCGCCGCGCGCGTCGCGTGCGCTCTCCACCGTGCCGTCGGCGCCAAGTCGTAGCACGAGTTGCTGACCGCGGAGCGATCGTTCCGCCGCTGCCGTCTGCGCAACGCCGCGCTCGTCGGACGTGTGGAGTTCCACCGAATCGACGATCGTGAGCACGAGCGTGCTGGCCGAGGTCGACGCCTGCACGATGGTGCGTGAACTGAGCGTCACCTGCGTCGTGATCGACTTTCCTGCCCCGGACGGGACGCCCGGACTCGCGCTCATCTCCGTCTGCTGTTCCAGGCGCGTGTGCAGTGTGTCGCCGACGCGGGGATGGACGCGCAACAGTACGCCCTGTGCGCCCGACAGCTGGGCCGTTACACCGAGACCCGCGGCGAGGATCGCCAGCCGTGCCAGGTGCATGGCGCTAGAACCCGTACGGGTCGTCGGTCGGCATCGCGGGAAGCGGCGCCGGCGCAGTGGAACGCGTGGCAGTGCGAGGCGCGACGGCAGAGCGGAAGTGCGAGGCGAACGCCTTCCGCACATCCCCCGGACGCGTGCGGACGACGTCGTTTCGCGCGCGCAGGATCTCGTCGTCCGTCGCGAGGATGGTGACGTCCTGAAGCCATCCGAGCGACAGGTCGGGATCCATCTGCCGCAGCGTGCGGAGGACGGCCGAGTGCAGCGATGGGGTCGCGGCCTGCGGGTATCGGCTCACGCCGTCGCCGCCTCGCATGATGGACGGCCTGGGGAATCGTACGAAGATCGGCTGCGTGAAATGCGGGTGACGCACCATCAATTGTCCTTTCTCCAGTGTCGCGAGCTTCGTCTTGATCGCCGGACTGAGCACCGCGTAGCCGGGCGTCGCCAGTTCGTCGCCATCCATTCGCCCATAGAGCGCCGTACCCGAGTTGCCGACGACCCGCCGATGGACCTGCGACCGGAACTGCTGTGCCGCGAACAGCACGAGCCCGAGATACCGCCCACGCTCGGCGATGTCGAGCAGCATCTTGCGGACATAGGTGTCCGGTCCGTCGGCCGGCGCATACTTGTTGAGCTCATCCACGAACACCACGACGTGCTGCACGCCCAGATCGCGCTTCTCCAGGTGCTCCCGAAGCCGGGTGACGACGCGCGCGAAGATCAGATCCTGCGCGTCCTCCTCGAGCCCGGCGACGTCGATGACATACACCGTGCGATCCTGAAAGCTCCCGAACGGGAGGTCGCTCGTGGCGCCATCATCGGCGACGAGCCCCTTGCAGCGCAGCGAAATGTTGGAGAGCCGATTGCGGACCTTCCGGATGGTCGCGACATGGTGGGTCCGCCAGCTCTGATCGTCCTTCTTCTCCAGCCCGCGGAGCACGTCCCGGAACCAGGCGTCGAGATCAGC
The DNA here is from genome assembly GCA_026786185.1 of Gemmatimonadaceae bacterium. Lineage (GTDB taxonomy): Bacteria > Gemmatimonadota > Gemmatimonadetes > Gemmatimonadales > Gemmatimonadaceae > AG11. The sequence goes on from JAJAYP010000119.1 coordinate 4,326, forward strand.
GAACGAGGTCACCGTGTGCGGACGCTCGAGCATCGGATCGGCGAACCGCTTGTCGAGCACGTTCTCCTTGATGAAATCGATCAGCGCATCGGCCTTCGCATCGATGTCGTCCTTGTTCAACAACACCTCCGCGTACTGCAACACCTCGCGGAGACCCCACGTGAGGGCGGTCACGTTGTCGAGCAACGCTTCGTTGCTGCGTAACGTGTTGAGCGACACGCCATCCGACTTGTAGGGGGCGAAGTACTGCACGTTCGCGAACGGCTCGGGTGACACGCCGCACCGCTCGTAGAGGCCGCGATCGGCGTCGCCGATCTCCCCCGGCTGATCGAGGAAGCAGAGGTCCGGGCCCTTCACGTTGAAGCAGACCGCAGCGACGCTGCCCTTCTGCGCGGGAAAGTGCGTGAAGATGGATTGAAGCAGCCACTCCACGGCGCTCGTCTTCGTCGCGAGACCCGAGACACCGGTGATGTTGAGGTGCGCAGCCTCCGGACCGATGAGAAAGTCGGCGTCGAGGTAGATCGGCGCGTCAGTGCCCCCGGCGCGATAGACGCCGATCGGGATACCGGTTCGCGCGCCCTCGGCCAGGTATGCATCCATCCTGAGCGCAGTCTCGACGTCCGCCTCGTCGGCGAGAAAGACAGTGCCCATCGGCACCGGCTGCAGCGGTTCTTCCGGGACGTGGCGCAGCACCGCGGCCGTGTACAGCCGGATCTCCGCACGCTGGGTCTGTTGCAGTGACGCATTGCCTGGCGCGCCGTCGAAGCCCATCACGTCGTGGAGCGGCGAGGCGAGGTCGGTCCAGCTGAACCCTTCGGTCACGACGCCATACACGTGCGGCATCACTCCGTTCACACCGTCTCGTGCATCCACGCGGACGATGGTGCCGATCCCGACTGGCGAGTCGAGCGCGGTCCAGAAGTGAAATTCGTGCGGTGTGTTGGGGCGACGTTCCGTGGCGACGATTCGGCCGAGAACCTCGGACATGGTGCTCCGTGAACGGTGAACGGTGAACGGTGAACGGTGAACGGCCTACCGGGTGGCGCGCAGAAATTCCTCACAATCCCGTATGCCATACACCATCTTGTCCCATCGGGCGTCGGGCAAGGCGAGCGGAGACGATTCAGCGAGGATCCAACGCGACACCTCGTCCGCCCGCTCACCGATCCGGTCGACGGCGTCGGCGGACGGATGCGCCGACTCCACGCGGATCAGGCCCCACATGGGATCGTGACCCTCGGGATCGCGGAGACGGAGATACCAGCTGGCCACCGTGGTGCGCTTGGGCGAGGTGACTCGGAACACGCTTGATCGTTCGCGATGGGCGAGGGACAGCACCTCGACGAGCGCGTCGCCCTCGGCATAGAGCGTCCGATGGCTCTTCACGACGCCGATGGTGGCGGGTGATACGGCGACGGCCTCACTGCCGCTGATGCCGCCATCGATGAAGAGCGGGTCGTCCTCCCGTTGGCACCACGCTTCCGCGAGACGCCACTCGAGTGCCTCGCGATGCCCCTGCACGCGATGGATCGCGGCGTCGCGCAACGCCAGAGGATGCGACGTGACGTCCGCGTCGCCATCGCTGGTATCCACGAGCGCATCGCCATAGGCAGCCGCGAGTGTCGCCCATGCGGCGCGCGCCAGCATCATGCGTGGCCCGTAGACGCGACTCGCCGAAAGCGGCGCGCCCCACGTGTACATGCGCCCAGCACGCCGCTCGCGGATCACGGCGGCCGTGTGCCCCAGCACGAGCGGGACGCCAGCGACGTAGCTGACCACTTCACTGCGCTGTGTCCCATCGAGGAACGCGCGGAATCCGGGCGTCGGCGCCCCGGGCACGAGTCGGCGACACAGCGGGCCGCCTTCGAGCATCGTTGCGCTGATGAGGCGCGGCGCGTCCATCCCTTGACCAGCGATCTCGAGTGTGCTGTCGCCAGTGCCCGCAGGACGACACTCCGGCAGGAGCGCGGCCAGCTGACGCTGTACGGTGCGGGCAGTCAACACCGCATCGCTCCTCTGAATCGTATGCACCAGACTCTCCGCCAACCGAGACACAGCGCGCCTGCGATCCCACGGCGACGTCCCGCAACTCCAAGGGAGCTACGGGCGATCTTCGGGCGAGCGGCTGTCGCGAGCATCCTAATGGTGCTCCCCGGCTGTGACAAGCAGGCGGAAGGCGAAACGGCACCGGTCATCCAGCAGACGAGTCTCGCCGGCAAACCGACCGTGCTCTTCCTGCTGTTCGGTGATCTTGCCGACCCACGATTGCTCCCGGTTGCCACGATCGGGCACGGCCGAATCACGTCGAACACGCTCGATGCGGGCGGGTGGCGCAAGTTCGACGGGCTCTATTTCAAGTCTGGCGCGCAGATGTCCGCCTATCGCCGCGGCGTGTCACTGGGGAACGCCGTGATACGCCGTGGCATGTGGGATGGCGACGAGCCGCTGTATAAACTGCCCGGCTGCCGGGCCCTGCGTCCGCTGGCAGCGGCCACCCTCGCGACCCCTCCCACCGACGTCGTGACGCTGGAACTGCTCAGCACGAGCGATCCCCTGCCACCCGGCCCCAGCCGTCCCGAGGTGTCCGCGGCGATGACGGACAGCGCGAAGGAGGTCGCGGCGCGGGTCGCCGGTCGCGAAGGGCTCACTCCTGCCGACCGCGCCGACCTCGAGTTGACGGTTACCGCCATGCACACCGGCGCTACCAGCTGGCCAACGCTCGTGGGTTCGTACTCTGAACGGGGTGGCACGGCTGGCGCCGGATCACGCCACATTTTCGTGCTCGCCGATTCGGCCACCGCAGGCGGGTTCGACGCCTCCTTCGTACATACGGTCAGGGATTCGGCGCCCGAATTCCGCCGACTCATCGATCACGCCGATCTCACGGGCGACGGCGTGGATGAGCTCGTACTCGAGGGTTGGCGTGACGGCGGTGACACCTACCCCGTGATCATGAAATTCGAGGGACGCCGCTGGCGCGAAGTGGCTCGCGGGGGCACCAGCTGGTGCGCGGACGCCGCGAAGCGCTAGCTCGAACCCGAGCCGTCTACTCCACCCCGATGTCCCACGCCTGCTGCAGATCCTTTTTCGAGTAGGCGCGAAAGGCGGTGAGGGTCTGCGTCCGCTGCAGTCCGGGCACCTTCGGAAAGTTTTCCGTCACGACCCGGGCGATCTGGTCGTACTCCGCCACCTTCACGATTGCGACGAGATCCCAGTCGCCGCTCACGGAGTAGACGTCGGTCACGCCGTCGATTTCCGCCAGGAACTGCGCAGTGGCGGGAATACTGGCCGGCTCGGCCCGGATGAGAACGATGGTGGTGATCACGGCTCAGTGGTCAGGTAGGGGGAAAGGGCGGGACGTTCAGTAGCCAGAGCCCCGCGATTCGACTGTGCGGATCGAGGTCGATGAGAAAATCGCGCCCGGGGCGCACGGTGCGCACGCCTTGCGCTCCACCCAGCCGGAAGTGCACCACCCGCTCCGACTCGTCGCACTCGGCCAGGAGCGTCGTCTCGATCTCGAGGAGCCCCGCGCCAGGATGCGTCGCGTCCATCGGCAGCCGGA
>JAJAYP010000120.1 GCA_026786185.1 Gemmatimonadaceae bacterium
CCCCCCCGGGGGGTGGGGCCCCCCCCGTGCGCCGGGGGGCCCGCGGCTCGGGGGGCCGGGGGGGGTTCCGGCCCGGGGGGCGCCATCCCGCTCCGACTCCCGCACCGGTGCCATCGTGTCGCCTGACCATCATCGCTCGGATCGCGTCGCCGCCGCGATGCGCGAAGAGATCGCCACCTTTCTCGCCAATGACGTCAAGGATCCCCGCATCATGGGTCTCGTGACAGTCACGGCCGTCGAGATCACTCGTGACCTGCGCCACGCCAAGGTCTTCGTCAGCGTGCTCGGCTCGGATTCGCAGCGCGCCGCGACGTTCGAGGGACTCGACAACGTCGCAACCCACCTTCGTGGCCGCGTCGGACGCGCGCTGCGGCTCCGCGTCGCGCCGGAGATCGAATTCCGCAACGACGAGAGTGTCGCGCACGCGGCGCACATCGAGCAGCTCCTCGCCCAGGTGCGCAAGGATCTGCCACCCGCGGACGTCGGCCTCGCCGTTCCGCCCCGCAGGGTCGATGAGGGACACGACGACTGACGGGCTGCTCCTCGTCGACAAGCCGGCGGGGGTGACATCGCACGACGTGGTGCTGGCCGCGCGTCGCGCGTTCGGCGAATCGCGCATCGGTCACGCCGGCACCCTCGATCCGTTCGCGACGGGCCTGCTCGTGCTGCTGCTCGGTCGGGCGACCCGCCTGCTGCCGCACCTCGATGGCGTCCCGAAGGAATACGAGGCGATCATCGCGCTCGGACGCGAAACCGACACCGACGATCTCGAGGGTGCCGTCATCCGCGAGTGCCCTCCGCCAGCCGATGCGCGCATCGCCGATTCGATTCGTGTGCTGACCGGCGATCTCGATCAGGTCCCGCCGGCATATTCGGCCAAGCGCGTGGGCGGGAGGCGCGCGTACGACGCCGCACGAGCCGGTGAGGCGCTCGCGCTCGCGTCGGCGCGCGTGACGGTATTCGAGTGGCGCGACGTCCAGCGACGCGACGAGACGCTGCACGCCGTGATCGCCTGCGGAGGCGGGACGTACATTCGCGCTCTCGCCCGCGACCTCGGTCGGCTTTCGGGCAGCGCGGCTCACCTCACCGCCCTGCGCCGCGTTCGGAGCGGCCCGTTCCGCGTCGTCGCCGCCGCCACGCTCGACGACCTCCGGTCCGGTCGCGCCGTGTTGCAGCCCGCACTCGCCGCGCTACCCACCATCCCGCACGTCGTCGTCGAAGCGGACGATGCCGAGCGAGTGCTGCGCGGCATCGCGATCGCGCGAACCGGGTCCGCGCCGCGCGCTGCGCTCGTCGATGCCCGAAGCGGCGCGCTCGTCGCCTTCGCTGAAGAACACGGCGATCGCTGGCAACCGCGGGTCGTGATGCACAAGGTGGGGTGAGCGATGGACATTCTCGGCGGATCCGCCGATCTGCCCGAATCGATTCACGGAACCGTCGTCACCGTCGGCACCTTCGACGGCGTGCACGGGGGACATCAGGATGTGCTCGCGCGGCTGGTTCGCCGTGCGGCCGCGACCGGGCTCCCGAGTCTGCTCGTCACCTTCGAGCCGCATCCGCTGGAGGTGATCAATCCAGCAGCCGCGCCGCTGCTCCTCACGACGCGCGACGAGAAGCTCGACGTGCTCGGCTGCACGGGACTCGATTACGTGGCCATCGTACCGTTCACCGACGCGCTCGCCGCGCAATCCGCCGAGGCATTCGTCGATCTGCTCCTGCTGGGCGGATTCCGCATGCGGGAATTGCTGATCGGGCATGATCACGGCTTCGGCCGGGGCCGCGAAGGCAGCGTCGATACACTTCGCGTGCTCGGTGACTCGCGCGGCTTCGCCGTCGACGTCGTGCCTCCGGTGCGGACGGCGGACGGTCAGGTCGTCAGCAGCTCGCTGATTCGTCGGGCGATCGCCGGCGGCGAACTGTCATATGCCGAAGCGGCGCTCGGACGCCATTACACCGTAAGCGGCCGCGTCGGCGCGGGCGAGGGACGCGGGCGCACGCTCGGCTATCGCACGCTCAATGTCAGCCTCGTCTCGTCGCGCAAGCTGATGCCGCCCGACGGCGTCTACGTGGTGAGGGTGGACACGTCGCGTGGTCGGTTCGGCGGCATGCTCAACCTGGGCGGTCGACCCACCTTCGACGATTCGCGCCGGGCCATCGAAGTACATATGTTCGACGCGGAGGGCGATTTCTACGGCGATGTCGTCCGTCTCGCGTTCGTCGCTCGCCTGCGCGACACGATCAAGTTCGCCGACCGTTCGGCGCTGATGACGCAACTCGCCGTCGATGAGCGAGCCGCACGTCGCGCGTTGACGGCCCTTGGCGGAGCAGATAACCTTAATGGCTCCACGCCCGCCCCTCCCTCCACCCCGTAGTTCGATGTCCAACCTGAAGTACCGTTTGGCGATCATCGTCGCGCTCGTCCTGCTCTCCGTGTACGCGCTCTACCCGCGAGACGTGAAGACGCGGCAGCGTCGCGCCGACGGCACGTTCTACGATACGACGACGCGGCGCGTCCCATTGCGGAAGGGCCTGGATCTGTCGGGAGGCATGCACCTCGCGCTCGACGTCGATGAGTCGAAGGGCGTCGTCGCGAACAAGAGCGAAGCCATCGATCGCGCGCTGAAAGTCGTGCGCACGCGCATCGAGGGTCTCGGCGTGTCGGAGACGGTCATCCAGAAGGCGGGCAACGATCGCATCCTCATCGATATTCCGGGCATCGACAACCGGGAACGGGCCATCAAGATCGCGCAGGACCAGGCGTTCCTCGAATTCCAGATTACCGATAAGACCAAGGGCCTCGAACGCTCCCTGCCGCGACTCGACGCCATCGCGCGCGAGCGCGGGATCGGGCAGTCCGCGTCGACGGTCGCCACCACGTCGGCGCCGTCCGCAGGGTTGAGCGGTCTGCTCACCGGAACGGATACCTCCGCGGCCGCTGCCGCCAAGGCGGACAGCGCCAAGTCGGATAGCACATCCATACCGAGCATCACCGGCGGCGCCATCTCGAAGCGCATTCTCGCCGGGCAGATGCCTGGACAATTTCTCTACGACATAGCCGACCAGGAGCTGCTGAAGTCGTTCTTTGCCGACTCCGCCGTGCTCGCCGCGCTGCCACCCGGCAAGGTGGTCAAGTTCGGCAGCGACTCGACACTCATCCAGAACAAGACGTACCGTTTTCTCTACCTGCTCGATGCTCGCCCGATCATCACGGGTGAGTATCTCACCGACGCCAAGCCGAATTCGTCGCCGCTCGAGGGCACGATCGTCGAGTTCCAGCTCAATAATGAAGGCGGCCGGCGCTTCCAGCGTGAGACCGGCCGGCACGTCGGCGACTACATGGCGATCGTGCTCGACGACATCGTCATGGGCTACCCGCCGGTCATCAACAGCGCCATCGGCACACGCGGCCAGATCACCATGGGGCAGGGCCGCGACCTCCAGAGCGCGCAGGATCTGTCGCTCGTCCTCAAGGCCGGCGCGCTTCCCGTGCCGCTGAAGGTGGCCGAGGTCCGCAACATCGGTCCGAGCCTCGGCCGCGACTCCATCAACAACGCCTTCAAGGCAGGCGCGATCGCGCTGGCGCTGATCATCGTCATCATGCTGGTCTTCTATCGGTTTTCCGGCTTTCTCGCCATCGCGGGACTCGGGCTCTACGTGCTGTACACGCTCGCGACACTCGCCGCCTTCGACGCTGTGCTCACGCTCCCGGGGCTCGCTGGATTCGTGCTGTCCATCGGCATCGCCGTCGACGCGAATGTGCTGATCTTCGAGCGCATCCGCGAAGAGCTCGATCGGGGCAAGACAGTCCGCACCGCCATCGACGAAGGGTTCTTCCACGCCCGTTCCGCCATCGTCGACTCGAACGTCACGACCATCCTCACCGCTGCCGTCCTGTATCAGTATGGCAGTGGCCCGGTGAAGGGATTCGCCGTCACGCTGATCGCCGGCATCGTGGCCTCCATGATCACGTCCATGTTCGTCGTCCGGACGTTCTTCCTCCTGTGGCTCAACCGCTCGCGCGGCCCCCAGACGCTGAGCATCTAACGGTCCTATGCTGCGCATCTTCCACGGCACCAAGTACGATTTCATCAAGCCCTGGCGCATTGCCGTCGGGCTCACCGTCGCCTTCATCGCGATCGGTCTGGTGTATCTCGGCATCCATGGCATCAATCGGAGCATCGAGTTCACCGGTGGCACGCTGATGCAACTGGAGTTCACGCAGCCTCCCAATGTCGCGGACATCCGCACCACCGTCGACGCGGCAGGCTACCCGAATTCCGAGATCCAGCAGTTCGGCGGGTCGCGCGAGTTCACGGTGCGTGCGGCGGGGCACGCCGCGGTCAACGGTGCGGCAGTCGAGAATACGGCGACGCAGATCCAGGCGGCGCTGGAGCGCAAGTTCGGCGCGACGAATCTGAAGGTGGTGCGCACCGAGATCGTCGGCCCCCGCGTCGGCGAGGAGCTCACCCGCAACGCGATCATCGCCATCCTGCTCTCGCTGGTCGTGACGATGATCTATCTCGCCATTCGCTTCGAATGGCGCTTCGGCGTGGCGGCCGTCATCGCCACGGGCCACGATCTGCTCAGCACGCTCGCCTTCCTGGCGATCATGCGCCTCGAGGTGTCCCTCACCGTTATCGCCGCGCTCCTTACGGTGATCGGCTACTCGCTCAACGACACGATCATCATCTTCGACCGCGTGCGCGAGGATCTCAAGAAGAATCGCACCGACTCGCTCTACGTGGTGCTCAACAAGTCCATCAACGAGACGCTGCCTCGCTCGGTGCTCACTCATGTGACCGTGGCCGCAGCGACCCTCTCGTTGCTGCTGTTCGCCGGGGAGGTCATCCGGCCCTTCTCCTGGATCATGCTCTTCGGCATCGTCACCGGCACATTCAGCTCGATCTACGTCGCGGGGCCCGTGCTCCTCTGGATCGAGCGGAAATGGCCGCGCGCTCGCGCCGACAAGAACCTCGCCTCGCGCGCCGCGGCGATGGACGCGTCTCGGTCCGAGCCGCGAGCGCCTGTCGCGTCCACACGGTGAGTGCACGGCACCGCTGACCGACTTCATCGACAGCCACGTCCACCTCGCTGATCCGGCCTTCGATGCGGATCGCGACGAGGTGATCGAGCGCGCGCGCCTGGCAGGGGTGCGCGCGCTCGTCTGCATCGGGGAGTCGCTCGCCACCGCCGAACGTGCGGCACGGATCGTCGATCGATACCCCGGTTTCGTCTATCATACCGCCGGGATTCATCCGTACGACGCCGAGCACTTCGATGCTCGGCGTGACATCGACGGCATCCGCGCCGAGATCGCCCGAGGCGCAGTCGCCATCGGTGAGTGCGGGCTGGACTATCAGCACGAAGGAGCCTCGCCAGCGCGCCAGCGGGAGGCCTTCGCCGCGCAGCTTGCGCTTGGTGCGGAGCTCGCCACGCCGGTCGTCGTCCACACCAGGGGAGCCGAGGACGATACGCGCGCCATGGTCGTCGACGCGGGACGCGCCGGCGTCATGGGCGTGCTGCATTGTTTCACCGGAAGCGCCGCGCTTGCCGAGGCAGCGCTCGGTGCCGGATGGTACCTCTCGTTCAGTGGCATTGTGACTTTTCGCAAGTGGACGGATGATGCGCTGCTCCGTCTCGTGCCCGATGATCGGCTCCTGGCGGAATCGGATGCGCCGTACCTGGCGCCCGTGCCGCGCCGCGGACGGCGGAACGAGCCAGCGTGGGTCGCGCACACCATCAAGCGTCTCGCCGACGCGCGCGACGTGGACGCCGCCACCCTCGGCACGCGAACGATGGAGAATGCACGGCGGTTGTTCGCACTGGCGTAGGTCGGTCCTTCCGCTAGAATCCGCACCGGGGCCGCGTGCTCCACACGTCCACCGCTCGCATCAGGAGAGTCGCGTTGCCCACGCAGATCGTGCATACGGAGCAGGCCCCGGCCGCCATCGGACCCTACTCGCAGGGAATCGTCGCGAACGGCTTTCTCTTCACGGCCGGCCAGATCGCCCTCGATCCCGGTTCCGGTCAGATCGTCGCGGGTGATGTCGTGGCGCAGACGGAGCAGGTGTTCCGCAATCTTGCGGCGATCCTCGGATCGGCTGGCTGCAGTTGGCACGACGTGGTCAAGGCCACCGTCTATCTCATGGACATGCGGGACTTTCCGCGCGTCAACGAGGTGTACGCCAGAGTCATGGGCGATGCGCGCCCGGCCCGGTCCACCGTGCAAGTGTCCGGTCTTCCACGCGGCGTTCTAATCGAGATCGATCTCGTCTCCATCGTTCCTGCGCGCTGACGCGCGTCCGTTCACCACTCGCACTCGACCGCATGTCGACGAGCCGAACCCGGGAGGAGCTCTTTCGCTTGACGAGCTTCGCCCGGTGCGCTGGCTGAGCCGCCAAACTGGGTCCGGGTGACCTGGCGCAGGCGCTGAGTGGCGTGCCATCGCACGCCGATCCCCGAGTGCTGGTCGGTCGAGAAACTTTCGACGACGCGGGGGTGTTCGTGCTGCGCGAGGATCTCGCGCTCGTGCAGACCGTCGACTTCTTCGCGCCGATCGTCGACGACCCGTACGATTTCGGCCAGATTGCCGCCGCGAATGCGCTGTCCGACGTCTTCGCGATGGGAGGCGAGCCGCTCACCGCGCTCGCGATCGTCGGGTTCCCCGTGGGCAAGCTGCCGATGTCCGTACTCACGGACATTCTGCGCGGCGGGCAGGACAAGGTGCGCGAGGCGGGTGCCACGCTCGTGGGAGGGCACTCGATCATCGACGAGGAGCTGAAATTCGGTCTCAGTGTAACGGGCCAGGCCGACCCGCGTAAACTGCTCACCAACGCCACGGCGCAGGTGGGGGACGTGCTCGTGCTCACGAAGCCGCTCGGAACGGGACTGCTCGCCACCGCCGCCAAGCAGGGCTCGCTCGATGACGAGAGTCGGGAAGCATTGCACGTGAGCATGCGTGCCCTGAACGCGACGGCGAGTCGCGCGGCCCTCGCCATGGATGTTCGGTGCGCCACGGACGTCACCGGATTCGGCCTGCTTGGCCATGCGTCGCACATCGCGCGTGCGAGTGCCGTCACGCTACGCATCACCGGGTCGACGCTGCCCGAGCTTCCGCGCGCCCGCGCGCTGTGGCGCGCGATGACTCGCACGGGCGGCGCGGAGCGCAACGAGAGCTACCTCGCCCCCATCGCGGATTGGTCCGCGGCCGCAGCCGCCGACCTCGCGCTCGCGCTCGACCCCCAGACGTCGGGCGGTCTGCTGCTCGCTGTCCCGCCGCGTCGAGTCGCGGAGTATCTTGCATCGGTGACCGGAAGCCTCGTCGTGGGTGTCGTGGAGCCCCAAGGGGCAGCGATGCTGGTGCTGGAGTGAGCCTTGGGAGTGGATGGTGCCTGGTGGCTCCCGTCGTCTTCAAAACGACTGCGAGGCGCACTGCGTCTTGGGTGGGTTCGATTCCCATGCACTCCCGCCAGCATCTTGCGCGTCGCGCGGAGTGGTCGTCGTGAACGTGATACGCTCGCTCCGCGCCCGCGGCGTTCGCCGCGCCGCGATCCTCGTGGCGCTGCTCGTCTCCGCTCCGTCGTCGATGACCGCGCAACGCGCCGACAGCGCCCGGGTTGCGCCGCGTGCGGCCGTACGGGATACGACCACACGGCGCGTCGTCGCACCGCCCTTGTCGCCGCGGCAAGCGTTTCTCTACTCCCTCGTTCTGCCAGGGTATTCCCAGTCCGTCCTCGGCCGGCCGGCCGCCGGTGCCATCTTCGTGCTCTCTGAATCGATCGCGATCGCGATGTGGCGCGAATCGAAGGCGGATCTCAACGAGGCGAGGCGGCTGCGACGCGATTCGCTCGTCGTCGTCGATTTCGATCGCGCGACGGGTGCGCCGATCACCGTCGCGTCGACGTACGACGACGCACTCGTGAACGTGCGCAAGGGACACGTGGAAGACTGGGTCGCATTCATCATCGCCAATCATCTCTTCGCGGCGGCCGACGCGTACGTGGGAGCGCATCTGTGGGATCTGCCGTCGCAGATCAGCCTGCGACGCACACCCGGCGGGACCGTGCTGGCCGCTCGGCTCGCTTGGTAATTCGCGGAGAAGGGTCGAACGCGCCCATCGGCGTGTTCGATTCTGGCCTTGGCGGGCTCACCGTCGCGCACGCCATCATGCGCCAGCTTCCGTCGGAGAGCCTGGTGTATTTCGGCGACACCGCGCGCGTCCCGTATGGGCCCAAGTCGCCCGACACCGTGCGCCGCTACAGCCAGGAGATCGCCACCTTCCTGATCGAGCAGGGCGTGAAGGCGATCGTGATCGCGTGCAACACGGCGACCGCGCACGCGCTTCCCATGCTCAGGCAGTCGCTCGAGGTCCCGGTCATCGGTGTCGTCGAGCCTGGCGCGCGCGCGGCCGTCCGCGCGTCACGCAGCGGGCGCATCGGCGTGATCGCGACCGCCGGCACCATCAAGTCCAGCGCCTACGTGCGCGCCATCGAGGCCGAATCGCCTGATGCGCGAATCACCGCGCGCGCCTGTCCGCTGCTCGTCCCGCTGGTCGAGGAGGGATGGATCGACCACGACGCGACGCGTGCGATCGCTCGCGAGTACCTCGCGCCATTCATGCACGACGAGGTCGACACGTTGGTGCTCGGGTGCACGCACTATCCGTTGCTCAAGTCGCTCATCGCCGAAATCGTCGGCCCCGCGGTGCGGCTGATCGACAGCGCCGAGGAGACCGCCGCGGATACCCGTCGCATGCTCACCGACCAGTCGCTGCACGCTGCCAGCTCCGAGGCAGGTCGGTACCGCTTCATCGCGTCGGACGACCAGGCGCAGTTCCTCGCCCTAGGTCAGCGCTTCTTTGGCGATACGATCGAGCGCGTGGAGCTCCGGACCTTCGGCTGAGTGATTCCATTCGCGCAGCGAGATGCGGTCCGGCGTGAGGACGAGATACGTCGGGACGGTCAACCAGCTGCCCGCGTTCGCGTACACGTTCCCCGACGCCGTGCGCTCCAGCGCCGCGACGTGCGAATGTCCGTACACGAGCACCTCGAGGTCGGCTCGTGCGCGCAGCGCCTCGCTCGCAACCGCGCGCAATCCGAGTCCCCCGTCGCGCGGCTGGTAGCTCCGGCTCGTCTGCGAGCTGCCCATCGCGAGTCGCGTTGCCAGATCCGGATGCAGCAGTCGGTAGGCGCGAATGGCCATCGGGTTTCGCAGCAGGCGACGGAGCGCGCGATAGCCTCGGTCTTCCTTCGCACGCAGGCCATCACCATGCTCCACTCGCCCCTGCCAGCCAGCGAGGTTCCCCTCCCAGGGTCCCGTACGGAAATCCACACCCGCCTCGCGGAGGATGTCTCCACCCCAGCAATCGTGATTGCCGGCGATCATCGTCACCGGCACACCGGCATCGCGCAGGTCCATCAGCGCCGCCAGCACCCGCACCCCACTGCGCGGAACGACGGTGCGCCATTCGAACCAGAACTCGAAGAGGTCGCCGTTGATGAGCAGCGAGCCAGCTCGCCCGGGCAATGCGCGCAGGAAGGCGAGCAGTGAACGCTCGACCTCCGGGGATGCGTGCCCCAGATGAATATCGGAAATCACGTAGCAGGGGGAGGCGAGCATGGCGGCAGTCTACACGTCTCGCGCAACCTTTACAAACCGCTGGCGCTCCGGCAACTTCGCGCGCGATGCATGCCTCAGCCGCTCGCGAACCGCGATGACCAATACGCATTCGATCGAGCTACGCGTTCGCTACGCCGAAACCGACCGCATGGGCGTGGTCTACTACGCCAATTATCTCGTGTGGTGCGAAGTCGGGCGTGTGGAGTTTCTCCGGGCACTGGGGCACAGTTACGCCGCCCTCGAGCATCAGGGAACGGCCCTCGCCGTCGCCGAAGCGACGATTCGATACGTGGCACCGGCGAGATTCGATGATCTCGTTCGGATCACGACCACGCTCACCGGCGTTCGCTCCCGCGCCGTCACCTTCGACTACCTCATCTCCCATGCCGAGTCAGGCGTTCGGCTCGCGACCGCCCACACGTCGCTCGTCTCGATCGACAGCGGCGGGCGGCTCAGTGCGATTCCTCCGGCGTTCCGTTCGGCGCTGGCGGCTGTGCTGTAGTCTCGTCGCCGCGGCATCGGGCTGCGCACGCGGGATCGTGCGGCCCCCGATTGACGAGCACGCACTCGCGCAACGGGCGCGCGTGCTCCGCATTGAGGATACGCGTCGCGACGAGCCGACCTTCCTCGATTCCATGATGGTCGGCGGAGATGCGCGGGCTCGGTCTTACGCAGCGCTCGCCAGCGGCCGAATCGGGGCGCGGGCGCATTTGCCTCGCCTGCGGACGCTCGCCATGGACCCCGATACCGGCGTGGCGGCGAACGCCCTCTTCGCCCTCGGGCTCATGCAGGACACGGCCGCCGTACCGCTTGGCGTTGAAGCGCTTCGCGCGTCCGGTGACGTAGCGATCGAAGGAGCGTGGCTTCTCGGTGAGCTCGGCGAGGCCGGCCGCGCCGCGATCACGCGCGCACTGGCGGACTCCGGAGTCCCTCCACACGCGCGCGGCGCACTGCTGCTCGCGGCCGCGCGCCTCCGACCGGTCCCGGTGGCAGCGGTCACACCGTGGCTCACCAGTCCGGATTCCGGCATTGCCTGGAAGGCGGCGTATGCGCTCGCACGCACACGCAACGCCGCAGGAGTGCGGGCGCTGCTCGCGGGCGCCGCGAGCGACGCGAGCCAGATTCGAGAGCAGGTCGCGCGCGGTATCGGCCTCGCGGCCGCGGGCGATTCGCTGGGTGCAGACGCTCGACGCGCCCTCGTGACGCTCTCGCATGCGACAGAGGCGCACGTGCGGGTCAACGCTGTACGCGCCCTCGCCAGTTACGGGCAGATCGCACGCTCCGAGATCCTGGCGGCGTTGGGGGACGCTGATGCAGCGGTACGACTCGTTGCGGCCCAGTCGCTCGAGCAGGTGCTGGACTCGTCGGCGACCGACTGGACGACGGCCCTCCGTGTCGACACTACCTTCATCGTGCAGCGCACGATCGCCGTGGCGGCTGCGCGACGCGGTATCACGAGCGAGCATGCCAGTGCGTGGCGCACCAGTACCGAGTGGCAGCATCGCGCCGCAGTCCTCGAG
>JAJAYP010000121.1 GCA_026786185.1 Gemmatimonadaceae bacterium
CCTCACCGCGACCCTGCTCGCGCTGGCCGCCCGACTCGCCGCCGCGCAGAGCCATGTCCATGCCGCCGAGCCCCCGAAGACGCCGTCGGTGCGGGCGCATACCTCGGGCGCGAACGCGGATGTTCACATGAAGATGACCGCTGCCATCCCTGGCACCGCGGCCGATTCGGCCCGCGCCGCCCGCGTCGCCGCCACATTGCGCACCGCGCTCGCCCGGTATGCCGACACCAGCGCGGCCGTCGCCGATGGCTATCACATGTTCCTGCCGCGGGTTGCGACGCAGAAGGTCTATCACTTCACGAACAACTGGCGCGCGGTGCAGGAGGCCTTTCGCTTCGATGCCGCGAAGCCGACATCGCTACTCTATAGAAAGGACTCGGCCGGGAAGTTCATTTTGATGGGCGCGATGTACACAGCGCCGAAGCGGTTCGGGCCCGAGCGGCTCGACGCACGGGTTCCACTCTCCATTGCGCGCTGGCATAAGCATGTGAACTGGTGCATGCCCAAGCCTGGCGAGACGGCGCGGTGGGCCGAGCGTCGAAACGGTGAGGCCGTGTTCGGCCCCGAGAGCCCGGTGGCGACGAAGGAAGCCTGCGACGCGGTGAATGGGCGGTTCGCCGAGACCGTGTTTGGCTGGATGATCCACGCCAACGTGTTCGCCGGCGAGGATGCGGCGTCGATCTGGGGCGACGACCATGCAGGGCACGATATGCAGGCGGGACTGCAAACGTGAACCGTCACCGGTGAACGGAGAACCGTCGTTCGCCAGGTGAATCTCCTCCCGCCGGACAGGTAGCGAGCCAGATCGACGTGCCCGGCACCCATCGCTCGACGGAACGACGACGGCTGGCCGTGGTCTCACCTCCTGGACGAACACATATAACGGCGTTAGCTATTAGAACATGATTACAAGCGCCGGCGGTTTCTCCCTTGGGTAGCACCGAGCGTCGCACGCGCGAACGTGTGGAGACTCGTGAGCGGATCATGGAAGCGGCGCGCGAGATGTTCGTCCGCCACGGCCATGAAGCCACGACCATGCGCGCGATTGCCGCGGAGATCGAGTACACGCCGACGGCCATCTATCATCATTTCCGGAACAAGGAGGCGCTGCTCACCGAGTTGTGCACCGCCGACTTCCGTGCACTCGCGGGGGCGTTCCAGAAGGTGGGGCGGATCGAGGATCCGATCGAGCGGCTGCGTCGAGTCGGGAAGACCTACGTCACGTTCGCGATCGACCACCCGATGCAGTACCAGCTGCTGTTCATGACGCGGCATGTGGGCCATAGCGATCAGGGCGTTGCTCGCGGCGACCCTGGCGAGGATGCCTACGCTTTTCTGCGTGACACCTGCATGGCGGCGATCGCGACCGGGCGTCTATGGCGCAAGCTCGATGATGCCGAAGAGCTTGCGCAGATCGCCTGGTCGTCGCTGCACGGATTGATTGCGCTGCATGTGGTGAAGCGGGAGCGTGGAGCGGTCGAGTGGCGTGACATCCGGAAGACCGCCGCGCTCATGAACGATCTGCTGATTCGTGGCATGCTGAAGCGCGGGCAGCAGGAAACCATTTGAGAACCGACGGGACTTTCCGATGAATGATGGCAACGCGGTCGAGCGAGGTGTTGGGGCAGTCGATGCGGGCAAGGCGATGAGTCAGTCGTCCACGCACCAAAGGACGGGCAAGCAGGCGCGATTCATGTCGCGCTACGGTCCGTGGGCCATCGTGACCGGCGCGTCGGATGGCATTGGTCGCGCGTTTGCGTACGACCTGGCGGCGGCGGGCATGAACGTCGTGCTCGTGGCACGACGCGGCGAGGTTCTCGAACAGATCGCCAGCGAGCTGCGGACGCGCCATCGCATCTCGACGCTCGTCATCACCGTCGATCTCGCACGTGCTGACGCCGTGGCAATGATCGGCGCGGCGACGTCCGATCTCGACGCAGGACTGCTCGTGGCAGCGGCGGGATTCGGCACCTCCGGCCCGCTGATCGACGCGCCGCTCGCACCCGAGCTCGAGATGGTGGACGTGAACTGCCGAGCGGTGCTCGAGCTGAGCCACCAGTTCGGCCGGCGCTTCGCCGAGCGTGGCCGAGGGGGCATAGTGCTCCTGAGCTCATTGGTGGCATTTCAGGGAGTACCGCGGACGGCGAACTACGCCGCGACCAAGGCCTACGTGCAATCGCTGGCGGAAGGCCTTCGCGTCGAGCTCGGTCCACGCGGCGTGGATGTCCTGGCGTCGGCGCCCGGTCCGATCAGCAGTGGCTTCGCGAGTCGAGCACGCATGACGATGGGCATGACGCAGACGCCAGCGGACGTCGCACAGGCGTCGCTCGCAGCACTGGGTCGGCGAGGGACGGTGCGCCCGGGTTGGCTGGCCAAGGGGCTGGGAGCGTCGCTGATGTTTTTGCCGAGGTGGGGTCGAGTACGTGTCATGGGGAAGGTGATGGCGGGCATGACGACGCACGGGGACGCGTAGGCCGTCGACTGGACGGCAGGGCTCGGTGGCGCCAAGTTGGCTGTCCCACCAACCCGGATCGAAGCTCCCATGGCTTCCACGCTCATTTCGCTACTGCTCTCAGCGGGTACTGCGCTCGCGTCCACGCCAGCAGCTCCTCCCGTCGTGCACGTGCGCGCGATGGACTATTCGTTCACCGCACCCGCCTCCATTCGCGCCGGCGTGACGACCTTCCGGCTCACGAACGCCGGCAAGGAGCTGCACCATCTCAGCATCGTGCGGTTGCCGAAGGGAAAGACGGCCGCTGATTATCTCGCCGCCGTTCAGGCGGAGGGACATCCTCCCACGTGGGCGACCGACGTCGGCGGTCCGAACGCCGCGATTCCCGGTGCCACCATCGAGGCGACCGTGTCGCTCGATGCGGGCAACTACGCCCTCGTCTGCTTCATTCCGTCCCCTGGCAACCCGGTGCCGCATTTGATGAAGGGGATGGTGCGTCCACTCACCGTGCGCGCACCGGTTCGTACAGGGGCAATGCCGACGGCCGACGTCGACATCCGGCTCAGCGATTACGCTTTTGCCCTGTCGAAGCCCCTCACGGCGGGACGCCACGTCGTTCGCGTGACGAACGATGCCGAGCAGCCGCACGAGGTAGTCATGATTCGTCTCGCTCAAGGGAAAAGCATTACCGACGTGAGCGCGTGGGTGGAGCAGGGAATGCAGGGTCCGCCTCCAGGCATGGCCCTCGCGGGCATGTCGCCGATAAGCAAGGGGCGCTCGGCAACCTTCCCCGTGTTGATGACGGCCGGAACGTATGGCCTGATCTGCTTCCTGCCCGACGCGAAGGACGGAAAGCAGCACGACAAGCACGGCATGGTGCAGCAGTTCGACGTGGCGGCTCGGTAGTGGTATAGCAACTCGGCGCTGATTCTCGCGGCCGATTGTCGGTGGTGTAGGGACTCGGCGCTCGTTCTCGCTGCCGACTGGTTGATAAAAGGGCCGGACGCCCGACGCGTCCGGCCCTTCGCCGTGTCGACCCTCCTGCCCGCTTAGATTGCGGGAATCGCGCGCGGCTGGTGCCGCGCTCCGAACCCTCTTCTATAAGAACACATCGTGGCTCCCCAGTTCATCTACGTCATGAAGTCCCTGCGGAAGGTCGTTCCGCCTTCGCGGGTCATTCTCGACGACATCTGGCTTTCGTTTTATCCCGGCGCGAAGATCGGCGTCCTCGGCGCCAACGGCGCGGGCAAGTCGTCGCTGCTGCGCATCATGGCCGGCGTCGACCAGGATTTTCAGGGTGAGGCGTGGGCTGCGAAGGGAACGAAGATCGGGTACCTCTCGCAGGAGCCGCAGCTCGATGCGACCAAGAACGTGCGCGAAAACGTCGAGGAAGCCGTCGCCGAGCAGCGGAAGCTGCTGAACCGGTTCAACGAGATCAGCGCCGCGTTCGCCGAGCCGGACGCCGACTTCGACAAGCTGATGGCGGAGCAGGCGCGGGTGCAGGAGCGCATCGACACCCTCGATCTCTGGAATCTCGACAACAAGATCGAGATCGCGATGGACGCGTTGCGTCTGCCGCCCGACGATGCCGACGTCACCATCCTCTCCGGTGGAGAAAAGCGGCGAGTCGCGTTGTGCCGAGTGCTGCTCGAGCAGCCCGACATGCTGCTGCTGGACGAGCCCACCAACCATCTCGACGCCGAGAGTGTGGAATGGTTGGAAAGATTCCTGGCCGACTTTCCGGGCACCGTCGTCGCCATCACCCACGACCGGTATTTCCTGGACAACGTGGCGAAGTGGATTCTCGAGCTCGACCGCGGGAAGGGGATGCCGTACGAGGGGAACTACACGAGCTGGCTCGAGCAGAAGCGTGAGCGGCTCAAGCTGGAGGAAAAGACCGAGTCAGCGCGGCAGCGTGCGCTGGCGCGTGAGCTCGAGTGGGTGCGGATGGCTCCGCGCGCTCGTCAGGCGAAGAGCAAGTCGCGCATTCAGAAGTTCGAGGAGTTGCAGGCCGAGGACACTGGCGACAAGGTGATCGCGCAGGAGATCACGATTCCGCCGCCGCCGCGGCTTGGTAATGACGTCGTGATCGCGAAGGGCGTGAAGAAGGCGTTTGGGGAGAAGGTTCTTTTCGACGATCTGACTTTTTCTCTTCCGCGAGGTGGCATCGTTGGCGTGATCGGGCCGAACGGGGCGGGGAAGACGACGTTGTTCCGGATGATCGTTGGGGAGGATTCGCCGGATGGTGGGCAGTTGAAAGTCGGGGAGACCGTGGCGCTCGCGTATGTCGATCAGGGGCGCGTGTTGAACGCGAACGTGACGGCGTATCAGGAGGTGAGCGGCGGGTTGGAACAGATCCAGATCGGGAATCGGGAGATCAATTCACGGGCGTATCTGAGCCAGTTCAACTTTCGGGGGACGGATCAACAGAAGAAGGTTGGGGATGTTTCGGGTGGGGAGCGGAATCGACTCCATCTCGCGAAGCTTTTGAAATCAGGCGGGAACGTGCTGCTGTTGGATGAGCCGACCAATGATCTCGATGTCGATACTCTGAGAGCGTTGGAAGAGGCGTTGCTCGGATTTGCGGGGTGCGTAGTAGTGATCAGTCACGATCGGTGGTTTCTCGATCGGATCGCGACCCATATTCTGGCGTTCGAGGGGAACAGCGAGGTGGTGTGGTTCGAGGGAAACTTCAAGGAGTACGACGCGGACCTCCGACGTAGGAAGGGGGCGGACGCGGATACGCCGCATCGGGTGACGTACAAGAAGCTGGTGCGGAGCTAGTCTGTAGCAATCCACGCGAGCCTGGGACCGCGGCTCCGGTCGTGAATCCCGATCCCGATGGCGGCGTGCAGCAGCGCTTCGAGGACATGGCTGGTCGCGGCATTCAGAGCCGGCGCTCATTCTTGA
>JAJAYP010000122.1 GCA_026786185.1 Gemmatimonadaceae bacterium
CACCCCCGGGGGCGCATGCCCCCCCCCCCCCCGGGGTCCCCGGCCACCCGGCACCGGCGCCGGGGCCCCCGTGAACGGGGACCGGTGAACGGGGACCCGTGAACGGTGAACCGTGAACCGTTACGGTTCACGGTTCACGGTTCACGGCTGTTCGCTCTTGAGTTCTGCTCTCAGCGCTCCCTCCAGCGTCGGCGTCTCGAACGCGAATCCCGCGCTCGAGAGCGCCTTCGGCACGACGCGCTGACCGGCCAGTATTGTCTCGCGGGCCATCTCGCCGTAGAGCAGTTCGAGCGCGAACGCCGGGACGGGAACGATTGCGGGTCGCGAGAGCACGCGGCCCAGGATCGCGGCGAAGTCCGCGTTCGTGACCGGGTTCGGCGCCACGAGATTCGCCGGCCCGTGCACGGACTCGGTGTGCAGCGCGTGTTCCATCGCGCGAACATGGTCGGTCAAGCCGATCCAGCTCAACCATTGCCTCCCGCTGCCGATCGGACCGCCCCCGCCAAGCCGGAAGATGGGAAGCAGTCGTCCGAGCGCACCGCCGGCAGGGCTGAGCACGACGCCCGTGCGCAGCGTCACGACGCGCACACCCGCGTTGGCCATCGGCGCGGCAGCGCGCTCCCAGTCCACGCAGACCTCCGCGAGGAAGCCGCCGCCGGGGGCCGATGATTCGTCGAGCAGGTCGTCGCCGCGATCGCCGTAGTAGCCAATTGCCGAGCCGCTCAGGAACACGGCGGGTTTGGTTCCCATGGCGCGAACGGCGTCCGCCAGCAGCTCCGTGGACCGCACGCGGCTGTCTCGAATGGCTCGCTTTCGATCATCGGTCCACCGATGCGCCACCGGCTCACCGGCCAGGTGAATCACCGCATCGGCGCCGGCAAGCGCAGTCGGGGGCACCGCTCCCATGCCCGCATTCCAGACGACGTCGCCGGGCTCCGCGCTCCGTGGTGAATGCAGGATGCGACGCACGGTGTGGCCGCGGGCGCGGAGCTGCGTCACGAGGGCCGTGCCGATCAGCCCCGTCGCGCCGGTGACGGCAATGCTGAGCGTGGACGGCGAATGCGAATGTTGTGATGACATGCGCTTGCGGGCGGCAAGGAGCGAGCCGAGTCTCGCGCGAACCTGCGCCGCCTCGCCGAGCCGAGCGTCTAGAGGTCGCCGCTCTCAAGCAGTCGCTGCGCGACGGCGTCCATCATCGCCGCGCTGGCGTAGTAGCCGTTCCCGACGCCCCGACGCAGCTCGCCCACGCGCTCCACAGCGCAGCATCGCAGCGGCTCGCGATGCGGTCGGCGGCGCGATCGGACGCGCTCCAGACGCGGCGGCTGTGGCACACGCGCTGGGCGTCGACGCCGAAACGCTCTGGCGCTGGCAGGCCGACGTGGAGGGCTCGGTGCAGGTCTCGCTCGATGGCAATGCGACCGACCGGGATGGCGTCAACGTGTCGCCCGGAGAATTCCTCGGCAACGGCGAGGAACTCACCATCGATCGCCTCACTCGCGAAGAGGACGTGGCCCTGCTGCGCGAGGCCTTGCTGGGACTCAGGGATCAGGAGCGGACGGTGCTGTCGCTCTACTATTTCGAAGAGCTCAAGGCACGCGAGATCGCCGAAGTCCTCGAAGTGAGCGAATCCCGCGTCTCACAGATTCGCTCGAGCGCGCTGAGCCAGCTTCGAGGCGTCTTCTCGCCGCTGCAGGCGGCCAGCTGATCAGGTCGAACCGCGCGCCGTCCGCTCGCGCCGACGCACCTCGAGCAGTGACGGGAGGGTGAGCAGGAGGCTGTCCGGTTCGCGCAGGAGCACCCCTCCACACACAGCGGCCATCTCGATGGCGTAGGCGCCATCGTTGCCGCGAGCATCCGATTTCAGGCGCACACACTCCCGATCGCTCGCCAGCTCGATCGACACCGAATCGCGACCCGCCTCCTGCGCCCCTCCCTTCGCGGCGTCCACCATCACCAGCAGCAACCGGAGCAGCGCCCATCGAGGCGCCCGCACTGTGTGCATGCCAACCTCCACCCGCACCGTGCACTCGACACGTCGCATCCGTGGATGATGCGAGTGAATGGCCAGCGCGTCGTCCAGTACGGGGCCGATGTCGAGCGCCTCGGCAACTCCCCGTGCGGACAGGCACCCGATCAGCGCGCTCACGCGGTGCAGTCGCGCGACTTCCGACTGGAGGACCCCGTCCTTCACCATTTCGAGATCCCCGAGTCCCGCCAGCTCCGCGCAGACGCTGAGCGCGGTGACGCGGTTGTTCAATTCGTGCACGAGCCCGGCCAGCAATTCGTCCGACAGGGCCAGCCACTCCGATGCGCCCGGGGTGACGAGCGTCGCCACCATCTCGGGCATCGCGCGATCGACGGTCATGGGGCGCCGAGCTAGCAGAACGCGTACCCCGCCGCGCACGACGGGAGAGTTCTCGCGATAATGTTCATCCTGCGGGCCGCGCGGTGTCGACCGAAACTCCGGCTCGCCGCCTCAGAATCTGGTTCGAGCTCACACTCCCGATGAACGTCGCATGGTGATCGGCATTGCCGGCATGGTTGGCAGCGGGAAGAGCACGCTCACCCGTGCCCTCGCCGCACGCTTCGGCCTCCAGCACGCGCTCGAGAGTGTGGATGACGAGAATCCGTGGCTCGAACCGTTCTACGACGGCGGGCTCGATGCCATGCGTACGCATGCCCTGCGGCTCCAATTGCACTTCCTCGCCACGCGATTCGAGAGCATGCGGCGAATCCGCGGTGCTGGCGGCAGCTGGATCCTGGATCGCACCTGGTACGAGGATGCCGAGGTCTTCGCCCGTGGCCACTTCGACGACGGGCTGCTGTCGAGCGCGGAGTGGGCGCTCTATCGGAGGCTGTACGTGGAGCTGCTGCACTCTCCCGCCGCGCGACCACCGAAGCTGCTGGTCTACCTGCATGCGCCGCTCGACACGATCGTCCCGCGGATTCGCCGACGTGGCCGAGCGAAGGAAGCGGATACGCCGGATGCGTACTGGGCCTCGCTGCACGCACGATACGAGCGCTGGATCGCCGGCTTCCACGCGTGTCCGGTGCTGCGGATGGATGTGCGCGACTACGATCTCGTGAGCGACCCGATGGCGATCGAGCCGATCGCCGACCGCGTGCGCGCGCGGGTGGAACCAGTGCTGCCTCAGGCGGACCTCTTCCCGATCGGCCACGCGAACCTCGTCGCCGAGCCGGGGTAGGGTCTGGTACGGTTCCGCGTCCGCTCTTCGCCGTGACCTCCCGATATCTGCCATGGATCCGCACCTGTACCGTCAGCGCACGCTCCGCTTCCTCGCCTCGGCCCTCATTCTTGTCGTCGGGTGCCGGGATCGCGTGGCCAAGCCCGCCGTCGATTCCTCGTTGGCGCAGGACATCGCGCTGGCCCAGCGTGAGGGACCCGGTCCGGACGTGTTCAACGATGCGCCGCTCATCGGCACGGCCTCCGCGGCGCCAGCCGCAGCCCGCCCCACGCCCCGGCCGCAACCGCCTCGCGCTACCGCTCCGCGTCCGCGCGCGGTGCCACGC
>JAJAYP010000123.1 GCA_026786185.1 Gemmatimonadaceae bacterium
CCAGGTGTCCGCCCCGCCCAACGCGTCCCGCAACCCCGGCCCCCCCCGGGTGGACATGGGCGCCAACAAAGCGGTGACTTACACGCGCGGCCACGGCCGGGAGGCGGCGCGCCTCGACCTGACGGCCGAGCTGCTGAACATCTTCGTGCAGGAAGGCGATTCGCTGTTCGACGCGGCGCTGCCGACGTCCGAGGGCAGCGTGATCGTGGGGCAGGCGAGCGTGCTCGCATCCCAGCCGGAGTTCGGCGGTGCGGAGAACCTGCGTCGGTTGCTGACGCTCACCGAGGAGCCGGCTCGACTCGCGGATGCGCTGCGTCGCAAGCATCGGGGCGACGAGCGTCCCGGCGTCAGCATCACGATCGGCGCCGAGCATGGCGATCCGCAGTTCGATCAGTTCACGGTCGTCACCGCTGAGTACCACGTGGGTGCGCTGAACGGCGTGATCGGCGTCATCGGCCCTACGCGCATGCCGTACGAGAAGGTCATTTCGCTGGTGCAGCATACATCTCGCTTGCTGAGCGAGCTGTTGTAAGCACGCCGCAACCGCTCGCTGCGCACCCGCTCTGAACGCAATTCCGCCCCACTGAATTCATATCCTCATGGCTGATTTCTACGCAGTGCTCGGCGTCGAGCGCACCGCCGCCGACGACGACATCAAGAAGGCATATCGCAAGCTCGCGATGACGAACCACCCGGATCGCAACGGGGGGTCGAAAGAGCACGAGGAGAAGTTCAAGGCGATCACCGAAGCGTACGATGTGTTGCGCGATCCGCAGAAGCGGGCCGCGTACGATCGGTACGGCGAGGCGGGCCTGCGCGGCGGCGGACAGCATCATGTGGATCTGTCCGAGGCGCTGAACATCTTCATGAAGGATTTCGGCGGCTTCTCCGGGCTCGAGGATCTGTTCGGCGGGCGCAGCCAGAGCGGCGGTGGCCCACGCACGGGCGCCGACGTCAAGATTTCACTCCCGCTCACGCTGGCCGAGGTGAGCACGGGCGTAGAGAAGGACGTGCGGCTGCGCGTGCTCGACGCGTGCGATCGCTGCGAGGGCAGCGGTGCCGAGCCCGGCTCGAAGGTGAAGCAGTGTCACACGTGCGCTGGCCAGGGAGAGGTGCGCCGCGCGCAGCGGTCGTTCTTCGGCCAGTTCGTCACCGTCGCACCCTGTCCCACCTGCAAGGGCGAGGGGCAGATCGTCGAAGCGCCGTGCAAGAAGTGCCGTGGCGAAGGCCGGATGCGCGGCGACCGGACGATCAAGGTGCAGATCCCGGCCGGGGTCGCAACTGGTCAGTACATGACGATGCGTGGCGTCGGCAACGCCGGTGCGCGCAACGGTGAGCGCGGCGACGTGCATCTCGTGTTCGAGGTGGCCGACGATGCTCGCTTCGAGCGCGATGGGGAGGATCTCTACACCGAGGTACTCGTCACCTATCCGCAGCTCGTCATGGGCGCAGCGATCGAGGTGCCGACAGTGACCTCCACGGTGGCGCTGAGCATTCCTCCGGCGACGCAGAGCGGCCAGGTGTT
The DNA here is from genome assembly GCA_026786185.1 of Gemmatimonadaceae bacterium. Taxonomy (GTDB): domain Bacteria; phylum Gemmatimonadota; class Gemmatimonadetes; order Gemmatimonadales; family Gemmatimonadaceae; genus AG11. The sequence goes on from JAJAYP010000123.1 coordinate 1,526, forward strand.
CCATCTGCGCGGCCGCGGGCTGGCGCGGGTGAATTCCAATGGCACGGGCGACCTGCACGTCCGCGTGCAGCTCTGGACACCGAGCGAGCTGTCGGACGACGAGGCGCGGCTCATCCGCGAGCTCGCCGAGGTACAGCGCAGTGTTCCGGCCGACCGCGACAAGGGGCTGTGGGCGAAGATGAAGGAAGCGCTGGGCGCGTGAACTGGCTCGCGGTCCGCGTGCGCCCGAGCGCCTCGCCCGACGCGGCGCTCGCCGCGCTCTTCCAGCTCGGCTCGGAGGGGGTGCACGAGACGGACGTCGAGCTCGTGACGCACTTTCCCGGCGACGCCGACAGCGCGACTATCATATCCGCGGTGATGGCGGCCGACCCGGCGGCGCAGGTGACGGCGTCGCTCGTGCCCGCCGTGGACTGGAGCGAAGAGTGGAAGCGCGGCGTGGGCGCGCACGATCTCGGCGCGCTCAGCATCGTCCCGCCCTGGCTCGCTGACGGTCGCGACCCGGCGCACACCATCGTCATCGAGCCCGAGATGGCCTTCGGGACGGGCGAGCACCAGACGACGCGCGGCGTCGTTCGGCTGCTGCCGCGCGTGGTGCGTCGCGGTGACCGGGTGGCCGACCTCGGCGCGGGGAGCGCGGTGCTGGCGATCGCGGCGGCGAAGCTTGGCGCGGCGCACGTCACGGCGATCGAGCTGGATCACGACGCGATCGCCAATGCCGAGGAGAACGTGGCGCGCAACGGCGTGTCCGATCGGGTCACCGTCATCGAGGGCGATGCCGCACTCCTGCTGCCGTTCATCGCGCCGGTGCGCGTGGTGCTCGCGAACATCATCTCGTCGGTGCTCGTCGTGCTGTTGCCGACGATCGCCGCATCACTCGCCGTCGACGGCGCGGCGGTGCTGAGCGGAATCCTCGTCGAGGAGCGCGAGGCGATGCGGCAGGTGCTCGACGCTGGCGGATGGCTCGTGATCGAGGACGACGTGGAGGGCATCTGGTGGAGCGCGCACATCGCACGGCGATAGCGACCTTCTACGCACCGGGCGCATGGCACGCCGACGTGGAGCTGAGCGAGGCGGCGGCGCATCACGCGAGCGTGAAGCGGCTGAACCTGGGCGATCCGGTCCGGCTGACGGGTGGCGACGGACGGCGGGCGCGTGGCACGATCGTCGAGCTGGCGAAGCGTCGCCTGGCGATCGCACTCGATTCGGATGGCGTGGAGCACGTGCCCGCGCCGTCGCACGTGGAG
>JAJAYP010000124.1 GCA_026786185.1 Gemmatimonadaceae bacterium
CCACCGAGCAGGAAACCGGAAGGGAACTGCCGGTTGGGGAACGCCGGACATCCCCAACGAGTTGCATCGCGAGTCCGCATGCCGCGGGGCGAACACCCAGTAGCCGCGCGCCGCAAGCGCGGTCTTGAGGAAGGTCGAGCCGGTCTCGCACCCACCGAACCCATGCGAGAAGAACAGAACCGGTGCCGCACCGGTGTTCGTGCCTTTCGCCTCCCACACCGCCACCTCACGACCGGCGAGCGTGACGATCCGATCCTGGGCACCGGCCCCTGGCGACAACCCGAGCGAGAGACAGAAGAAACGACCGAGCGCGATGCGGCGCACGGTCAGCGCCCGCGCCGGTGATCCAGGGGGGCGACGATGATGGCCGCGAGCAGTTGCTCGTCACTCCACCTCTGCCAGTCGGGAGGCACCGGAGTGATGTACCGGGTTTCCGTGTCCGTCTGGCAGCAGAGCCAGCTCATGCGACGCATCTCGATCTCAGGGTCCCACCGCATTCCCTCGGGCACGACGAAGACCTGCCATGACCGCCCATCGGCGGCCATGACGATGCGTCGCGGATTGTCCTTGGCGCTCATGCCGCATTCACCGTTGGTTCGGTCTGGGTCGCGCGCCCCTCGAGCCACCGCGCGCCCACCGTGATCAGCAGCACGAGCAGGATGAGCAGCACGCTGTATGCGGCCGCCGTCCCGAACGAGAGCGACCTCACCTGCGCGAGAATTTCCACCGAGATGGGCCGGTTGGAGTGCGTGTACAGCACGACGCTCGCGACGAACTCTCCCACCGCCGCGACCCCGGCCAGCATGGTGCCCGCAACGAGGCCCGGGCGAGCGGCCGGCAGCACCACGCGTCGCAGGGCAAGCCAGCGCGAGGCGCCGAGCCCGCGCGCTGCATCCTCGAGCGTGGGATCCATCTGCCGCAGTGAGCCTTCGATGGCGCTGGTCACGATGGGAATGTTGCGGATGAAATACGCGAGCGGAAGAATCCAGAAGGTGCCGACGAACAGGAAGCGAAGTTGCAGCGGCGCATTCCGGTCGAAGGTGGCGGCCAGGCCCAGCGCGATGGCGGTGGCGGGGATGGCCCATGGCAGTGCCGCGAGCAATGCCAGCATTCGGCGGCCGGGCGCCTGCGAGAGCACGACGACGTACGCGATGGCGAAGCACACCACGGCATTCGCTGCCGTCGCGAGCACCGACATCCATACGCTGTTGGTGATTGGCCGCCACAGCTCGCGGTCCATCGCCAGCTGTCGATAGTTGTCCAGCGTATACTCCGGGGGCAGGAGCTGCGTCGTCCACGCGCCATCGCGCGCGAAGCTCACGAGCACCACCATCGCATGCGGCAGCACGAGCAGCATCACGGTGGCCGCCGCGAAGGCGGGCAGCAGTGCACGCGCCACGGGCGAGCGAAGTCCGCTGCGCGTGATCCGCCCCTTCCCCGCCATCACGTAGCGCCGCCGGCCCTCCAGCCAGCGCAGCAGCAGCAGCGCGAGCACCGCTGTCACCGCCAGCACGGTGGTCTCCACGTACGCGAGCCCGAGCGCGCCGTTCAGCTTGGACACGAGGATCTGCGTGGACAGCACACGCGCGCCACCGCCGAATACGTACGGAGCCGAGAAGGAGCCGAGGGCGCTCATGAAGACGAGCAGCATGGCACCGGCCAGCGACGGCGTGAGCAGCGGCAGCGTGATGCGCCGCAGCAGCAGCGCGCGTGACGCGCCCAGCCCCGTGGCCGCCTCGTCCAGGGTCGTGTCGTAGCGCTCCAACCCCGCGCTCACGAACAGGAAGACGTAGACGTACATCGTGTACGCGTGCACGAAGATCACCGCCGTGAGGCCGCTCAGCGTCCACGGGGGCTCCCGCATGCCGAGCATTCGCTGCACCACGCGCGTCACCACGCCACTCTCCCCGTACAGGAAGAGGAAAGCGAGCACGCCGACGAGCGGGGGTAGCGCCGCGGGAAGGGTGGCGACGCCACTCAACACCCGACGACCGCGAAACTCCGTGCGCGTGAGCAGGAAGGCGAGGGGCACTCCCACCAGCAGCGCGGCCACGACGGAGCCGATGGCCACGATCACCGTGCCGCGCAGCGCGTCGAGGTCGGCGGGGCTCGACGCGAACTCCTTCCAGTCGGCCAATCCGCGCTCGAAGCTGCCGACGATCACGGCCACGTTCGGATAGACGACGCTCCACAGCAGCAGCGCGAGCAGGCCGAGCGCGGTGGCCGAGACGCCCCACCCCGCCGCCCGCACGCGACGCAGGATCACGCCGGCACCACCGCGACCGGCACGTCGGCCAGCCGAACACCCGTCCGCGTCCCCTCGCGCGCACCGGCGCCGTCGCCCATCACCTCCACCTCCGCGCCATTCCCGAGCGTCACGCGGTACACGACGTGTCCACCCGCGAACCGGCGACCCACCACCACGCCGCGCCACGACGGCACGTCGTCGGTTTCCGAGAGCACGAGCGATTCGGGACGCAGCACCGCGAACAGCGCGCTACCACCGACGACGCCCTCGTGTCTCGCGCGTGCATCGAGTGCCACGCCGTCGATCGTGATGCGCACGCGCTCACCCATGCGCTCGGCGGGTACCAGCGCGGCACGCCCGACGAACTCGGCGACAGCTCGCGTAGCCGGCGCATGGTAGAGCGTCTCCGGCGTCCCCACTTGCAGCAGCTTCCCGCGCTCGAGCATGGCAACTCGGTCCGCGACGGCGAACGCGTCCTCCTGATCGTGCGTCACGAACAGCGCCGTGACGCCAGACTGTCGCAGCGTGAACCGGAGTTCGTCGCGCATGCTCTGCCGCAGCGTGGGATCGAGATTCGACAGCGGCTCGTCGAGCAGCAAAACACGAGGCTGGATCACCAGCGCACGCGCCAGCGCGACGCGCTGCTGTTCGCCGCCGCTCAGCGCCTGCACCGATCGCTCCGCTTTGCCCGAAAGCCCCACCGCGTCGAGCGCCTCGCGCGCGCGCGCCAGCCGGTCGGCCTTGCGCACGCCGCGCGCCTCGAGGCCGAACGCGACGTTTTCCTCCACCCGCATGTGCGGGAAGAGTGCGTAGTGCTGGAATACCATGCCGAACCCGCGGCGCTGGGGCGATTCCCGCGTGATGTCGCGTGGTGCGGCGGCGCCGTCGCCCAGCAGCACGCGACCGCTGTCGGGCGTCTCGTACCCGGCGGCGATGCGCAGCGTCGTCGTCTTCCCCGACCCCGATGCGCCCACCAGCGCCAGCAACTCGCCCGGCGCGATCGTGAGCGAGAGATCGTCCACCGACGGATCGGGGTTGCCGGGATACCGCCGCGTGACGTGCTCGAGGACGAGCGCGCCCGGCGCCGAGTGCAGCACCGCGTCGCTCGTGCCTGTCACTTGCCTCGGCGGCTGTTACGGATGTTCGCGTCCCAGTACTTCATCCATGCGTCCAGGCTGTCCCGCATCAGCTTCTGGTCGCCCGGCATCGGCTTCACGTCCGTACTCGCACGCTTCACCACCTCGGGCAGCGAGTCGATGGGAATGTCGGTGCGAGCGGGAATGCGCAGGAACTTCACCGCCGCGTCGCGCAGGGCGGCGGGCGACGACACGTACTCGTAGTATTGCCGAGCGACGTCGGGATGCTTCGCGCCCTTCACGATCGCGATCGCATCCACCAGCAGCGGCGTCCCGCTCGCCGGAATCACGTAGCCCACCGGCGTCTTCGTGCGCTGTTCGAGCGTCGCGATGTCCGGCATGTTGTACAAGGTGATCGTCCCTTCCTCGCGGCCGAGCTTCTGGTAGAGCAGCGCCGGATTGAGCACGTACTCCTTGGTGTTGCCGTCGAGACGCCGCAGCCACTCCCAGCCCTCCGCTGTGCTGCCCGTGCGCGCGACGGAGCGGGCGAGGATCGCGCCGAAGATGGCGCGCATCGATCCGCTCGCGATGGGATCGCGGATCAGGACCTTGCCTTTCCACTTGGGATCGAGCACGTCGTCCCAGTCCTTCGGCGCCTCCGCCTGCGTGACCGCGTTGGTGTTGTAGGCGATGACTTCCGGCGTCATGTACGTCCCGAACCAGGCAGCGCGGGCATCACGCGCGTCGGCCGGCACCTTGTCGGCCCATGTCGGCGTGTAGGGCTCGAGCAGTCCTTCGGTGGCGGCGCGGCCGAAGATTTCTGCCGGCGCGCCGAACCAGAGGTCCGCCTGCGGATTGGCCTTCTCCGCCCGCAGCCGGTCGAGTACTTCCTGCGACCCCATGTCCACCCACTGCACGTCCACCGCCGGATGCGACGCCTCGAACCCAAGCTCGTAATGCTGGAGCAGCTCCTTGCCGTGCGGCGAGTACACCGTGAGCACGGTGCGTCCGTCGCTCGTGCCGCAGGCCATGGCGACCGAGAGCGAGATGGTGCACAGCGATGCGGCGTGGCCGAGACGTCTACGAACGAAGCGATTCATGCGGGTCGGATGATGTCGCGGCAGTTGAGTTCACACATCACGGCTGCACCGCCGTCGAGCCCGCGGCGCGACCGTCGGCCGCGAGCAGGTTGAGAAAGATGCGCGCCGCACCGGGTATCCCGGCGGGAAGCTGCCGGAAGAGCGCGAGCGTCGTATACACGTAGGCGCCCTTGCCGACCGGCGCGACCAGCACCGCCGCCCGGTTCTCCGGTTCGCCGGGATCGTGCATCTCGAGCGGCGCGCGATAGTGCGGATCGAACGACGCTGGCATGTACAGGGCGCGTTCCTGTATCCAGCGATCGAAGTCGCGAGCGCCGATCCGATTCGGTGTCCTGAGCAGCGGGTCGGCCGGCGCGATCACGCGCACCGGCGCGAGCTCGTCGGTCACGCGCTGCGCCGTGCGCGCGAGCGTGACGGGATAGGGCAGGATGCCCGGCGCCTGGATCTCGGCCTGGCCGTACTGCACCACCACGGTGCCCCCGGCGCGTGCGAACTCCTGCAGCCTGGACGCCTGTCGCACCAGCTCGTGATTCGCCGCGAAGGCGCGCGGTCCGACGACCACAGCGCCGAACCCGGACAGGTCGGTCCGCCCGAGTTCCTCGGCGTCGAGCATCTTCACCTGTATGCCGAGCTGCGTCAGCATCGGCGCGACGTTGTCGCCCACGCCGCGCACGTACGCGATCCGCGGGTTGCGCGGCAGCGCTGCCTCCACCGATTCGATCAGCGCCGCAGCCTGCCGGTAGTAGCGCAGGGGGCGGATGTGCTGGTAGTCGATGGGCAGGTACCCGATCGCGAACTCCTGGCCACCGCTCGTCGCCATGACGGAGAGCGTATGGCGTCCGACGGGCAGCGTGCCGCGCACGCGGAAGGTCAGCGTCGCCGAACCGAAGGAGTCGACCGCGACGCGGCGGATCACGGAGTCCGCGCGCAGTCCGGCCGGCAGGGTGAGCGCGACGCTCACGCCGCGCGGTGCCGTCGCGGCCGACGTGACGTGCACGTCGTACAGCCGGTCGAGGGCGAGGCCGGCGCGCGCGTACTGCACCTCCCCCTCGAGTGTGACGCTGAGGGGTGGCACCGCAGCCAACGGGCGCCGCTGCTCGCCGCGCGCCGGATCGGCGAACCGGTAGACGATCGGTCCGGCGTCCACCGTCACCGGCTCGCCCGCGACGCGCAACGACACGCGCGCATAGCTGTCGGCGAGCCGATCCTCACCGATGGCCATCGGCAGCGGCGTGGGCGGCAGCACGAACACGTCGCCACGCTTGCCCTCGGACAGCCACCACGGCACACTCGCCGCCTCGGCGAGGACGCCGAGCGTCGTGCGCACAGCGCTGTCACGCGCGACGTCCATGGGTCCACCACGATGGATGGCGCCCATCCCGTACTGCATCCCCGCACTGACGCCGAGAAGCGTGACCGACGCCATGCCCTGGTTGTACACCGAGATCGTGACGGGAACCGTGTCGCCCACGGCAACCAGTTCCCTGGGCGCCGTCGCCTCGACCAGCACCCCGGAGGCGGCGAGCAGCGCACCCGCAGCTCGTCGGCGCACCGTTTCCAGCGAGACGGCAAGGTCGCCCCCAATGCCTCCGCACAGTGCGACGCCCGCAGCGGAGCCGCACGACTGGGCCTGACGCATTTCGGCGAGCAGGCGAACGACGCGGGCAAGCGGCGCGATCATCGGAGCTGGCGCGATGACATTCTCCACGCGACGGACGTCGGCGATCGCTCCTGCCAGGGAGTCGAGTGCGGTGCGCCCTGCCGCCGTCAGCGTGACGGACGCGAACCGCGACCATCCGGTCTCGAGACCATCGAGCGGTGATTGCTCGGGCCCGATCGCGCCAAGGCGCGACGCCTCGAGCGTGAGGTAGTCCATCGACGTCCCGCGGCGCTGCACGACTCCGAATCCCTGCGACAGATGCTGCGATCGGCTCTCGCCCGCGATCTCCGCGTACGTCCGCCCACGCAGTGTGCTCAGCTCTCCGACGTTGAAGCTCAGCGTTGCCTGCGCCGGATTGAATCGCGCCGCGCGATAGAACTTCGGCGGCGACCACGCACCCAGCCCGAGCGTCGCTCGCCTGGGAAACCGCACGGTGTCCGCCGCCGCGTCGAACACCTCGCGCGCCAGCATGCCCGACACCTGATGGTGCCCGTGCCCGTCGCGCGGCGTTCCGCTGAACACCGCCACGATCACGTGGGGCCGGAACGCCCGCACGACCGTCACCATGTCGAGCAGGATGGAATCCTTCGGCCAGTGCGTGTACGTCTCCTCGGCCGACTTGCTGAATCCGAAGTCGTAGGCCCGCGTGAAGAACTGTCGACCGCCATCCAGCCGGCGCGCCGCGAGGAGCTCTTCGGTGCGGATCATCCCGAGCAGCGGACCCAGCTCGTTGCCGATGAGGTTCTGCCCGCCATCGCCGCGCGTGAGCGACAGGTACGCGGTCTCCACCTGGCGCCCGCGGGCGAGCCACGTGAGCAACTGCGTGTCCTCGTCATCGGGATGCGCGCCGATCTGCAGTACGCGCGTCGTGACGTCGAGGCCGGCCACCGCCTCGCCCAACGCGGTCGCGCCGCGATCCTGCGCAATGAGGAGTCGCGGCGCGACGATGCACAGGAGCAGGGCGAGACGGCGGAGTCGTCGCGTCGTCGTCACCATCACACCCGGGCGGCCTTGCGCTTCGCTCCCGCCTGGGGCACCGGCGGCGGCGTGAGTGCCTCGCCCACGATGCGCTTCTGCTCCGCGTCGTGCATGTCCTTGTAGCCCTCCGCCGGACTGGCCCGTTCGGGACGGCCGACGTACCGGATGGTGAGCATGTTGCCGGTGGCCACGCGCAGCTGCGGTGCGACGTAGGTCCAGGCCCCCATGTTCTTCGGTTCCTCCTGCGCCCACACCACGTCCTCGAGGTCGGGATACGCGTCGACGATCGCCGCCAGCGCCGCACCCGGCCACGGATACAGCTCGTCGACGCGCACGAGCGCAACGTCGCCGCTGTCGCTCTGGCTTCGTGCCGCGGTCAGGTCGTAGTACATCTTCGCCGTGGAGAGCACCAGACGACGCACGCCAGGTCGGCGTGACGCCACGGCCACATCGTCGATCACGGACTGGAACGATCCACCCGTGAGTTCCTCGAGACGCGACGCCGCGGCGGGCAGGCGCAGCAGGCTTTTCGGCTGCATCAGGATGAGTGGCTTCCGATCGCCGCGCAGCCCCTGTCGGCGCAGCACGTGAAAGTACTGCGCCGGCGTCGAGGGATACGCGACGATCATGTTGTCCTCGGCACAGAGCTGGAGGAATCGCTCGAGCCGCGCACTGGAATGCTCGGGACCTCCCCCCTCGTATCCGTGCGGCAGGAGCAGCACCAGACCGCTCCGCTGACCCCACTTGGCGCGATCGGCCGAGATGAACTGGTCGATGACCGGCTGCGCGACGTTCACGAAGTCGCCGTACTGCGCCTCCCACAGCACGACGTCGTTCGGCGCGGCGGTGCTGAATCCGTACTCGAAGCCCATGACGGCGGTCTCCGACAGCGGGCTGTTGAAGATCTCGAATCGAGTCGTCGCGCCGGCTACAGCGGAGAGCGGCACGAAGGTTCCGCCCGTGTTCACGTCGTGCACCACGGCGTTCCGGTGTGCGAACGTGCCGCGCTCGGCATCCTGGCCGCTGAGGCGAACGTTCATCCCGCCGGCGAGCAGAGCGCCGAACGCCAGGGCTTCGGCGTGTCCCCAGTCGATTTTCCCCGTCCCGATTGCCTCGCGCCGACGCTCGAGCGTCCGCGCGAGTTGCTTGTGCAGCGTGAACCCGGCGGGGTATTCGAGCAGCCGCGTGTTGATCGACTGGAGCGTCTCGGCGGGAACCGACGTCACCGGTTCCACGGGGGCCGACGGCTCGGCGACGCGGGCCGGGGCGCCGTTCGTCGCTGGCGCCGCGGCGGCCTTCATGGCGGTGTGCACCGCGGCGAGCTTCTGCGCGAACTCGTCGTCGATCGTCTTCACGTCCGCTTCGCCGAGCACGCGCTCGCGCACGAGGCGCGCCGCCCACACCTGGCGTGGTGAAGGGTGCGCGCGCACGAGATCGTAGAGCTTCGGCTGCGTGAATGCCGGCTCGTCCGTTTCGTTGTGGCCCCACCGACGGTAGCCCACGAGATCGATCACGACGTCCTTGGCGAACCGGTCGCGGTACGCCGCGGCCAACCGCATCACGCCGATGCACGCTTCCGCGTCATCCGCGTTCACGTGCAGCACCGGCACCTCGAATCCCTTGGCCGGATCGCTCGCGTAGCGCGTCGAGCGCGCGTCGCTCGGGTCGGTGGTGAATCCCACCTGGTTGTTGACGATGAGATGAATCGTGCCGCCCACGCGATATCCGCGCAGCCGCGACAGGTTGAAGGTCTCGGGCACCACGCCCTCGCCCGGGAACGCCGCGTCACCATGAATGCACAACGGCAGCACCAGACGCTCGTCGCGATCGACGGACGATCCGGCCACGCGCTGATATGCGCGCGTCATGCCGCTCATCACCGGATTCACGACTTCCAGGTGGCTCGGATTCGGCGCGAGCTCCAGCGTCACCGTGCGGTCGCCGACGACGCGCTCGACCTCGCAGCCGAGATGGTATTTCACGTCACCGGTCGTCGCATCGACGCTCGTCTCGCCCGGCCGTCCCTCGAACTCGCCGAACATCTCGTCGTACGACATCCCCATCACGTGCACGAGCACGTTGATGCGCCCCCGATGGGCCATCCCGATGACGACGCGCCGCGCGCCACCCATCGCGGCCCGCGCGATCGACTCGTCGAGCATCGGCACCATCGCATCGGTGCCCTCGATCGAGAACCGCTTGTAGCCCTGATACTGCCGGCCGAGGAATCGTTCGAGCCCGTCCACCTCGGTGAGCCGCCGCAGCACGGCGATCTTCTCGTCGGATGACAGCGGCTGCGTGAACGTGCCCTGCTCCGCCGCGTCCTTCAGCCACGTGCGTTCGGGCTCGGCCCCGAGGTGCGAGAACTCGAAGGCGATCGCTCCGCAGTAGGCGCCACGCAACCGCTGCACGACGTCGGCCGCCGTGCCCGACTCGAACCCGAGCGCGCTCGCGGGCACCCGCGCGAGGTCGTCGTCGGTGATACCATGGAATTCGGGTGTCAGCTCGACGCCGCCCGGCGGGGGCGTACCAAGCGGATCCAGTTGCACGGCGAGATGGCCGTAGTGGCGGATCGCTTCCACGAGCGCGGCGGCACCGGCAATGCTTCGCAGGAGGCCATCGTCCGCTCCACGGCCGCCACCGCTGTCACCGCCGTTGCCGGCGAGCGACTCCGCCGCGCGGAAGAACTGGCGCCACGATTCGTCCACCGACGACGGGTCACGGCGGTAGCGCTCGTGCGCCTCGGCGATGTACGCGTCGTTGAACACGGTGGTGGCTGGAGGGAAGCTGGGCATGACGTGAATTTAACACGGGGCGGTGCGGCGCTACGCGCGCACCTGACGGGGCGGCAGGCGCTGCGCGCCGCCCCTCAGTTCTCAGTTCGCTCCTTCCCACGACAACGGCAGCACGATCGTGAAAGTCGACCCGACTCCCTGGGCGCTCTCGACTTCGATGTGACCACCCAGCAGCGTCGCCAGACGACGCGAGATGTAGAGGCCGAGTCCCGTGCCGCCGTGCCGTCGCGTCAACCCGGTGTCCACCTGGGCGAAGGGACGGAACAGGCGAGGCAGTTCGTCGGCGGCAATGCCGATGCCCGTATCCAACACGTCCACTCGCACGGCCCGCGCGCCGCGACTCAGGCGCAGCGTCACCGCACCAGAGTCCGTGAACTTCACCGCGTTTCCCAGCAGGTTCACCAGAATCTGCCGCGCCTTGTCGATGTCGCTCGTCATCCGCACGGACGTGAACGGAAGCTGCACGTGCAGCCGGATTCCCTTCTGCTCGGCGATCGGCTCGATCACCGCGAGCGCGGCGCGCACGAGGTCTTCCGCCAGGAAGTCGCTCGGGCGAACGGTCTCACGTCCTTCCTCGAGGCTCGTGAAGGCGAGGATTTCCTCGATCATCGCCGACAGGTGCGTCGTCACCGACCGCATGCGCTCGATGATGTCGAGCTGCTGATCGCTCATCGGGCCGATGACCTGATCGGCCAGCAGCTCGTTGTAGCCGGCGAGCGCGGTGAGCGGCGTGCGCAACTCGTGGCTCATCGTGGCGAGAAAGCGTCCCTTCGCCCGGTCGGCGCTCTGCGCCTGCTGCAGCAGCAGCGACTTGTGCACGGCGAGCGCGGCATGGTCGGACAGGAGTCGCAGCCGCTGCACGTCGCGCTCGCGGAACGGGCGTGCGCCGATCGCCCGACCCACGGCGAGCACACCAAGCGTATCGCCGTGGGCATGGAGCGGCGCGACGAGCACCGGACCGAGGGCGAGTTCGGGAACGGCGCGCTGCAGCGGACGTCCCGATCCCTTGAAGTTGTCCTCCGTCACCAACCCGCCCCGCGCCATTGCCTCGCTCATGAGCGAGCCGGTGAGCTCGAAGCAGCGACCGCGTGCCGGCGCCAATCCGCCCGACGCCGCCACGACTTCGCCCACACTGCCCGTCATCCGCATTACCGCCGCACCGGTACCGTGACATTGGTGGGCCGCGATCTCGCACAACGTCCGCAGCACCTCCGCCATGTCCGTCACTTCGGCCAGTCGGCGAGCGACGTCGTGCAGCGCGTCGCGGTCGTCCTCCGCGTCGGCCTGGGCTTCGAGCACGAGACCGGTCGACGTTCGCCGCGCCACACTGCTCAGGCGCCGAGCATGAAGATCGGCATGGGTCGGCCGCAACTCGAGGCGCACGGCCCGCGATTCCCCGTCGACGAGGGTCGCCTGCAGCTCGGCGATGCATCCCGCCGAACCCTCCTCGACCAGTGACTCGAACGACGTGTCCGCGGCGATCGGCGCACCGAGCCACGACGTCCACGACGCGTTGGCGTACAGCACGCGCAGATCGGCAGAGAGAACGAGGACCCCCGTCTCCAGACTTTCAAGCGCCGCCCACGCATTCACGACCGTCATCACACCGTCGTCGAGGCTACCCGAATCGGGCGACGAAGAGGACACCGCTGCACTGCGACGTGCTCGCACTGGCGGTTCGGGCTCGACTCAGCTGGTATGAACGGAGGACGTGGGCACTCGCATGCGCCACACGGCAGGGGCATCCACACCGCGCGGCCGATGCAGCGCCGCGAGCAGGGCCGTCGCCTGCCCCTTCTCGAGGGAGGGAAGGTAGACCACGGCCGCCAATCCGCACAGGTCGCCCGGCGATAACTCCGCAGGACGTCGCGTGAGGCTCACCGCGAGCAGCGGCACGCCCGCGAGATTCGTGTCGACCGACCAGGCGTCGAGAAACGCCGGCGTGATCAGGTCGCAATCGACCACCGCCACATGCGGCTCGAACGCCGCCGCGTTGCTCAGCGCGTCGACTGCGCCGACCACGGGCTCGCACTCCGCACCGGCGTCGCTGAAGACGCGGCAAAGATGCTCGCTCAGGAACGGATGACGACCCACGCACAGCACTCGCATTCCGCAATATACCGCGTTCGGCCAGGGAAGTTCATTCTGGCCCATCGGGCCGCGTCCGTGCTAGGGGTTGTGCGACTTCGCCGCACGCCGCCCAGTCACGCACGGCGTCCAGTCACGTACGCCGCCCAGTCACGTTCGTCTCCCCGCCACGTACGCCGAATGCACTGCCTTACCCTGGCGCTCGTGCCCCACGCTGGCTCGGCGTCTCTCCCGACGGCGGAAGCGTGAGCCGAAAGGTGCTGCCGACACCCACTTCCGATTCCACGGCGAGCGTACCGTGCAGCATCTCGGCGAGGCGGCGCGAGATCGGCAGCCCGAGACCCGTGCCCTCCGTGAGCTGGGACTTCCCGAGCTGCACGAACTCGTCGAAGATCTTCTCGAGGTCGGCCGCCGCGATCCCCTCACCCTCGTCGCGCACTTCGACCACGAATCCGGCGTCGTCGGTGGGACGCGAGGTGACGTGGATCGGTTTGCCGCGCCCGAACTTGATGGCGTTGGACAACAGGTTGAGGAGGATCTGCCGCACACGACGGGGATCGCTCACGACCTTCATCGAATCACCCTCGTGCTGGAGGGCGAGCGAGGAACCGAATTGATCGGCCAGCGGACGCACCGTGACGAACAGGTCGTCGATGAGCTGCGGGAACTGCACGGGCTGCAGTCGCAGGTCGATCTTTCCCGCCTCGATCTTCGACAGGTCGAGCACGTCGTTCACCAGCTCGAGCAGGTGCTTCGCGGCCTTGTGCGTGCGGGTGATGCCTTCGGCCTGCTTCTCGTTTAACTGCCCATAGATGTTTTCCAGCAGGAGCGTGCTGTAGCCGAGTACCGCGTTGATGGGCGTGCGAAGCTCGTGGCTCATCGAGGCGTAGAAGCGGCTGCGCGCCGCCATCGCGCGTTCCAGTTCTGCCTGCCGCGTTCCCAGCTCGTCGTTCAGCGTCTTGAGATCGGTCATTGCCGTGGCGAGCGACTCCGCCTGCGCCTTGAGCGCCTCCTCGTTGCGGCGGCGCTCGGAGATGTCGCGCACGATGAGGGTGTATGATTTCTTCCCGCGCACGTTCTGGCAGCTCGCCGTCGCCTCGATCGGAAACCGCTCGCCGGACTCCCGAAGACCGCTGAGGGAGAGCACCTGCTCGGGCGCCACGCGATCGGCTTCGCTCCTCTCCTCGGCGGTGGGGAGGCTCGCGGAAACAGAAATGCTGTCGAGCATGTCGAGGCTCAGGGTGTCCGGGAAGAACTTGTTGACGCTCCCTCCCGCGGCGCTGTTCGCTCGCGCGCGGAACATGCGCTCGGCCGCCGCGTTGAACAGCGAGATCACGCCCTTCGCATCGAACACGATGATCGCGTCCATCGCCGACTCCACGATCTCCGAGAATCGCGCCTCGGATTCGTAGATCTCCCGCATGTGGCGCAGCTCGAGGTCCCGCTTCTCGCTCTCCCGGATGACGTCGGCCTGCGTGGCGAGCTGTCGCTGCTTCTGGTACAGGTCCACGAACACGCTCACCTTGGAGCGCAGGATATCCGGCTGGAACGGCTTGGTCATGTAGTCCACCGCGCCCACCGAGTACCCCTCGAACACGTACGCTTCGTCCTTGCTGATCGCCGTCAGGAAGATGATCGGGATGTACTTCGTGCGTTCGCGGGATTTCACCAGGCGCGCCGTCTCGAATCCGTCGATGCCCGGCATCTGCACGTCCAGCAGGATCATCGCGAAGTCGTGCGACAACAGCAGCCGCAGCGCCTCGTCACCCGAGAGTGCACGCACCAGCGTCTGGCCGAGCGGCTCGAGGATGGCCTCGAGCGCGAGGAGATTCTCCGGGCGGTCGTCCACCATGAGAATCTCCACGGGCGGCATAGGCCCATACATCTCTTCCATGAGCGCACCAACAGCGTGGGTGCTCGCCTGCGAGCCCTGGGAATCCACCGTCATTCCCGCGCTCACGCATCCTCCCGTTCCGGCACGCCGGCCGGCAGGGAGCCGAGGAATGCGCTGATGCCGGCGAGCGACATGACGCGCGCGCGTGGCACCGCCTTCACCGCCGCGGCGGGCATCGTGGGGCTCTCCGCGGTCGCCGGATCCTGGACGATCGCCATCCCGCCACGGTCGGAAATCTGCCGCAACCCCTGGGAACCGTCGGCGTTCGCGCCCGTGAGGACGATGCCCACCGTGCGATGCCCGTAGCTGTCCGCCGCCGAGCTGAAGGTCACGTCGATCGACGGTCGGCTGTACCGAACCGGGGCGTCGGTACTCAACGAGAAATGGCCGGGCTCCACCAGCGTGTGGTAGTCGGGAGGCGCCACGTAGATCCGCCCGTGCTGGAGTGGCATCTTGTCTTCCACCTCGCACACCTCGAGGCGCGTGTGCTCCTGAAGCAGGACGCGGAGCAGATGATCCGAATCCTTGTGCCGGTGCTGCACGAGCGTGATCGCCATCATGAAGGTATCGGGAACTCCGGACACGAACGTGCGCAGCGCCGCCAACCCTCCCCACGACGTGCCGACCACCACGATGTCATACCCGACACCGAGCGCAGGCAACGGGTCGACGTGCCTGGCCTGCATTCAGTGCACCTTGCGGTACAACTTCTCGGTCACGCTCAACTTCTCGTAGCACGGCTCGTACTGCGAGAACTTCAGCGATTCCTTGCTGCCGAGCGCCATCAGGCCGAACATCACGAGCGAGTCGTAGAACAGCGAGTGGACGCGGTTCTGGAGCGTCTTGTCGAAGTAGATCAGGACGTTGCGGCAGAAGATGACGTGAAACTCGCTGAATGACCGGTCGGTCACGAGGTTGTGCTGCGAGAACACGACGTTGCGCGTGAGCGATGGGCTGAACAGTGCGCCGTCGTACTTCGCGGTGTAGTACTCGGAGAACGAGCGCTTGCCGCCGGCCTTCATGTAGTTCTCGGTGTACTCCTGCATGCGATCCAGCGGGAAGATGCCCTGCTTCGCCCGCTGGAGCACCACGTCGTTGATGTCGGTGGCATAGAGCCGTGCACGGTCGTACAGCCCCTCTTCCTCGAGGAGGATCGCCATCGAGAACACCTCTTCCCCCGTTGAACAGCCGGCGTGCCAGATCCGGATGAACGGGTAGGTGCGCAGCAAGGGAACGACTTTCTCCCGGAATTCCCGATAGAAGCTGGGATCGCGGAACATCGCCGTGACATTCACCGACAGGTCGAGCAGCAGCCGCTCCATCGCTTCCGTGTCGTGGAGAATGCGCGCCTGCAGCCCGGAGATCGTGCGCAACTGCTCACCCTCCACCCGCTTCCACAGCCGGCGGCGGATGGACGCGTACGCGTACGCCCGGAAATCGAAACCGTAATGGCGGAACACCCCTTCCAGGAGCAGCTCGATCTCGAGCCGCTCCAGGTCGGGATTGTAGGTGGATGGAGCCCCCGCGAGGGAGGTCTCGGAGCTCACCGGTAGAGCCAGACGCGCATGAGACTCAGGAGCTGATCGGTGTCGACGGGCTTCGTGATGTAGTCCGACGCACCGGCGGCGATGGTCTTCTCACGGTCTCCCTTCATCGCCTTCGCGGTGAGCGCGATGATCGGGAGCGACTTGAGCGCTGGCACCTGCCGGATCGCCCGCGTCGTCTCGTATCCGTCCATCTCCGGCATCATGATGTCCATCAGCACCAGGTCGAAATCCTGCCGCTCCTTCAGCAGCGCGACCGCATCCTTTCCGTTCTCGGCGAACGAGACATGCATGCCGTGGTCCTCGAGCATGCTCGTCAGCGAGAAGATGTTGCGCACGTCGTCGTCCACGATCAGCACGCGCTTGCTGGCGAACACCGCGTCGGTATTGTGCAGCTGCTCCAGCATGCGTCGCTTCTGCTCGGGCAGCTTCGCCTCCACGCGGTGCAGGAAGAGCGCCGTCTCGTCGAGCAGCCGCTCCGGCGACTTCACGTCCTTCACGATGATCGTCTCGGCGAACTTGCGAAGCTTCGTGTCCTCGGCCGCCGAGAGCTCCTTGCCGGTGTAGATGATGATCGGCAGATCGGCGACCTGCGGATTGGCCTTCACGGTCTCCAGCAGCTCGAAACCGCTCACGCCGTGCAGGCCGAGGTCGAGCACCATGCAGTCGAAGTGTCCGGTCGAGAGCTCCCGAAGTGCGTCTTCCGCCGTCGCGACCGCCGTGATCTCCACGTCCTCGTGCTGGATCAGCTCGATCATCGCCGCACGCTGCGTCTCGTCGTCTTCCACCACGAGCAGGCGCTTCACCGACGTGTCGATGAAGGTCGAGATTCTCGCGAACGAGTCGTCCAGCGCTTCCTTCGTCACCGGCTTCTCGAGATACGCGAGTGCGCCGGACTTCAGTCCCTGCTGTCGCTCCTGCACGCCCGTGATGATGTGCACGGGAATGTGACGCGTCTGTGGATGGTGCTTCAGCCGGTCGAGCACCCCCCACCCGTCCATGCCGGGCATGTCGATGTCGAGCGTGATGGCGTCAGGCTCGAAGGCGTGCGCGAGCTTGAGCCCGTCCGTGCCATCCATCGCGCAGAGCCCCTTGAAGCCCTTCTCGCGCGCCATGTCGAGCAGGATCTTGCTGAAGTTCGTGTCGTTCTCGATCACGAGCAGCACGCGATCTCCTTCTTGGATGCTGTCGCGATCGTCGTCGAAACCCGAGGGCCGCGGCAGATCGTCACGGGCGATCGGCTGGTCGTATTTCTCCTCGCCGTCACGCTCATTCGCGCGTTCCGGCTCCGACACCGCCACACCCCCGCCCGACCGTTCCCAGCCGCCCGCCTCCGCCGTACTGGAGGGAGCCCGCCGGGGCTCCGGTGACGCGCGCTGCGGGGAAGGCCGCGACCGCGAATGACCGGCGTCCCTGCTGGGCGACGAGTCGCCCCGGTCCCGGCGACGCGACGCGCCACCCTCGTCGGTCTTCGGGGTCTCTGGTTCCACGTACTTGCCCGGAATGAACAGCGTGAACGTGCTCCCCCGGTTCGGGGTGCTCTCCACCCGGATCTCGCCGCCGAGCAGCCGCGCGATCTCGCGACTGATCGAGAGGCCGAGTCCAGTACCGCCGAACTTCCGGCTCGTCGTGCCGTCCGCTTGCTGGAAGGCCTCGAAGATGAGCTGCTGCTTCTCCTTCGCGATGCCGATGCCGGTGTCTTCCACCATGAACGCGACCACCGTGTCCGCCTGATCGAGAGTGCGGCTCGCGAACCGCTTCCCCTTGTCCGCTTTCCGGATGGTGAGCGTCACGCCGCCCTTCGCCGTGAACTTGAACGCGTTCGAGAGCAGGTTCTTGATGACCTGCTGGAGACGCTGCCCATCCGTATAGATGGAGCTCGGAAGCTCCGGCTGGATGGTGACCGTGAAGGCCAGCCCCTTCTGCTGCGCCACCGGTTCGAAGGTGCGCCTCGTGAACGACGCCACATCCTGGAGCGGCACGTCCATCGGATCCAGCTCCATCTTGCCCGCTTCCACCTTCGTCAGGTCCAGAATGTCGTTGATGAGGTTGAGCAGGTCCGTGCCCGACGAGTAGATGGTCTGCGAGAATTCCACCTGCTTCGGCGTGAGATTCTTGTCCTTGTTGTCGCTCAGCAGCTTCGCCAGGATGAGCAGCGAGTTGAGCGGCGTGCGGAGCTCGTGGCTCATGTTCGCCAGGAACTCGCTCTTGTACTTGGAGCTGAGCGCCAGCTCCTCGGCCTTCTCCTCGAGCGACAGCCGCGCACCTTCCACCTCGCGGTTCTTCTGCTCGACCTTCTGGTTCTGTTCCGCCAGCAGCGAGGCCTTCTCCTCGAGCTCCTCGTTGACCTGCTGCAGCTCTTCCTGCTGCTCCTTGAGCAGCTCTTCCGACTGGCGCAGCGTCTTGGCCTGCGCCTCGAGCTCCGAGTTCGACCGCTTGAGCTCGTCCTGCTGTGACTGCAGCTCCTTCGACTGGCTCTGCAGCTCCTGCGTCAGCTTCTGCGACTGCTCCAGCAACTCCTCCGTCCGCATGCTCGCGCCGATCATGTTGAGCACGACACCGATCGATTCGGTGAGCTGATCGAGGAAGGTCTGGTGGATCTGGCTGAACGGGAGGAAGCTCGCGAGCTCGATCACCGCCTTCACTTCACCCTCGAACAGCACGGGCAGCACGATGATGTTCCGCGGCGGCGCCTCCCCGAGGCCCGACGTGATCTGGATGTAGTCGTCCGGCACGTTCTGCAGCAGGATCGGCTCCTTTTCCAGCACGGACTGGCCCACCAGTCCTTCGCCAATGGCGAAGCGGTTGCCCACGTGCTTGCGCGCGCGGTACGCGTAGCTGGCGATGAGCCGCGCCGACGGGACGCCCGCTTCGCTGTCCATGATGAAGAAGGCGCCGTGATGCGCGCTCACGAGCGGGGTGAGCTCGCTCATGATGAGGCGCGACACCGATTCCAGATCCTTCTGCCCCTGCATCATGCGGCTGAACTTGGCCAGGTTGGTCTTGAGCCAGTCCTGCTCCTGGTTGCGCTCCGTCGTCTCCTTCAGATTCGCGATCATCTGGTTGAGGTTCGACTTGAGCTCGTCCAGCTCGCCCTGCGCCTCGACGGTGATCTGCCGCGTGAGGTCACCCTTCGTCACGGCCGTCGCCACGTCGGCGATGTTGCGCACCTGCGCCGTGAGAGAGTTGGCCATCGCGTTCACCGCGTCCGTGAGATTCTTCCACGTACCGGCCACGCCAGGCACCTCCGCCTGACCGCCCAGCTTGCCCTCCGTACCCACTTCCTTCGCCACGCGCGTCACTTCGTCGGCGAACACGCGGAGCTTTTCCACCATCGTGTTGACGGTGTTCTTGAGCTCGAGAATCTCGCCGCGAGCCTCGACGGTGATCTTCTGGGACAGGTCGCCGTTCGCCACCGCCGTCGTCACCAGCGCGATGTTTCGCACCTGCGCCGTGAGGTTCGACGCCATGAAATTCACGTTGTCGGTGAGGTCGCGCCACACGCCGCCGGCGCCCGGCACGCGCGCCTGGCCACCCAGGATGCCCTCAGATCCCACCTCGCGCGCCACGCGCGTCACCTCGCTCGCGAAGGCGTTCAGCTGCTCCACCATCGTGTTGACGGTGTTCTTGAGCTCGAGAATCTCGCCACGCGCATCGACCGTGATCTTTCTCGACAGGTCGCCGAGTGCCACCGCGGTGGTCACGTCGGCGATGTTTCGCACCTGCGACGTCAGATTCGACGCCATGTAGTTCACGCTGTCGGTGAGGTCCTTCCACGTGCCGGCCACTCCCGGCACGTTGGCCTGCCCGCCCAGCCGGCCTTCGGTACCCACCTCTCGTGCCACGCGCGTCACCTCGTCGGCGAAGCTGCGGAGCTGGTCCACCATGGTGTTCACGGTGGTCTTCAGCTCCAGCATCTCGCCCTTCGCCTCGGCCGTGATCTTCTTCGAGAGATCGCCCTTGGCCACCGCCGTCGTCACGTCGGCGATGTTTCGCACCTGACTCGTCAGGTTGCTGGCCATGCCGTTCACCGAATCGGTGAGATCCTTCCACGTGCCGGCCACGCCGGGCACGTTGGCCTGTCCGCCCAGCACACCTTCCGTTCCCACCTCTCGCGCCACGCGGGTCACTTCCGCCGCGAACGCGTTGAGCTGGTCCACCATCGTGTTCACGGTGTTCTTCAGCTCGAGCACCTCGCCCTTCGCCTCCGCCGTGATCTTCCGGCTCAGGTCGCCCTTCGCCACCGCCGTGGTGACGTCGGCGATGTTTCGCACCTGACTGGTGAGGTTGGACGCCATCGAATTCACCGAGTCGGTGAGATCGCGCCACGTGCCGCTCACCCCTTCCACGTTCGCCTGACCACCCAGCCGTCCGTCCGTGCCCACCTCGCGGGCCACGCGGGTGACTTCCGCGGCGAATGCGTTGAGCTGGTCCACCATCGTGTTGATGATGGTCTTCAGCTCCAGGATCTCGCCCTTCGCCTCGGCCGTGATCTTCTTGGAGAGATCGCCTCGCGCGACGGCCGTCGTGACGTCGGCGATGTTGCGCACCTGACTGGTCAGGTTGCCCGCCATGAAGTTCACGCTGTCGGTCAGGTCCTTCCACGTGCCGGCGACACCGGGCACGTTCGCCTGACCGCCCAGCCGTCCCTCGGAGCCGACCTCGCGCGCCACGCGCGTGACCTCGGATGCAAATCCGTTCAGCTGGTCCACCATCGTGTTGATGGTGTTCTTCAGCTCCAGCACCTCGCCCTTGGCTTCCACGGTGATCTTCTGCGACAAGTCGCCATTGGCCACCGCCGTCGTCACGAGCGCGATGTTTCGCACCTGGCTTGTGAGGTTCCCGGCCATGAAGTTCACGCTGTCCGTGAGATCCTTCCAGGTACCGGCCACGCCCGGCACGTTGGCCTGGCCACCCAGGATGCCTTCCGTTCCCACCTCGCGTGCCACTCGCGTCACTTCCGCAGCGAACCCGTTGAGCTGGTCCACCATCGTGTTGATGATGGTCTTCAGCTCGAGGATCTCGCCCTTGGCCTCCGCCGTGATCTTGCGGCTCAGGTCACCCTTGGCCACCGCCGTCGTGACGTCGGCGATGTTGCGCACCTGCGACGTGAGGTTCGACGCCATGAAGTTCACCGAGTCCGTGAGATCCTTCCACGTTCCCGCGACTCCCGGCACGTTCGCCTGTCCGCCGAGGATGCCCTCCGTACCCACTTCGCGCGCGACTCGGGTGACTTCGGCAGCGAACGAGGACAGCTGATCCACCATGGTGTTGATGGTGTTCTTCAGCTCGAGCACCTCGCCCTTCGCTTCCACCGTGATCTTGCGGCCCAGGTCGCCCTTGGCGACGGCCCTCGTGACGTCGGCGATGTTTCGCACCTGATTGGTCAGGTTGCTCGCCATCCCGTTCACGGAATCGGTCAGGTCCTTCCAGGTGCCGGCGACACCGGGCACGTTCGCCTGCCCGCCCAGCACGCCTTCCGTACCGACTTCGCGCGCCACGCGGGTAACTTCGCCGGCGAACGATGACAGCTGGTCCACCATCGTGTTGATGGTGTTCTTGAGCTCGAGAATCTCCCCCTTCGCTTCTGCCGTGATCTTCTTGGAGAGATCACCCTTCGCCACCGCCGTGGTGACGTCGGCGATGTTGCGCACCTGATTGGTGAGGTTCGTCGCCATGCCGTTCACCGAATCGGTCAGGTCGCGCCAGGTCCCGCTCACGCCCTGCACGTTCGCCTGCCCACCCAGCCGTCCTTCCGTACCGACCTCGCGCGCCACGCGCGTGACTTCGCTCGCGAATGCGTTCAACTGATCCACCATCCGGTTCACCGTCGAGCCGATCCGGAAGAACTCGCCCTGTACCGTCTTTCCCTCGATCTCCAGCTCCACCTTCTGGGTCAGGTCACCCTCGGCCACCGCCTTGATCACGCGAGCCACTTCGGACGTCGGCTGCACGAGGTCGGTGATCAGCGAGTTCAGCGCGTCCACCGAGCCGGCCCAGAGTCCGCCCGCCGGACCGATCGTCGCGCGGTCACGCATCTTGCCCTCGCGGCCGACCGACAGCGCCACGCGATTCAACTCGTCGGCGAGACGTCCCTGCTTGGTGACCACGCTGTTGAAGATGGCGGCGATCTCCGCCATGAGCGGATCGCCGAGCGGCTCGAGCCGGATGGTGAAATCGCCCGCGTCCATGGCGCGCAGACCGGCGAGCAGCCGTCGCATGCTGCGCTCACGGCCTGCACCTCCACCGCCGCCGTTGCCGCCCGTCGCCGTCGCGACCCCGCCACGCTCGGCGCCGTCGCTCATCTCGTCCATCTCATCGGTCATCGCGGTGGCAGCAGCACGACGCGGGCGTCCGCGCTTCCCGCGCGCACTCCCCGAGGTCGTGCGACCATTTCCACGTCCGGCACCGGACGGCTTGTCTTGATCGGGCATTTCAGGTCTCTCGCCGACGGCCACAGTCAGCTCCTGGGAGGAAAGAGAGGATGCGAAAGGCCACCGGCCGGAGTCGGTGGCTCAAAAAAAGCGAGCGGATTGGACGATGACTCGTGCTGCAACGCGAACTGCTGAGTTCAAACGACATGCCGAACGCACCTCGTCGAGCGGCCGGCTACCACTATGATGGTGGGTGCAGAAACGTCAGGAACTGCAAGAAATGCGCTCTCCTCATATCAATTGATATTGTTGTTTCGCCGCAAATGCTGTCCAAGTCGTGCGCGCAGGTCAGGATTCCTTCGACGTCTCGGCGAGTCGTTCCGTCACGGAGCCACCGTCACCGAGTCTCCAACCGAGAGGTCACCCTCGACGAGGATTCGCACGTACACCCGACTCCAGCCCGGGTTCACCACTTGGCTCACTCGGGTGAATTGCTTCCCCGAAAAGGCCGGTGCGATGGTCTTGCACGGCGGAGCGTAAGCGGTCACCTCGGCCTCCACGGCCCCGAGCCTGAGCCGCGCGCCTGGCTGCACCAGCTCCCACGACAGGCCGGCAATCGTGACGTTCTCTCCGAGCGCACCGCGGCCCACTGGATGACCTTCGGCGGAGAGCACATCCAGCCGTTCCTGCG
>JAJAYP010000125.1 GCA_026786185.1 Gemmatimonadaceae bacterium
CCCGCGGATCACGCGATACCGACCGTTCATGAACATCGTCGTCGCGAGTCGTGGAGCACAATGGAGTCATGAGTCGTTCCAGCCGTGAGCCGCTAGTAACACGCGGTATACTGGTAGTACCAGGTGCCGCTGATTATCAGGTAGTGATCCCAACAGGGAGGCGATTCCGACAGAATGGTCGGGTCCCTGTCCCCACCCGCACCAGGGCTCGGGACGTCCACCTCTTTCGGCGGTGTCTCGTCCGTACAGGCCTTTTGCAGGACCGGGCGCGCCTGGTCCGACTTGCTGTGCGACCGCCACGCATTGCCGCTGCCGAGCGCCTTGATCTCGGCCCTGAACGTGGCGTACCCTGTCGCCGTAAGTCCGCATTTCTGACCCGTCGCAAGAATCGCGACCGGGGATCGCGCTGACATCCGGGTCGAAAGTCCTCCGATGGTGAACAAGCCGCTCGAATAGCTGTTGCTCACGGTCGGCGACGTCCACGACTGTCCGCCCGGAATCGATCCACCGACGCTCATGGTGATCGTGTAGGCGTTTCCCCACGCCTGCATTTCGGAATACCCGGTGATCGTTCCCGCCGCATCGATTTCAACGACTACGCGCGTGCTCTCGATGTTGGGAGCCCCCGTACACCCGGCGCATGGATTCTCCTGGACAATGCCAGGGTCCGGCGCCAATGGGTCGACGGGACTGTCGCACGGGGTCAACTCGCTGTTGCACAACGCGACCGTACTGCCCGACTCGGGTGGTGCCAGCGGATTTGTTGCCGCCTCAGCGCAGCCGGCCACCAGCGAGAGCACGGCGAATACCGCCAGCCACTTCTTCCTCCTCGTCATCGCGACACCTCCTGCGAATGGAACGCACGCGCTCGCCACGCGGCATCGCGTGGCGCAGTCGCGCTCACTGCAAGCACTTCAGCGTCACGGTCGTGAGCGTCGAGGTAACGGGTGGATCGCCCGCTCCGCGACCGAACCGCGACGACAACAGCGACGCGGTGCTGTCGTCCCGCGCCACGACGGACATGCCCGTGTCGTTCGTCAACTCGAGTGGTCCCAGCTCGACAGCGACGCCGGCGTGCCACGCGCTCAAGGACACGTGCGACGCGCGCTCGAAATCCCGCAGGACCCAGAGGGCGGTGCGTCGTCCGAGACTCACGAGCCGAAACTCGGTACCCACGCGCGCCGCGATGCTCGCCTGCGGCGCATATTTGGCCGCGGCGCTGTCGACGCGCACCCAGCGCACAGTGCCGATCGGGCCTATGGGGAACATCAGGTCTCCCGGCCGCTGCCACCACGATGCGATCAGCGCATCGCCCACTCGCACGAGTACCGGATCCGTGAAGCGAGTATCCTCCCCGTGAATCACGACTCGCGGGGCCTGCCAGGCGCTGTCCAGCGTCACCGTTGAAATCGTTCCAAGCGAGAAGGACTCGGGTGACAGATTCGGCATCCGATAGACGAGGGTCCACCCGCGGCCGCCGGGACTCGGCTCGAGACCCACGTAGTCGACGCGCGCCGGAGTGACGAGCGAGTCGGATCGCCACCGACCGTCGGTGCGTCGCAGCACGACGATCCCTGACGTCGGCGAGAGTCCGTGGAGTGGGTAGGCGAAGGCGAGCGCTCCGACATCGTTCCGGACGAGCCGCGACGTGAACTCCGGCCGAAGGGATGCAGCCCGCGTGATCGCGACACGCATGACAGCGCTCCAGCGCCGCCCGTCAAAGTGGCCGCTCCAGATTTCGGCAGACGAAGCGGCAGTCAATTCCGCGCTATCCGGCGCGGGCGATCGCACGAGGACGACATCCCAACCGTTGCCTGCCGCGTTGACGACGCGCGGATACAGCGAATATTCGCCGGCGAGTGGCGATACGACGGGACGAGCGATGCCACTCGTGTCGATGTGCAGTCCGATGAGGCTGTCTCGCACGATCGGCTGCGCGGAGAAGCCTGCCAGCTCGTCGAACAGGAACACGGGCTGACCCATGAACAATCCCCCTCCGTCGCGCCAGGCTTCGGAGAAGCTCGCCACGTACGGAATGCCCCCGTCCAGCATCCGCAGGCGTCGCTGGCTCACCACGCGCGCACGGCACTGGACGGAATCCCGATACATCGAGGCGGCGTCGGTGCGGGCGGTTGCCGAGCTGGCGAAGTCGCTTCGGGCAGCCACCACGTTTCTTCTCGTCACGCCGGCGCCGCCCGTACCGACCATCGTCACGGAGAGAACAGCAACCATCATCACTCGCCGCCGCCGCCGACGAATCGCGTCACGTGCGAGCGGGAGGTCGCGATGGAGCAGGACGAGCATCGGCCCATGGGCCGACCTGTGAGGCGTATGCACGTGAGTCGCGGATGAGGGCGTGTCGGAGCGGCGCCAGCGGAACGCGGGGAGAATACCGCGGAGCGTCAGCCAGCCGTCATCGTTGCGCCCGGCGCTGAAGCAATCGCCCGCACGCGTCCCCGCCCGTGGGAGCGTGCGCTGGCACGCCCGGGCAGACTAGGGGCGCGTCGGGTCCCGGTCGACCGGCTCGCCGCGCGACATATGCGGCACCTCGCCGGTGTCATCGGCTACACGTCGCTTCGACTTTTTGAAAATGAACTCCGGCGCGAGCACGACTCCAAGCAGCGTCACCGGCAGGATCTGCTGCGCCTGGATGAGGAAGGCGACGGCAATCGCCTGGTCGCGATCGAGTCCGAATGCGACGGCGGTGGCGGCGTACGCCGCCTGGAAGAGACCGACGTTTCCCGGCGTGGCGCGTAGCGCAAAGCCGAGATTCACCGCGATCAGCGCGGCGATCGTCGCCACGAGGGTCATCGGATAGTTCGCGGCGTGTGCGGTCACCTGGTAGGTCGCAACCTGCAGGGCCCACGCGATCACGCTCAGGACGAGTGCCGCGGCGAAGCGCGGCGCGCTCGACACCGCACCGATCGTCCGGCCGAGTCGAGAGAAGTAGTCCCGCATGCGCCCGTGCCAGGTGGGAGCGATCGGAGCGGCCAGTTCGGCGACGACATTGGGGCGCCGCAGCAACCACCCGAGGAGTGCGAGCATGCCGACCAGCATCGCGATCGCGAACGGCTTTACCCGCTCGAGACTGTGCGGGAGATCGAGGAACGTGACGGCGAGCGAGAGCAGCGTCACGTATCCGACGAGCTCGAAGAGCCGCTCCAGCGCGAGCGTCGCGAGGATCGTGGCGCTGGGCACGTGCGCGGAGCGCGACACGAACACCACCCGCGCCGCCTCGCCGCCGTTCGCCACCAGCACGTTGTTCAGTCCCGCGCCGGCAACTGTCGCCTTCAACGCCAAGGCGAACGACGTGACGCCCACGGGGCGAAGGAACACCCACCAACGGATGGCCTTGACGACGATCGACGCGAGATTGAGCAGGGCGGCCGCGACCAGGAGGGGGATGGACGCCGTGCGGATGCCCGCCCAGGTCGCGTGCCAGTTCACTTTCCGGGCGAACAGCACGAGCATGACCAGAATGAGTGCGGTCAGCCCGAGCCGGAGCGTGTGCTTGAGTGCTGGCTTCATGCCGATCGCTCGTCAGGCGGGCAGGGTGGCGAAGCGGAATCCGCGGGCGCGAAGACCGTCGATGATCAGCGGGAGCGCGTCGGCCGTCTGGCGCCGGTCGCCCTCGGGATCATAGCCGTCGCCATCATGAAGTAGAAGTATGGAGCCCGCGAGCATTCCGGCCACCGAGCGTCGAACGATTTCGCCGGTGCCGGGGCGTGCCGAGTCCCAGACACCCAGCGACCATCCCACCGTACGCTGGCCGAGTGTGCGCGCGATGGAGGTGACCCACGGGCTACGGAAACCGTGCGGTGCGCGGAAGTGGCGCGGTCTCACGCCTCCTGAGGCCCCGGTGATCGCGTCCGTCCCGCGTGTCAGGTCGTCGCGAACATACGCGGGGCCTCGGCGATGCAGCTTGCGGTGCCAGTACCCGTGATTGCCGAGCTGATGCCCCTCGTCCGCGACGCGTCGCACGAGCGATGGCCATCGGTCTGCGTGGCGACCCAGGATGAAGAAGGTGGCTGGCACTCCCTCGCGACGTAGCACGTCGAGGATGACCGGTGTCGCCTGCGGGTTGGGCCCGTCGTCGAAGGTCAGGCTCACGACGTCGTCCACTCCGGGCAGGCGATGCAGCGCTGCACCGAAGATCCACGAGTTGCGATACCAGGTCCCGTGCGCGGCGAGGCTGGCGGCCGCCAGGCCGACGAGCCCCAGTCCGATCATACCGAGACCGCGACGCGCCCCATGACGGTGTGGTAGACGTCGAGCACCTGCGACGTCACGCGCGGCCAGCTGTACTTCATGGACTCGTACCGCCCCGTCGTCCCGAGCTGGATGCGGAGTCCTTCGTCGTCGAGGAGCTGTACGAGGGCATCGGCGAGGGCGTCCCGGTCACCGCACGGCGTCATCAACGCCTCGCGTCCGTTCACCACGACGTCCTGGAACCCGAGGATGTCGGAGCACACGATCGGCGTCTCGCACGCCATCGACTCGAGCAGCGTGATGCCGAACGACGCTTTCGTGGTGGGGCAGGCGTAGATGGAGCTGTGGGCGTAGTAGCTGGGACGGCCTTCCAGCACCGCACCCACGAAGGTGATGTCCCGATCACCCCGAGCCTGCTTGTAGTAGTGCTCTCGAAGAGGCCCGTCGCCCACGACGACCAGCTGCGCCTCGCGATTCCTCCCCTTCACCTTGCGAAACGAATCGATCAGGGTGGAGAGCCCGTTCCGGGGGTCGAACCGCCCGAGGAAGAGGACGGACGGCACGTCCTTCCGGAGAGCTGGGGGCGCGGCGACACTCGGGTGGAAGACGTCGGTGTCGATGCCGTTGGGGATGATCTGCCAGGGCGCGCTGAAGTAGCGCTCGAGCGCGACGGTGGTGGAATGCGACACACAGATCGCCGCGGCCAGCATGTCCAGTCGTCGCTGGAAATAGCTGTTGAACAGCCGATAGCCAGTCGAGCGGTCGAAGTACGTGTGGAAGGTGCCGACGACGGGGCAATCGGCTTCCTCGATGGCGAGGAGGGGCAGGATGGGAGTCAGCGGCGAGTGCACGTGCACGACGTCGTACTGGCCCTCGCGCAGCACCTTGCGCATCTCTTTTCGGAGCCCGAGGCCCACAGTCACACGCGCCTGCGAGCCGTTGCAATAGACCGACTGGCTCCGTCCGAGCCGGATCACGTGTGGCTGCGGCTCGGCGCCTGGCAGGTTGGACGTGATGATGTCCACCCGGTGTCCTCGCCGACGGGCCTCGCGAGCGAAAAAATGGACGTGCTCGCAGACCCCGCCCAGATGCGGATAGTAGTACTCGGTGACCAGGGCGATGCGCAGGGTGCGCTCGTCGTGGTCCTCGGGCAGAGGCGGAAGATTGGGAAGCAGCGGACGTCGCGTCAACGCGGCGCTACTGAACGCTGGATTCGAGAGCGGCATGCGCGGCGGCGAGGCGGGCGATCGGCACCCGGTAAGGTGAGCACGAGACGTAATCGAGCCCGATTGCGTGACAGAATTTCACGCTCCTGGGCTCACCACCGTGCTCCCCGCAAATGCCGACCTTGAGCTGCGGGCGCACGCGACGACCAGCGGCAACGGCAAGGGTAATAAGCTGCCCAACCCCCGATTGGTCAAGGACTTGGAAGGGGTCGTCGGCGAATATTCCCCGCTCCATGTACGCCGGAAGAAAGCGGCCGGCGTCGTCCCGGCTCAGTCCGTAGGTCGTCTGCGTGAGGTCGTTGGTCCCGAACGAGAAGAACTCCGCGCGTTGCGCAATCTGGTCGGCGGTCAGCGCGGCGCGCGGGAGCTCGATCATCGTGCCGATGGTGTAGTCCAGCGATTCGCCCATGCTACCCAGGACCTTGCCCGCCACCTCCTCGAGCACGGCGCGCTGGTGGTCGAACTCCCGATAATCCGCAACGAGGGGAATCATGATCTCCGGATGGACGTCGATGCCCCGGCGCTTCGCGCGCAGGGCCGCCTCGAAGATCGCCCGCCCCTGCATCTCCGTGATCTCCGGATACGTGATGCCGAGCCGGCATCCGCGATGACCCAGCATCGGATTCGTTTCCCGCAACGACTCCACGACGTGGGCGAGCTCGCCACGGGTCACACCGAGCGTGCGCGCGAGCAGCTTGGATTCTTCGCCGCCGTGGGGCAGGAACTCGTGCAGCGGCGGGTCGAGTAGCCTGATCGTCACGGGCAACCCCCGCATCGCCTCGAAAATGCCCTCGAAATCGGAGCGCTGGATCGGGAGCAGCTTGGCGAGCGCCCGACGCCGTCCACCCTCGTCGCGCGCGCCGATCATCTCGCGCATGGACGTGATGCGATCCCCCTCGAAGAACATGTGCTCCGTGCGACACAGTCCGATGCCCTCGGCCCCGAAGGCGCGCGCGACGCGCGCATCATGCGGCGTGTCGGCATTCGCCCGCACCTTGAGCGTACGTACCTCGTCCGCCCAGCTCATGAGCCGCTCGAACGACTGGTACGCGGGCGCCTTCCTGCTATCGAGTGTGCCGCGCACGACCTGCACGACCTCGCTCGGCGTCGTGGGCAGGTCCCCCGCGAACACCTTGCCGGTACCGCCATCGAGGGTGAGCCAGTCTCCCTCGGTGATGGTCGTCCCGTTCATGGTGCAGGCGCGCCGCTCGTGATCGACGACCATCTCCTTGCAGCCGACGACTGCGCACTTGCCCATGCCGCGCGCCACGACGGCGGCGTGGCTCGTCATGCCGCCACGGGAGGTGAGTACGGCGCGCGCCGCGACAAGTCCGTGGAAATCCTCCGGCGTCGTCTCCTCACGAATGAGGATGACCGCGTCGCCATGGCCGGCGCGGCGCACCGCCTCGTCAGCGTCGAACACGGCGACTCCGTTCGCCGCACCGGGACTCGCCGGGAGTCCGGTGGCGATGGGCGTGGCGCGCACGCTCGGATCGATGATCGGGTGCAGCAGTTGATCGAGCTGGTCCGCCGGCACACGGAGCACCGCGTCGCGCGTCGTGATCATCCCTTCCGCCACCATTTCCGTGGCGATCCGCACGGCCGCTGCCGCCGTGCGCTTCCCGATGCGCGTCTGGAGGAGGTAGAGCTTTCCCCGCTCGACCGTGAACTCGATGTCCTGCATGTCGCCGTAATGCCGCTCGAGGCGATCCTGGGTCTCCAGCAGCTCATCGTAGGCGGCAGGAAAGCGCTCGGCCATGTCCGTGATGCTGAGCGGCGTGCGAATGCCGGCCACGACGTCCTCTCCCTGCGCATTCACGAGAAACTCACCGTAGAACGTGCGCTCGCCCGTGCTCGGATTGCGGGTGAATGCGACGCCGGTGCCCGAATCGTTGCCCAGATTCCCGAACACCATGCTCACGACGTTCACTCCGGTCCCGAGCGAATCCGGGATGCCCGCGTGCTTCCGGTAATCCTGCGCTTTTTTCAGCGTCCACGACTTCCACACTGCTTCGATCGCGCCCCAGAGTTGCGCCACCGGCGTCATGGGAAATTCCCGACCGGTGGTCGAGCGCACCAACCCCTTGTACTCCTCCACGAGGTTGCGGAGGTGATCCTCGTGCAGGTCCGAGTCGCTGTCGACGCCAGCCATGAGGCGCTTCGAGGAGAGCAGCTGCTCGAAGGTATGATGTGGCACGCCCAGCACGACGTCGCCGTACATCTGGATGAAGCGGCGGTAGGAATCGTACGCGAACCGCGCGCTGCCGCTCGCGCGCGCAAGGCCGATCACGGTACGGTCGTTGAGCCCGAGGTTGAGAATGGTTTCCATCATGCCCGGCATCGACATCGGGGCACCGCTGCGCACGGACACCAGCAGCGGATCGGCCTGATCGCCGAATACCTTGCCGGTCACCGTCTCGAGCCTGGCGAGGTGCGAGGCGACCTCAATGCGCAGTGACTCGGGCACGGCGCGATCGCGCAGGTAGGCGATGCACACGTCACAGGCGATCGTGAAACCGGGGGGGACGGGCACACCGAGATTGGTCATCTCGGCGAGATTCGCGCCCTTGCCGCCCAGCACGTCCTTCATGTCCTTCGTGCCTTCGGCGTTCCCGTTTCCGAAGAAGTACGTCGTCCGGTCAGGCATCGGTCACCGTTGGGGAGTCAGGACCTGCGGCGAGAACGCGGAGACGCTGGCGCGTGCTACGGTCAGCAGCCGCACCCGTAACGCAGCTTGTCAGGGTCGGTCGGTGGGGGCGTCGGGTAGTCCCCGGAGAAGCAGGCATGGCAAAAGCCGTGCGGGCCGCCGGGCACCGACTGCAACATGCCGTCGAGCGACAGGTATCCCAGCGAATCCACTCCCAGCGATGTGCGAATCTCCTCGAGCGTGTGATTCGCCGCGATCAGCTCGTCACGGCTGGGTGTATCGATCCCGTAGTAGCACGGACCGGTAACGGGCGCGGAACTCACACGCATGTGCACCTCGGCCGCACCGGCCGCACGCACGAGCTGCACGAGCCCGCGTGTGGTGGTTCCGCGAACGATGGAATCGTCCACCATCACCACGCGCTTGCCCTGCAGCACCTCGCGCACGGCGTTGTACTTGAGCCGTACCTTCGCATCGCGGGTGGCCTGGGTGGGCTGGATGAAGGTCCGGCCCACGTAGTGATTGCGGATCAACGCCAGTTCGTAGGGCAGACCGCTCTCCTCCGCGAATCCGATGGCGGCGGAGTTGGACGAGTCGGGTACGCTGAACACCAGCTCCGCGCCCGGCGCCGGGCATTCCTGTGCGAGCCGGTGTCCGAGCGCGCGTCGCGCGCGATCCACCGACCCGCCGAAGATCCGGGAATCGGGACGGGCGAAGTACACGTGCTCGAAGACGCAGCGCTTGAGCTCCTTCTTCTCGAACGGGAAGATCGAGCGTTCGCCGTCGGCGTCGACGGCGAAGATCTCGCCCGCTTCGATGTCGCGTTCGTAGTGCGCGCCAACGATGTCCAGCGCGCACGTCTCCGATCCGAACACCGGCGCGCCGTCCAGCCTCCCCATGACGAGCGGCCGCCATCCACGCGGGTCGCGCGCGGCGATGAGCGTGTCGCCGAGCACGATCAGGATGCTGTACGCCCCTTCCACCCCGCGGAGTGCGTCTGCAAGCCGCTCTTCGGGCTTGAGTGCCGAGGAACGCGCCAGCCGGTGCACGATGACCTCGGAGTCCATCGACGATGCGAAGATCGACCCGTGCTCCTCGAGCTCGACGCGCAGTTCGCCGGCATTGGTGAGGTTGCCGTTGTGCGCGAGCGAGATGTGACCACCTCGCGAGCTCACCAGCATCGGCTGCGCGTTTTCGATCGACGACGAACCGGCCGTGCTGTAGCGCGTGTGTCCGATGGCCATCGTCCCGTGCAGGGCTTCGAGCTGCGGACTCGGCATCTCCGACACGAGTCCCATGCTGCGCACGCCGCGCGCGTCGCCGCGCTCGTCGACGGCCACGATGCCCGCCGACTCCTGCCCGCGATGCTGAAGCGAGTAGAGTCCCAGCTTGGTGAGTCCGACCGCGTCCGCCTGCCCGCGCACACCGAAGATGCCGCACATCGGCTACACCACCGCGTCGGAGGCGAGCGCAACGTCCTGCGCCGACGCGCTCCGTTGCATGATGCGCGGTATCGCCTCGTGATAGGCATCGGCGAGTTGCCGGACGGACGCGCGAATCTGCCGCGTACCGACCTTCAGGTCGAGCGCGCCGCTGGACGCCCGTACCGTCCCGATGACCGCGCATGGTACGCGATGCCGCTCCGCGGCCAGCGTCACGGCGGCGGGATCCGGGGTCGTGACGACGACCCGGCCCTGCGCCTCCCCGAACAGCAGCGCGCGCAATGGCAGCGATGCCCAGGCCGACAGGTCAACCTGCGCGCCCATTTGATGCGCGCGATCCATCATCACGCACTCCGCGAGGGCGACGGCGAGTCCGCCATCCGCCACGTCGTGCGCCGAGCGAATCGTGCCGGCGCGAATCGCGTCGAGCAACGCCGCGATGAGTGCCTTTTCCCCGGCGAGATCCACCCGCGGCGGAGGACCGATCACCTCTCCGTGGATGCGCTGCAGGTACTCGCTGCCACCGAGCTCGTCCGTGTTGTTCCCGAGGAGCATGATGGCATCCCCGTCGGTGGCGAAGGCGGAACGCGTCACGTGCGACAGTGAGTCGATCAGCCCCACCATGCCGATCACGGGAGTCGGATAGACGGCGCCGGTCGGATTCTCGTTGTACAGCGAGACGTTGCCTCCAGTGACTGGAGTGCCGAGCATCTCGCAGGCCTCCCGCATCCCTGCGACCGCCTCGCGCAGCTGGAAGTAGACCTCCGGCTTCTTCGGATTGCCGAAGTTGAGGTTGTTGGTAATCGCCATGGGCGTCCCGCCAGCGCACGCGACGTTGCGGGCCGCTTCAGCAACCGCGATCTGTGCGCCGACGCGCGGATCGAGGAAGACGTATCGGCCGTTGCAATCGGTCTTGAGCGCGATCGCCTTGTCGGTGCCGCGAATGCGCACGACGGCGGCATCACCTCCCGGGCCAATCACGGTGTTCGTGCGGACGGTGTGGTCGTACTGCTGGTACACCCACCGCTTGCTCGCGATGGTCGGCGAGAGCAGGAGGCGCTCCAACGTCCAGAGCGGATCGGCTTCCTCGGGACGCTCGGGCACGCGATGCGGATCGCGCGCGCGCCGGCTGATCACGTCTGCGCTCTCGCGGGCTTCGGGCTCGTACGTCGGGCAATCGGTCACGAGCCGGATGCCGGGAAACTCGGCCACCACGCGGTCGCCCTCGACCACGCGATACACCGGCTCGGCAATCACCTCGCCGATCACGGCGGCGGTGAGGTCCCATTTCTCGAGGATGAAGCGAACGTCGTCTTCGTGCCCCTTCTTCGCGACGACCAGCATGCGCTCCTGCGATTCGCTGAGCAGCAGCTCGTAGGGCGTCATGCCAGCCTCCCGCGCCGGCACGAGCAACGTGTCGATGACGACGCCGACGTCGCCCCGGGCGGCCATCTCGGCGGACGACGACGTGAGTCCGGCGGCACCCATGTCCTGGATCGCGACGATGTGACCGCTGTGGATGAGTTCGAGACTTGCCTCGAGCAGCAGCTTCTCGGTGAATGGATCCCCGACCTGCACGCGTGGCCGCTTGGCCTCGCTCGCGGCGGACAGATCTTCCGACGCGAACGACGCGCCGTGAATGCCGTCCCGCCCCGTGCGCGCACCAACCGCGATGATGGGATTGCCCACCCCTTCGGCGACGGCGCGCATCAACTCGCTCTCCTCGAGCAGTCCGACGCACATCGCATTCACGATCGGATTGCCTTCGTAGGCGGGATCGAACACGACCTCGCCGGCGACCGTCGGAATGCCGACGCAATTGCCGTAGTCGCCGATGCCCTTCACGACGCCGGCGAACAGGTACCGGACGCGCGACGAGTCGAGGGAACCGAAGCGCAGGGAGTTCAGCAACGCGATCGGGCGGGCGCCCATCGTGAACACATCGCGCAGGATCCCGCCAACACCGGTTGCCGCACCCTGATACGGTTCGACGGCGGACGGGTGATTGTGCGACTCGATCTTGAAGGCGACTGCCAGACCATCACCGATGCTGATCACTCCCGCGTTCTCTCCCGGACCCTGCAGCACGTATGGCGCGGTGGTCGGGAGCGTCTTGAGCAGCGGGCGGGAATGCTTGTAGGAGCAGTGCTCGCTCCACAACGCGCTCACGATGCCCAGTTCGGTGAAGGTGGGCGTGCGACCCAGCATGGCGAGCAGCCGATCGTACTCGTTCGCGGTGAGACCGTGCTCCGCGACGAGCGCCGGCGTGATGAGCGGGTCGCCGGGACGCGCGACGACGGTCATTCAGGCACCTCGCCGCGAGCGCCCGGCGCGCGTGCGAGCGGCACCGTTGTTGTCGGTATCCACGGCGTCGCGTCGTGCGCGCTGTCCGGTGGACACATGCGCGTCGGCGTAGCTGGAGCAACAGGCGGTGTCGCCGCCGCCGGAGTGGGCGTCCGCCCCGTCGTACGATCGGGCGCGTGTTCGCCGTCGGCCGATGCGATGTGGGCCGTCACGCCGCGACGCGCTGAAGTATCGACTCGAACAAGGCCAGTCCATCGGCGGGGCCGAGCAACGGGTCCACCGCGCGCTCCGGATGCGGCATCATGCCGAGCACGTTCCCATGTGGATTGACGATCCCGGCGATGTCGCGCATGGAGCCGTTCGGATTGTACGCTTCAGCGGCCTGCAGCTGATCGGGTGCATACCGGAACACGACGCGCCCCTCGCCTTCGAGCCGGTCGAGGGTCTCGTCGTCAGCGATGTACCTGCCATCGCCGTGCGCGATCGGCAGCGTGATCGACTGCCGAGCGTTGTACTGCGAGGTGAATATCGTGTCGGCATTCTCGACGCGCAGCGTGATGGGTGCACAGACGAACTTGAGCGACGCGTTGCGCTGGAGCGCGCCGGGGAGCAGCGTGGCTTCGCACGCGATCTGGAATCCGTTGCAGATGCAGAGCACCGGTGCGCCGCGTTCCGCATGCCGCACGATCTCCCGCATGATCGGACTGAATCGCGCGATGGCGCCCGCTCTGAGGTAATCGCCGTAGCTGAATCCACCCGGGAGCACGATCACGTCGGCGCCCTGCAGATCGTGATCCTTGTGCCACAGATAGGTGGCACTCTCGCCCAGCGCTTCGACCACGGCACGGTAGGCGTCGTAGTCGCAGTTGGATCCGGGAAAGGTGACGATCCCGAACTTCATGCCGACGCCACCGTTGCGATCTCGAAATCCTCCGTGACCGGATTGGCGAGCAGCTTCTCGCACATCTGCCGGACCAGCGTTCTCGCGTGCGCGTCGCTCGGCGCCTCGAGCTCGAGCACCATCTGGCGACCGACGTGCACGTCGGACACGCCGCCAAAACCGAGCGTGTGCAACGCATCCCTCACCGCCTTGCCCTGCGGATCGAGCAATCCTCGGCGCGGGAGAATCTGGACGGCGACACGAAATCGGCTCATTCGGCGGGCTCGGCACTGGTCGGCGTCGGGGTCGACGATATGACCTGGGACGGCGACGGCGTCGGCGCCGCGCCGGGGGGCCGGGCGGAACGCGCGGGGGGGCGGGGGGGGGGGGTGAGGGGTGAGGGGGGGGGCGGCGGGGTGGGCCGGCGGCGTGGCATATGGGGGCC
>JAJAYP010000126.1 GCA_026786185.1 Gemmatimonadaceae bacterium
GAGCTTGGCCACGGTCGCGGCTGTATTGAAGCGCGTCACGCCGCGCACGCCTCGGGCATTGGCCGCTGCCAGCGCGACGAGCGCCACGACGAGTGCTCCCCGCTTGCCAGCCACGCCAAGCGCCGGCACCAGTGCCAGCAGCGAGTCGGCGAAGAAGGTGGAGACGGCAGAAAGCGCGAGGGTGATGCCCACCCACAGCAGCGCACCGCTGAGAAATCCGACGAGAGGTCCGAACGCCGTCTCGACGTACGCGTAGGGTCCTCCGGTCATGCTGACTCGGCTCCCCGCATCCGCGAAGCAGACGACGATCAGCATCATCGCCACCGTGCAGACGAGGTAGGCCAGTGGCGCCGCCGCTCCGAGCGTCGTGGCCACTCCCGCGGGCAATCGGAAGATGCCGCCGCCCACCGTCACGTTCACGATGCCGGCCGCCAGTCCCCATGTGCCGATCGCGCGGACGAGCCTGGAGTCCGCGCTCTCGACTCGCGTCCGTCCGGCGTCGCTCACGGCTGGGGCGACGGGGTGGCCGCGCGGAATTCCGCATCGCGATTCCACGTCGGTACGCCGGCTGCATTCGCCAGCTGGAGCGCGAACCGCAATACGATCTCCGAGAGTTGCGCGGCGCCCGTGAGATCGAAGTCGCTCCGATACCCATCGGATGGCTGATGATAGCGGTGGGCCGTGTAATCGTCGTCCTGCTGCGCTCCCCACCCCGCCGGCTTGCCCACCACGTCGCTACCGGCGCCGATCGAAACGGCCGGCACGCCCGCCTTCGCGAACGAGAAGTGGTCAGACCGATAGAAGTATCCCGCCTCGGGGTGCAGATCGTCGGTCAGTCGCATGCCATCCGCGCGCACCATCTGCGTGAGCTGCGGGCCCAGCGAGCTCTTGGCATCGCCAAGGACGTTGAGGTCACGTGTCCGCCCGAGCAGGTTCCCGCCATCCACGTTCAGGTTCGCGACGATCTGCGCGACAGGCACGGTGGAATTCTGCGCGAAGAACGCGGAGCCGAGCAATCCCGATTCCTCCGCCGTCACGAAGACGAAGAGGAGCGAGCGGCGGGGTTTCGGCCCGCGCGCGGCCGCTCCCGCGATCGCGAGCAGGTCGGCTACGCCCGAAGCGTTGTCGTTGGAGCCGTTATAGATGGAATCACCATTCACCGCGGGGCCGATGCCGAGGTGGTCCCAGTGCGCCGACAGCGCCACGTACTCCGTGCTGCGCTTGGGATCGCGGCCACGCACCACCCCGACGACGTTGTCCGACGTCAGGCGCTCGACGCTGTTGCGAAAGCCCAGATCGAGCGTGACGCCCGTGGCGATGGGAGTGAACTCCCGCGTCGCCGCCCTGTTGCGCAACGCGTCGAGGTCGAGACCGGCCGAGCGCAGCATCGCCGACGCGCTCGCGTTCGTGATCCAGCCGCGCACGCCGATCGCGGCGGGAAGCGCAGGGTCGCGCGGCAGCATCCGTTGTTCCTTCGCCCACGAGCCCACCACGGTGTGCCACGGGTAGCCCGCTCGCTCCGCGGTGTGCACGATCAACATTCCCGCGGCGCCCCGCCGTTCCGCCTCCTCGAACTTGTATGTCCAGCGTCCGTAGTACGTCATCGCCTTGCCGCCGAAGAGCGCGGGCTCCGCGGCCGAGGCGGGTGGATCATTGACGAGCACGAGCAGGATCTTGCCGCGCACGTCGACGCTCTTGAAGTCATCCCAGCGATACTCCGGCGCCACCGAGCCGTAGCCCACGAACACCACCTCGCCGCGCGCCGCGCTCGTGGTGCTTGCGCTTCCCGCCCACAGGACGACGTCATCCGGATAGCGCAGCACGGAGGTCGCGCGACCTGACGCCGAAGCCCGGATGCTCGACGGCTCGGCGCGCACGATGTCGATGGGCACCTGCTGGAAGTAACTGCCGTTGACGCCGGGTTCGACACCGCTCGCGCGGAGCTGGCTCGCGATGTACTCCGTCGCCAGTTGCCCGCCACGCGTCGCTGGTGCGCGACCTTCCAGGAGATCCGAGCTCAGGAAGCGCAGGTGTCCATCGATCTCCGCCGTCGTGATGCGGGAACGTCCCTGCGCGGCAGCGAGCACGGGCGTCGCGAGAGCAGTCGTGACGAGGAGCACAACGGTCAGAAGCGAACGGAGCATCGGCATCGGCGCGTTACGCTTGAGGGACAGGAGTGGTCAGTACATTGCAACGGAAGCGATGGTGCAAGACTAGACCGGGCGTCGCCACGGCGCCACCAGTCGCGCGCGCGCCCGCATGCGTCTCATCCTGCCTCTCCTCCACAGGTATTCCGCAATGACAGTTACTGCCCGTACTGCTCGTCCGCTCGCATTCGCGCTCGCGCTCACCGTCGGCCTGCTCAAGGGCAGCGCATCGGCGCAGGCCCAGGACGTCGTCCGCGCCGCCGCGCCCGTCGCCACGGCTGATTCCGTCGCCGTCGCACCGTCGGCGGCAGCGCTCATGGCGCCCGCGGGCCCGACGATGGATGCCGCGTCCGTCGGCGTGCGTCACGCGCCAGCGTCGTCCACGACCGCAGCCGCGCCACGTGGCGGATACGGCCAGCCGGTCGCGCTCATGGTCGTCGGCGGCGCCGCGCTCATCGTCGGACTCATCATCGGGGGCGGCGCCGGCACGGCGATCGCCATTGGTGGTGCAGTCGCGGGACTGATCGGCCTCTATCAGTACATGCAGTAATCTGATGGCGGCGCGGCATGGCGTACGGGGGCCGGGGCAAAGCCCCCCCGGTAAACAGTGAAGCGCCCCGGTAAACCACCCAGCCCAACCCCCCGCACC
>JAJAYP010000127.1 GCA_026786185.1 Gemmatimonadaceae bacterium
CACCCCCCCCCCGGGGCGGGCCCGTGGTCTTCATCCCACCTATTACCCATTGCTGCTGTCACCACCCGGGGGTGGGGTGGGGGGGGGGCGGGGGGTGTGCGCCGCCCCCGCACTCGTTGGCGAAGACAATTCTACGGGCTGTCCCGCACTCGTCTGCTTGCGCATCTACACTGGCCGTCGAGCTTTGCGGGCTGTATCCTAGCCGATCGCTCGCGCTGTGCTCGTGCGCTCGCATGCTCGCACGGTTTCCCACGCTCGGAGACTCGCCGCAATGCCCACTCTGTCGTCGTTCGCCTCATCGTTCCGGTTCGCGCTTCTCCTGGGTATCGTGCCCACGGTGCTGGTCGCGCAGGAAACTACCGGGACCATGGCTGGGCGGGTCATGGGAGGCGATGCGCCCATCGTCGGCGCCACCGTGCGCGCCGGGGGCCGCGCCGCACCCACACGAACCGATGGCCGCTATCGGCTTGCGCTGCCTCCTGGACGCTATGAGGTGCGAGTGCGGGCACTCGGCTTCAATACCCTTACGGATTCCGTGTCCGTTGCCGCCGGCGACGTCGCAACCGCGAACTTCTCGCTGACGCGCGCCATCGCGACGCTCGAGGCGGTCTCCACGCTCAGTACGCGCGGCGAAGCCCGCACCGTGATCGATGCGCCCGTGCCGATCGACGTGCTGTCAGCCAGCGAGATCAAGGCGACGGGCCGCACGGAGACGGCGCAGATGATCCAGGCCATTGCGCCAAGTTTCAACTTTCCCCGCACGTCGATCGGCGATGGAACCGATCACGTGCGGCCAGCCACGTTGCGCGGCCTTGCGCCTGATCAGACGCTGGTTCTGGTGAATGGCAAGCGACGGCACAACAGCGCGCTCGTCAACGTCAATGGCTTCGTTGGGCGAGGGTCGGCGCCGGTGGACCTGAACGCGATCCCGTCGAGCATGATCGATCATATCGAGATCCTGCGCGATGGCGCCGCTGCCCAGTATGGCTCGGATGCCATTGCCGGCGTGTTGAACGTGGTGCTCAAGCAGGGAGGGGCCGGCGAGGCGCGCACGACACTCGGGCAGGATTACTCCACGTACAATCGGGTGGACAACATCACCCCGTTTCCGATCCAGCTCGGCAAGGTGAAGGCGCGCGACGGGAAGGTGTTTCAGCTGGCGCTGGACCACGGCTGGAATTTCTCGCGGAACGGGTTCCTGCATGTCGCCGGAGAGCTGCGCGATCGAGGCCTCACGAATCGGAGCCTCGAGGATCCACGCGTCCAGTACTTCGCCGGCGATCCGCGCGAAGTGGACCCGGCCTATCCACTGCCGAATGGACGAGTCAATCACCGGCAAGGCGACGCATCCACGCACGACGTGCAGGGATTCTGGAACGGCGGCACGTCGTTCTCGTCGATGGATCTCTACACGTTCGGCGGGGTCGGTCAGCGACGCGGCGAAGCGACTGGGTTCTTCCGGCGCCCGCGCGATGATCGCACGCTGCGCAACATCTATCCTGACGGCTTTCTGCCGATCATCCGATCGGACATCATCGACGCGTCCGCCGCCGTGGGCGTGAAGGGAACGCGAAGCGGCTGGACCTGGGACCTCGGCACGGTATACGGCGGCAACCAGTTCGGCTTCCAGATCAAGAACACGGCGAATGTCTCGCTCGGCCCTACGTCACCCACTCAATTCGACGCTGGCAAGCTGCGCTTTCGCCAGAGCACGACAACGTTCGACATGAATCGTGATTTCAAGGAGTCGCTCCCCTTTCCGGTGAACCTGGCCGCCGGCGCCGAGTTTCGCGCCGACAACTATCGCATCATCGCGGGCGAGTACGACTCGTGGCGCAATGGCGGGTTTCCGGTGCTGAATGCTGATGGGTCGGTGAAGACCCAGGTCGTGGGCGGCGTCACACGGCCGGTGCCAGGCGCGCCAGGTGCGCAGGTGTTCCCCGGCTTCAAGGCGGACAGCGGTTCGAAGAAGGGCGACGCCGGGTCGCACTCGCGCAACAACACCGCCGTCTACGTTGACGTGGCGTCGGATCTCACGAGCCGGCTCCTGGTGGATCTTGCCGGTCGCTACGAGAACTACAGCGACTTCGGTTCCACGACCACGGGCAAGTTCTCGACCCGGTTCCAGGTCGCGCGGGGCATCGCGCTGCGCGGATCGGCGAGCACGGGGTTCCGCGCTCCGTCGCTCATGCAGGAATACTTCTCGTCCACGGCAACCAACTTCGTGGGCGGCGTGCCGTTCGACATCAAGACGTTCCCGGCCGGATCGGCCGAGGCGCAGGCGCTTGGATCGTCGCCCCTGCAGGCCGAGAAGTCGCGCAACTACGGCATCGGGTTCGCGCTCGAGCCGATGTCGAGCCTGTCGCTCACGGCGGACTACTACTACGTGGACATCGATGATCGCATCGTCCTGTCCAACAATTTCACGGGTGATTCCGCCGTCGCCGCGCTCCAGCGGATCGGAGTGGCTGGCGTCCAGGGAGGGCGGTACTTCACCAACGCGATCGACACCCGCACCCGCGGCTTCGATGTCATCGTCAACTACGGCATCACGCTTTCCAACAGCGGAGTCGTGCGGGTCAGTGCGGCCTACAATCAGAACCGCACACTGGTGACGCGTGTGGACACACTCCCGTCCAACCTGTCCGGTCTCAAGAGCTCGTTGTTCGACCGGGTGGAGAGGGGCCGCATCGAGGATGGCAATCCCGAGAATAACCTCATCCTGTCAGGCAACTTCGATTATCGGGGCTTCGGCATCCTCGCACGCACCCAGCGTTTCGGCCAGGTGACGTCGTTCGGGACCACGGCCATTAACGCCGGCCGTCCCCTCGACCAGATTTTCAGGCCCAAGTGGATCTCCGATGTCAGTGCATCGTACGGATTTGGTCGCGCCACGCTGACGGTAGGCGCGGACAACGTGTTCGACGTCTATCCCGACCGCAACGGCAACGCCGGCAGTTTTACCCCGACTGAGAACGGCGGCAACGCCAACTTCGGCATCTTCCCGTACAACGGCATTTCGCCGTTCGGTTTCAACGGGCGGTTCATCTACACGAAGCTCGCCGTCGGGCTGTAGGAGCCATCGCCGGCGATCCTGAGGGACCGGGTGGCGGTGCGGTGAGCAGCGGAAGCGCGCACGAAGAGGATCAGGCGCCCCTGTGGTCGCCGAGCGCCGAGCAGATCGCGAGCGCCAACGTCACCCGGTTCATTCTGGAAACGGTCCGCCCGCTCGGCGGTGCAGCGCTCGCCGTGTACGACAGCGTGTCGCTGTACGCGTGGTCGATCGCCGAACCGGAGCGGTTCTGGCCGGCGGTCTGGCGCTTCACCGGCGTGATCGCGCAGGAGCGGACCGGGGACGCGCCGTGGGATCGGGTGTTGACCGGCGGTGACCGGATGGCGCCGCCCGATCCGGTCGACGGCCCGCGCTGGTTCCCGGGGGCACGACTGAATTTCGCCGAAAACCTGCTGCGCTTTCGGGACGAGCGCGACGCGCTCGTGCTGTGGACCGAGCAAGGTGCGGGGCGACGCCTGACCTATGCCGTCCTGTCGCGCGCGGTCGCATCGTTTGCCGCGTTCCTTCGCGCCAGCGGCGTCGTCGCGGGCGATCGCGTGGCCGGATTCGTTCCGAACGTGCCGGAGGCAGTCGTCGCCATGCTCGCGAGCGCGTCAATCGGCGCCATCTGGTCGTCTTGTTCGCCCGATTTCGGCGTGACCGGCGTGCTGGACCGGTTCGGTCAGATCGCACCGCGGGTGCTCGTCGCGGCCGACGGATACCGATACGGTGGCAGGAACATCGACTCGATAGACCGGCTGCGGGAGATCGCCCGCGCGTTGCCGAGTATCGAGCGGATCGTGCTCGTGCCGCACCTCACGGCCATCGCACCCGCGACGGTGACGGGGTTCGGGAATGCGATCACGTGGGATGAAGCGCTGGCGATCGGCGGCGATGCCCGGCTCCACTTCGATCGCCTGCCGTTCGATCATCCGCTCTACGTGATGTACTCGTCGGGGACGACCGGACTGCCGAAGTGCATGGTCCATGGCGCCGGGGGCACGCTGCTGCAGCATGCGAAAGAACTCGTGCTGCATACCGATCTTCGCCGCGACGATCGCATCTTCTACTTCACCACCACCGGATGGATGATGTGGAATTGGCTCGTCTCGAGCCTGTCCGTCGGGGCGAC
The DNA here is from genome assembly GCA_026786185.1 of Gemmatimonadaceae bacterium. Taxonomy (GTDB): domain Bacteria; phylum Gemmatimonadota; class Gemmatimonadetes; order Gemmatimonadales; family Gemmatimonadaceae; genus AG11. The sequence continues at coordinate 4,185 of JAJAYP010000127.1, forward strand.
GGTGGTGCTCTACGACGGTGCCCCGATCATCAGGAACCGTCCGGTTCTGTGGGATCTCGCTGCCGCCGAGCGCATCACGATATTCGGGACGAGTGCGAAGTGGATCGCGTTGATGGAGAAGGACGGGGCGAGGCCGCGGAAGACGCATGATCTCTCCGGCATTCGCGCCATCCTCTCCACTGGCAGCCCACTCGCGCCATCCTCGTTCGATTACGTGTACGAGGCGGTGGCGCCCGGCGCGCGCCTCAGCAGCATCAGTGGCGGCACGGATATCATCTCGTGCTTCGCACTGGGCGACCCCACGTTGCCAGTGTATCGCGGCGAGCTGCAGACGCGCGGATACGGGATGCGAGTCGAGGTGTACGATCCTGCCGGTCGCGCGGTCATCGGCACGCCAGGTGAACTCGTCTGCACCGCGCCCTTTCCCAGCATGCCGGTGTCGTTCTGGAACGATGACGACGGCCGCCGCTACCGCGACGCGTATTTCAGCACCTATCCGAACGTCTGGCGACATGGCGACTGGGCCGAATGCACCATGCGCGGAGGACTGATCATCCATGGTCGCAGCGATGCCACGCTGAACCCGGGCGGTGTACGCATCGGGACCGCAGAGATCTACCGGATCGTCGAGCGATTGCCGGATGTGGTGGAGAGCATCGTGATCGGCCAGCGGACGAGCACGGCGACCGGCGCGGACGAGCGTGTCGTGCTGTTCGTGCGGCTCGTGGCGGGCCTCACGCTGGACGACACCATCCGGGAGCGCATCAGGAGCACGATCCGCGAGCAGGCGACGCCGCATCACGTGCCGAAGCGGATCGTCCAGGTCACCGATATCCCTCGCACGATCAGTGGAAAGATCAGCGAGATTGCGGTGCGCGACGTGGTGCACGGGCGCGCAGTGACGAACGTCGATGCGCTGGCGAATCCGGACGCCCTGGCATTCTTTCGCGATCGTCCGGAACTCGCCCTCTAGGACGCGTCCGCCCTGGCGTGGTGAACCACCGGGCCAATCGCTAAATTACACTCGTCCCTGTCATCGGCGGTGCGTCATGGCGAGTGGTACGCTCGAGGTCGCGGCACAGCCGCACGATACGTTCCCGATCAACGGGACCGATTACATCGAGTTCTACGTGGGGAATGCGAAGCAGGCGTCCCACTATTACCGCGCCGCGTTCGGCTTTCGCCTCGTCGCCTATCGAGGTCCCGAAACGGGGACGCGCGATCGCGCCAGCTATCTGCTGCAGCAGGGGAAGATCCGTTTCGTCCTCACGACGGCGATTCGACCGGATCTGAGCGCCGACGCGAAGCGGATCGCCGATCACGTGTACGCCCACGGCGATGGAGTGCGCGATCTCGCCCTGTGGGTCGATGACGCGCGCGACGCGTTTCGCAAGGCGATCGAGCGCGGTGCGGAGCCGGTGCAGGAGCCGACCGTCCTCAGCGACGATGATGGCGAGGTGGTGATCGCCGCCTTCAAGATCTACGGCGAGACGATTCATTCGCTCGTCGAGCGCGGTGGGTATCGCGGACTGTTCATGCCGGGCTTTCAGGCGGTCACTCCGTCGTACAATCCGCCGGAGGTCGGCCTGCGCTACGTGGATCACTGCGTGGGCAACGTCGAGCTGGGCAAGATGAACGTCTGGGTCGAGTTCTACGCGCATGTGATGGGCTTCCGCAACCTGCTCACCTTCGACGACAAGACCATCAGCACCGAGTACTCATCGCTGATGAGCAAGGTGATGGCGAACGGGAACGACCGCATCAAGTTTCCGATCAACGAGCCGGCGCGGGGCAAGCGGAAGTCGCAGATCGACGAGTACCTCGACTTCTACAGGGGTCCCGGCGTGCAGCACATGGCACTCGCGACGGATGACATCATCACGACGGTTACCACGTTGCGGGATCGTGGCGTGGAGTTTCTCAGCGTGCCCACGACGTACTACGACGACCTGCAGCAGCGCGTCGGGAAGATCGACGAGGACGTGGAGTCGCTGGCTGGTCTCGGCATCCTCATCGACCGGGATCCCGACGGATACCTGCTGCAGATCTTCACCAAGCCGGTGGAGGATCGCCCCACGGTGTTCTACGAAATCATCCAGCGGAAGGGTGCCAAGAGCTTCGGCGCCGGCAACTTCAAGGCGCTGTTCGAGGCGATCGAACGAGAGCAGGGCCTTCGGGGCAACCTCTAGACACGAGTCCGGGACAGCGCATCGATGCCCTACTACCACACGCTCGGCCAGATCCCACGCAAGCGGCACATCGCCTTCAGGAAGCCCGACGGTGGACTGTACGCCGAGCAGCTCGTGGGCCACGAGGGATTCACCGGCACCTCGGCGCTGCTCTATCACGTGTACCCACCGACGACCGTGAAGTCGGTGAAGCGCCTCAGCGAGCAGAAGTACGAGGCGGACGAGGACCAGGCGTTGCGGCACCGGCACTTTCGCACGTCGAAGGCCAAGCGCGGCGGCAGTCCCACGCTCGACCGCATCCCGCTGATGTTCAACGCCGACGTCGCCATGCTGTACGTTGAGCCCACGACAGAGGACGAACACTTCTATCGGAACGCGCAGGCCGACGAGGTGGTCTACGTCGCCAAGGGAACGGGCACGCTCGAGACCCAGTTCGGCGACCTCCCGTTCGGCGAGGGCGACTACGTCGTGATCCATCGCGGCATCATGCACCGCTATCGGTTCGAGCAGGGAAGCGAGCAGGCGAAGCTGCTGATCATGGAAGCCAAGGGACATATCCGTCCTCCCAAGCGCTATCGCAACGAGTACGGGCAGCTCATCGAGGGTGCGCCCTACTCGGAGCGCGACATCCGCATCCCGCGCACCCTGCGCACGTTCGACGAGAAAGGCGACTTCCGCATCCTCGTCAAGCAGTACGACGGCATCAACGAGATCGTCCTCGACCATCATCCGCTGGACGTGATCGGCTGGGACGGACAGTTCTATCCGTGGGCGTTCAACATCCGCGATTTCGAGCCGATCGTCGGACGCGTGCATCAGCCACCGCCGGTGCACCAGACATTCCAGGGCGATGGATTCGTCGTGTGCTCGTTCTGTCCACGGCCATTCGACTTCCATCCGGAAGCCATTCCCGCGCCGTACAACCACACCAACGTCGACTCGGACGAAGTCATCTATTACGCGTCGAGCGAGTTCGTGAGCCGCAAGGGCATCGAGTTCGGATCCATCACGATGCATCCCGATGGCATTCCGCACGGGCCGCATCCGGGGCGCGCCGAGGCGTCGATGGGTGCCAAGGGCACGGATGAGTACGCGGTGATGATGGACACCTTCCGTCCGCTGCGCGTCGCGAAGCAGGCGCTGGACATCGAGGATCCGTCATATCATCGCAGTTGGGTGGACGCGCAGCATGAAGCGTTCAACCCTCCCACGACCTGACGTGCCGCTTCACGCATCCACCATCGGCGTACCGATCGCCGCACCGACGATCCTGGAGCCCGCGGCCGCGAGCAAGCTCGTTCCCGCGCAGTCCATGGGTGCGCCGAAGATCTGGGTGTACCGCTACCTGCATCCGTTCACGCGGTGGCGGCTGAGCATCGCGACCCACGCCGAGCCGGGATCGGGCAAGCTGTCGCTCGGCGGCTTTCGCATTGCGCCGCACGAGCGCACGTCATTAGCCGGTTTCGACAGCGACCGTGAGGCGGTCGCGCTGGCGATCGGGATGGAAGAGAAGGTCACATGGTCGCGGCTGATCGGCGTGGGCGGGCCGCTCGCGCGGCGCGACATGAGCCGCCTCGTGGGCGGAAAATGCGTGCTGCACCCGACGCCCGACGCGCGGGTCGGTCAGCCGCGCGACGCGGAGTTGCTCAACTTTGCAGTGTCCTGCTTCAGGGACGTCGAGGCGCGCGCCGGCTTTCGACTCATCACGGGGCAGGACATGGGGCACGGGATGATGTTCGACGGCCACACGCACTCGCTCCGGTATCTCAACACGCGGTTCGATGGATGCGTCGTCGCGGACACGTCGAAGCCAACGGGCGAGGGCAACTTCCACGTGCTGGTCGGCATGCTGCGCGCGTTCGGCGTCCCGATCGAGCGCGCGACGGTCGGGCTCATCGGCTGCGGCAACATCGGCATGCACCTGGTCGAGAGGTTACGCGAGCAAGGAACGACCATCCTCGCCCTCGAATCGAATGCCGCACGCCGCGCGGAGGTCGCCGCGCTCGGCATCGAGGTCTGGCCGGCCGAAGAGAAGCTCGCGTTCCTGCGCCGGCCGATGGACGCCGTGGCGGTGAACGCGTCCGGCGGTTCCCTGGACGCACCCGCCATTGCGGCGATCGCGGCCAATGCACGACTCACGGTGGTGTGCGGCGCTGAGAATCTCGTCATGGCCGACCACGCGGCAGGCTCCGACGCGCTGCGCGGGGCGAAGAAAGCCTATTGTCCCACGGCGCTCGGCGGGATGATGGGGTACCTGACCGCGGTGGAGGAGTATCTCGCGCGACTGGAACGCGAGCCGTTCGACGTGCAGTCGATGATGGAGGCGGCAGCGCTGCTGGAGCGACCGGCGTACGAGGCAACGACGCGAGTGATCAGCCGGGACTTCACGGTCAGTGTTGCGGACGCCGTGCGAGCTGTGAGTGACGAGGGGACAGTCTAGGTCCACGGCCGAGCTGACAGCTCGCCTCTCAGTACTCAGGACTTGTTCTTGAACTTGGCGATGGCCGACCGCGTGAACGTTGAGAGTACGAGCGATCCACTCATCGTCGCCCGCTCGGAGAGCAATACCTCCCAATTCTCGGTTCCAGCCCAGAACACCCGCTTCATCGCCGCCATCGCGTCGGGATTCGACGCCGCCAGCACCCCGGCCAGTCCGTTCAGCTCCGCGTCCATGGTCGCGACATCGTCGAACAC
>JAJAYP010000128.1 GCA_026786185.1 Gemmatimonadaceae bacterium
GCGCCAGACCGCCGCCGCACCCTCGGGCGCGCCCGCTGCCGGCGACACCACTGCGCGCGCTGCCGGGGCCACCGGCCCCGCGGCGCCTCGGCCGTACAACCGCGTCATCACCGCCGAGGCGAAGACGCGACGCGGGATGTTCTCGGCGCATCGCGTGGGCGACCGGCTCTTCTTCGAGATCCCGTCGCGAGAGCTGAACAAGGACATGCTCATCGTGGGGCGGTATGCGCGCGCCGCTGCGGCCGATCCCAACCTGCCCGGCGGAGGATTCGGGGCCTACGGCGGCGATCAGTTCGCTGAGGAAGCGGTGCGGTGGGAGCGGAACGGCAACCGCGTCATCCTGCGCGCGCCGCAGTTCAACATCACCGCCGACACCGGACTCGCAGTGTATCGCGCGGTGGAGACGTCCAACTACGCGCCCATCGTCGCCATCTTCAACGTCGATACCTACGGGCCGGACAGCGCCGCCGTCATCGACGTGACGCGCCTGTTCACCACCGCCATTCCGGAGATCGCCGCCATTCGTGGCGCCATCGATCCGGCCCGCTCGTACGTCGAGCGTGTGGTCGCCTTCCCGGACAACGTGGAGATTGAAGCGACGCAGACGGGCACCCTGACGCCCGCTGGCGCCGCGCCGCCGGCGCCGGGCGGCGCCCCGCGTCCCGCGCCGAGCGTGCTCGCGCCCTGGAGCCTGGTGCGCCTGCCCGAGCAGCCCATGATGTCGCGCCGGTTCGACGAGCGCGTCGGCTTCTTCTCCATACGCAAGGTGGATTTCGGCACCGACGAGCATCGCTCCGCGGCTCGGCGGTACATCACCAAATATCGGCTCGAATGCAGCGAGCGCCGCGTCGGTGATCTCTGCTATCCGAAGAAGCCGATCGTGTACTACGTCGATCCCGCGACGCCAGACAAGTGGAAGCCGTTCGTGCGCGCCGGCATCGTCGAGTGGCAGCAGGCGTACGAAGCTGCCGGATTCAAGGATGGCATCGTACCGATGGATGCGCCGGCCAACGATCCCGACTGGTCGCCGGAAGACATCCGCAACACCGTGATTCGCTGGCTGCCGAGCACCACCGAGAACGCCGTCGGTCCGCACGTGCACGATCCGCGCACGGGCGAGATTCTCAACGGTTCCGTGCGGATGTTCCACAACATCCTGAACCTGCAGCGCTCCTGGTACTTCACGCAGGCGTCGCATCTCGACGCGCGCGCGCGCCGGCTCCCGATGCCCGATTCGCTGATGGGCAAGTTGCTGCAGTTCGTCGTGGCGCATGAGATCGGCCACACCATCGGCCTTCAGCACGACCAGATCGGCAGCTCCACCTATCCTGCCGACAGCGTACGAAGCCGCACGTGGGTCGCGCGGATGGGACATAGTCCGAGCATCATGGATTACTCGCGCTTCAATTACGTCGCGCAGCCCGAGGACAGCATCGCCGTCGCCGACCTCATTCCGCGCGTCGGTCCGTACGACAAGTACGCCATCATGTGGGGCTACAAGCCCATTCCCGGTGCGCGCACGCCTGAGGAGGAGCGCTCGACGCTCGAGCGGTGGTCGCGCATGCAGGACACCATTCCGTGGTACCGCTTCTCGGCCAACAACGAGTTCGGCGGCTTCGGCACGCAGAGCGAGGCGGTGGGCGACGCCGATCCGGTGAAGTCCACCGCGCTGGGGTTCCGCAACATCCAGCGCGTCATCGGCTACGTCGGCAGCGCCGCGACGACGGCCGGTGAGGACAACACGGACCTCAAGGAACTGTACGATCGTACTGTGCAGCAGTGGGGCACCGAGGGCAATCACGTCGCCACCCTCGTGGGCGGCGGCACCGTGCAGTACAAGTCGGGAAGCCAGCCCGGCGCCGTGTACGTGGGCGCGTCGCGCGCGCGGCAGCAGGAGGCGGTGCGCTTCCTCAATGAGCAGGTGTTCGCGACGCCCACGTACCTCATCCGTCCCGAGCTCGCGAACCGGATCGAGGCGGGAGGAATGATCGCCCGTATCAACGGCGCGCAGTCACGCATCCTCACCAACCTGTTCGACGACGGACGCCTGAACCGGCTGCTCGAGGGCGAGGCGCTGGCGGCCGATCGGAGCGACGTCTATTCACTCACGTCGATGCTGGATGAAGTGCGACGCGGCGTGTGGTCCGAGATCTACAACGGCCGCGCAGTGGATGCGTTCCGCCGCGAGCTGCAGAACGACTATCTCTCGACGATCAACAGCAAGCTGAACCCCACGCCGCCGAGTCCGCAGCTGCTGGCGCAACTCGCGCAGTTCGGCATCCGGCTGACACCGCTCAGCGACGACGCGAAGTCGCAGCTGCGGGGAACGCTGGTGACGCTGCGGACCGATCTGCGTGGGGCGGCCGGGCGGAGCGGAGACCGGGCGACGCAGCTGCACGTGCAGGGAAGCATCAAGCGGATCGACGATATTCTGGATCCGAAGAGGTAGGTCGGTAGGTCTGTAGCGCCGAAGGGCACACCGTCCTAGCCGGGGTGCCCGTCGCC
>JAJAYP010000129.1 GCA_026786185.1 Gemmatimonadaceae bacterium
CCCCCCCGGCGGGGGGGCGGGGGCGCGACCGGGGGGGCACCCCGCGGCGCGGGGGCACCCACCCCCCGCGCTCCCGCGCGGGGGGGCGATGCCGGACGGAATTACGGGGTGACGGCCGGGGTTTCCGTCTTGGGTCGCCGGCCCCAGTGACTGCGCGGCTCGGCGGGTCGTGCACGCGCCTCAAGCAGATTCACGTAGAAGGCGAGGATCCTGGCCTTCACCCCCTTCTGCGTATCGGCTGAGGCCGCCTGGAAGGGGGCATACCGCTGGCGATCACCCGACACGTTGAACCACCACCACGCGTCATCGGGAGTTGTACGGCGGGCTTCGACGCTGCACACGAACGTGCGTCCATCCTCTTCGAACTCGAACCCTCGGATCATCGGAGCTCCTCACGAGTGAACCTTAATTTACCCACAGTCGCACGCGTGCGCGCGTCTTGCGCATTGAGAAAGTAGGCGAACCAGAGGAGGTGGAGGTAGCGCGACGACGGTGGACGGGCGAGTTTGAACGGGGGTCTTCGACCACGGCAGCACCCATCCATGAGCCGATGAAGCAGAAACGCGCGCAGGAACTTCAGGAGGCCTGGGGTACGGCTCCGTGCGAGCATCCGCAACTCGCGAAGCTCTACGATCTCGGAGCACATACCGGCAGCTTCGCCTGCGTCCAGTGTGGTCATGTGTTCTCCTTCCGCGAGAAGGCCGAGCTGGCCGCCTCGCGGCGCGTCTGACCTCCCCCGCTCCGCACATGACAGTTGCTCATCGCCTCGCTCTCCTCGCGCTGCTTGCCCTCCTGACTGCCCTGCCGTCGACAGCGCGCGCGCAGCGTGGATGGAAGGCGATTGGCGCCACTGCGGCGGGGAACGAGGTGTTCGTCGAAACGCGCAGCATCAAGCGCACCGGCGATCTCGTCGCGGCCAACGTCCGCGTGGTGTTCACGACGCCGGTGAAGGGATCGAAGGGAACCTTCGCCAGCTATCGCACGTCGGCCACGTTCAACTGCACCAAAAAGTCGCTGGCGGCGAAGGAGAACGTCTACTTCGCGGACGCCAGGGGCACGAAGGTCATCGACCGCACCGTGAACAAGCTGCCCGGATTCGGCCCGGCGCTCGGCGGCTCACTCGGCGCTGTCGCCCTGACGCATCTCTGCACGCGCTAGCGTTTCTTCGCCAGGATCGTCCCGCGGCACGTCGAGGCGCCGCAGTGACAGGGGAACCGTCGTTTCGCGGCGGGCGAGTGTCGCTCCTCGAGCACGTACGCGTAGTCGTACGCGAGTTCCTCGCCGATCGCGATGTCGCGGATGGCGTCGATCCAGATGCGCTGTCCGTCGATCACCGCGTCGCAGGTGGGATCGCACGCGTGATTGATGAAGCGGGCCTCGTTGCCATCGACCGCCGCGTCGATGACGATGTCGTCGTCGATGGCGAAGAGGAAGGTGTGATGGCGCTCGCCCGCGACGTCGGGGTAGCGCGCATCCGCCTCGGCCGGCGTGAGCCGCTCGCCGGCGTATCCGATCAGTCTGGTGCCTGCCGCGATCGGCCTGGTCGCGAAGGCGCCGAGCCCCTGCATGGGCGACGAGCGAATCTCGAATGGCAGGCGAGCGGCGCGCGTGGACATCCTCGCAAGATATTCCGTGCGTCCCGATCCACCGCGTGATGGTCGCTTTCGGTGTATGTTTCAGTGATGACCCCCCGTACCGCGAGCCCTGACGGCTCTCTTCCCGCCGCCGGCTTCTCCGGTCTCGGTCTCGATCCCCGCGTCGTGGATGCGCTCACTGCACTGGGATACGAGGAGCCCACACCGGTGCAGCGCGAAGCGATCCCGCCGCTTCTTGCCGGGCGCGACGTGCTGGGTCAGGCGGCCACCGGCACGGGCAAGACCGCGGCCTTCGCCCTTCCGCTGCTGCACATCCTGACACCGGAGGCAGACGCGCGCGAGCGCACGCGGGCGTTCATCCTCGTGCCGACGCGCGAGCTCGCCATGCAGGTGGCCGAGGCCGTGCACAAGTACGGCAAGGCGATGGGAGTCGTGGCGATCCCCATCTACGGCGGCGCGAGCATGGAGACGCAGATCCGTTCTCTCAAGCGCGGCGTCGACGTCGTCGTCGCCCCGCCCGGGCGCGCGCTCGCCCATATCCGTCGCAAGACCCTCCGGCTCGATGGAGTGCGGACCGTCATTCTCGACGAAGCGGACGAGATGCTCGACATGGGCTTCGCGGAGGATCTCGAGGCGATCCTGGACGCCATGCCGGCGGAACGGCAGACGGCGCTGTTCAGCGCCACGCTGCCGCCGCGTATCGCCGACATCGCGAACAAGCATCTCAAGGATCCCGTTCGCGTACGCATCGATCGCGAAATCCTGCCTGCGGGCTCGGCACCGCGCGTTCGCCAGGTGGCGTACATCGTGTCGCGTGCGCACAAGATGGCGACGCTGGGCCGGGTGCTCGACGTGGAAAATCCGACGTCGGCGATCGTGTTCTGCCGGACGCGGACGGAGGTCGACGAGGTGACCGAGACGCTCAACGGTCGCGGGTACCGCGCTGAAGCGCTGCATGGCGGACTCTCGCAGGAGCAGCGCGACCGCGTGATGAAGAAGTTCCGCGCCAACACCACCGACCTGCTGGTGGCTACCGATGTCGCGGCTCGAGGACTCGACGTCCAGCACGTGTCGCACGTCGTGAACTACGATGTACCGAGCGCCGCCGAGGGGTACGTGCACCGCATCGGGCGCACGGGGCGCGCCGGGCGCGAGGGCGTCGCGATCACGCTTGCCGAGCCGCGCGAGCACCGGTTGCTGCGCAACATCGAGTATCAGACGAAGCAGAAGATCGAGATCGCCGCCGTGCCGACAGTGGCCGACCTGCGGGCCCGACGTCTGGAGATGACGCGCGCGTCGCTCCGTGAGACGATCCTCGCGGGGGGCCTCGATCAGTTCCGCGTGCTCGTCGACTCGCTCGCCCAGGAGTTCGACATCATGGACGTCGCGGCTGCCGCGGTGAAGCAGGCCGACGCGAAGGAGAGCGGGGGCGATCCGGAGGAAATTCCGACGATCACCATTCGCACCGAGCGTCCGAGCCGCAACGAGCGCGAGCGCGCGCCGACCGCGAAGGCGGGCTCGCGCCGTCACGAGGCGGCCAAGGCCGGTGCACGCTCGGCCGGCGGCAAGAAGGAGCGCATCACGCCGGAATGGGATGTCGCGCGCCTGTACATCGGTGCGGGACGGCTGGCCAAGGTGCGCCCCTCGGACCTCGTGGGCGCCATCGTGAACGAGGCGGGCGTGGATCCGCGCGCCATCGGCGCGATCCAGATCACCGAACGATTTTCCCTCGTCGAGGTGCCGGACGAGATTGCCGATGGCATCATCGATACGCTCAGGAGCGCGACGATCAAGGGCAAGCGCGTTCCCGTTCGCCGCGACCGCGAGCAGGGCGGAGCAGGGTGACCGTCATCGTTCCCGAGCGACGTCATCACCGCGATTCCCACATGCGTGTTCGTCAACTCACCACCCTGCTCGCCGTGGCCCTCAGTGTGGCCTGCGGCGACAATTCCCAGACCGCCGTGCCCATCGAAAAGACCAGCTTCGCTCCAGCGCTCGACGTGAATCTCTCGCAGGCCAGCAAAACGCCCTCCGGGCTGTATTTCCGCGACATCACGCCCGGAACGGGCGCCGTGCTGGCCAATGGACAGCGCGTCGGCATGCGGTACGTGGGATCGTTCGCGAATGGCGAGGAATTCGACTCGAACGCGCCGCCGAAGCCCATCTTTTCCTTCACCCTTGGCTCCGGGCAGGTCATCAAGGGCTGGGACCTGGGACTGGTGGGGATGAAGGTCGGCGGCCGGCGTCAGCTCATCATCCCGCCATCGCTCGGGTACGGACGTGACGATTACGGACCGATTCCGGGTAATTCGGTGCTCGTGTTCGTCGTCGACGCGGTGAGCGCGCAGTAGGCGGCGGCTGAACCCCGCTCGTCGGCTGGCCTCCGCGCGTCCAACGGGCTATATCATCCCGACACCACGGCGCGCGGGGCGGGCAGCTGTCCCGTACCGGCCCAGGCGCCCGATCGATCCAGACCTCCTAGCCCAGTGACCGTGTACACGTACATCTATTACATCGCCGAGAAGGTCCCCGGCGCGATGGAGATGCAGCGCTTCGCGCATCCGATTCACGTCGGCATCGTGTCGGCGAGCGATCACGAGGCGGCCTACACCGCCGTGCTGCACGACCTGCGACCGACGTTCGCCGACGCGCCGCAGGACCTCGAGGTGCGGTTCGAGGTCGTGACCACTCCTCGCGCCGGGACAGGCGTGTGGCGGCACGGCAAGCCGATCGACACCGACATCACGTTCACGTCGGCGGATTGAGCACGGGCGTCCGCTTCAAACGAGACGGCGCATGACGGACATTCCGGAGCTGTTCGCCAAGAATCGCGTGTGGGCCGCTGAGATGGAACGGGAGGATCCCGGCTTCTTCTCGCGGCTCGTCGCGCAGCAGGCGCCGCGCTACATGTGGATCGGCTGCTCGGACAGCCGTGTCCCCGCGAATGAGATCGTCGGGTTGCTGCCGGGCGAGATGTTCGTGCATCGCAACGTGGCCAACGTCGTCGTGCACACCGACCTGAATTGCCTGTCGGCGCTGCAGTACGCGGTGGACGTCCTGAAGGTGGAGCACATCCTGATCACCGGCCATTATGGGTGCGGCGGCGTACGCGCCGCGCTCGACGACCGGCGGTACGGCCTGATCGACAACTGGCTCCGGCACGTCCAGGACGTCGCGCAGCAGCACGAGGCGGAACTCGCGCCGCTCGAGGGCGACGCGCGTGTCGACCGGCTCTGCGAGTTGAACGTGGCGGAGCAGGTGCTCAACACTGGCCGGTCCACGGTGGTGCAGGATTGCTGGGATCGGAATCAGATGCTCTCGATCCACGGCTGCGTGTACGGGCTGCACGACGGCATCATGCGCGATCTTGATTCGACGGTGTCCAACCTGGGCGAGGTGGCCGCACTCGCGCGGCGCCTGCATGCCGGCACGTATCCCACCGCCGTCGGGTGACGCCGCAGCGTTCGCGTCGCTCGAGCGTCGGCTCGGCCGGCGCGCGGACGCGACCGTGCTGTTCGAGCTTCGGCGTCGCGATGGCACCAGCACCTGGGAAAAGCGCTCGCACCCCACGGCGGAGTTCTTCTCGGCCCACGACCTCACGCATTTCGCCGTCGAAAGCGAGCTCGGTTTTCGAGACGCGTTCTACGGCCTCGTCGCGCGAGGATGCCAGTTGCGTGACTTCGGCAGGCCGTGGCCGCGAGGGCCACCGCCGCCCGAAGCGCTACTCGCCGAGGTACTCGTCGGATATATCGACGTCACGCGCGCATCCGGTCACCCACTCACCGCGGACGACTGCAACCGGTCAGTGCGGGACTATTTCGCGGCGACGTCGCACACCGTGGATCTCGTCATCACCGATGCGGCGTTGCAGCGCATCCGCACGAGACTGCACGGCCTGCTGCATCTTTGAAACGAACTCGGGCCGACCGAGTCGCTGGCGCTGTCGTTCGATCCTCGCCCCTCGGTCAGACCTTTCGATTCCGCCCGCCGCGAATGAGCCGGAGAATGAAGATGAGGACCATGGCGCCGATGAAGGCGACGAAGATGACCCCCGCCAGTCCGCCCATTGGAGAGGTGACGCCCAGGCTGCGAAACAGCCAGCCGCCCACGAAGGCGCCGACGATACCGATGATGATGTCGCCGATGATGCCGTAGCCCGCACCGCCCATGACCAGCGAGGCGAGTACCCCGGCGACGAGTCCGACGATGATCCAGGTGAGGAGATCCATGACACGGTCCGATGGAGAGAAAGAAAGAGAGTGGCTTCCCGCGTGGGCGCAACTCACATGCCACAAACATAACTGTTTGGCGACCGTCGCTCAGGGCACGATGGCGATGGACGTGGGTGCCGCAAGGCGAACGGTGCGGCTTTCTCCGATATGGAGTATTCCCTTGACCCAGTCCCAGTCGCGGAACTGACCGGCGTTCTCCATCACCATCAAGGCCGCCTCGCCGGCTTCATCGGTGTCTTGGCACCCGGCTGACTTCCATGGTCAGCGTCCCCTCGGTCGCTGGCGTCCGCAGCGCGCCCAGTCCGAATACGAGCGCCGCAGCAAGTGGTACGTCGACTGGGTGCGTCGGGCGGAGTCGTTGGCGTCCCCTGCGACCCTCGGCGTCCTTCGCGGTTCGTGCTGGTCAAGTCCATTGACCGCGCCCCTTAGCGGCCTCCGCGCTCAAGGATCGTCCCGAAGGTTCACCGCTGAGCGCACGCCCACTCAAAAAGCCGAAAGGGCCGCGTTTTGTTGACGCATGGGCAAGCGGTGTTCCACGGGCCCGCGCGTGTGCATTTGCCACCCCGACGCGATATTGTCGCACCTGCGGGTCGTCGATGCACGCGTCTTCCCCTTCTCCGGTTCCTGCCGATGCTGATCTTCGTACGCCTGTCGCGAATCGCGCGGCCCGTGCTTCTCCTTGCGTTGTTCGCCGCGCCGTGCGTTACGGTCGTCCGTGCGCAGACCAGTCGACGTGACGTGGTGGCCGAGCGAGACGTCCGTCGCCTGCTCTCGGCGTTGGCCGACGACTCACTGGAAGGTCGTGGAACCGGAACGCGCGGCTCGGCCAGAGCCGCTGCGATCATCGCCGCGGAGATGCAGCGGATCGGGCTGGAGCCTGCGGGCGACAGCGGCTACTTCCAGCGAGTCCCCATCGCCCTGACGTCTCAGACGCGGACGATGCCGAACGGCACGACGGTCAGCCGCACGCGGCCGACGCTGTACTCGAGCTTCGCCGCATTGGACACGGTGCCGGCGGTGCGCCGGCGCTCCGCGGTGAACGTCGTCGGAATGCTGCGTGGCAGCCATCCCGTGCTCCGCGACTCCGTCGTGCTGGTCGACGCACACTATGACCATCTGGGCATCGGAGCGCCCGTGGGAGGCGATTCGATCTTCAATGGGGCGGATGACGACGCATCCGGCGTCGTGGCGGTGCTCGAGGCGGCCCGTGCACTGGCGGCGGGCCCCGCTCCGCGGCGCACCGTGCTTTTCGTGGCGACGACGGGTGAGGAAGCAGGATTGCTGGGCACGCGATGGTTCATCGAGCATCCACCGGTCCCGCTCTCCAGAATTTCCGCGAATCTGGAGGTGGAGATGATCGGCCGGCCCGACTCACTCGCGGGCGGATCAGGTCGCGCGTGGCTCACGGGATTCGAGCGGTCGACGATGGGCTCGATGTTCGCCAGCGCCGGGCTCCCGATCGTCGCCGATCGCCGGCTCGATCAACAGTTCTTCATGCGGAGCGACAACATCGCGTTCGCGCAGCGGGGAATTCCGGCGCACACGGTGTCGTCGTATAACATGCACGACGACTATCACACGCCGAGCGACGATGTGTCGCGTGTGGACTTCGAACACATGACGGCGGTGATACGCGCCGTCGCCTCGGCGACGCGCCTGCTCGCGGACGGTCTCTCGCCGCAGTGGCAGCCCGGCGGTCGGCCGGCTGGCCCGATGGCGCCGCTGGGAGGTGCGAGTGGGACACCGCTCCCCGTCTCTCCTCCATCGCTGCAGATGGCAACGCCGGCCGAGCGGTTGGCGCGGTACACCACCGTTCGCCTCGCCGCGGATACTACCGTGCTGACGCGCTGGGAACGTCGCATGCTCCCGCTCCTCGTCGATGCAGCGCGTGAGATGCACGGTGTCTACTGGATGCAGGCCTTCGGCAACCGGGATTCGCTGCTGCGCAACATTCCGCAGGCGGATGCGCGGAGGCTCGCGGAGATCAACGTGGGGCCGTGGGATCGGCTCGACGACAACGCGCCGTTCGTGGCCGGAGTCGGGGCGAAGCCGAGCGGCGCGAACTTCTATCCGCGCGACATGACGAAGGCGGAGTTCGAGCGCGCCGTGGGGAAGGGCGGACCGGCGGCCGACAGTCTCAAGTCGCTGTACACGATGGTACGCCGTGATGCATCGGGCGCCCTGATGGCGGTGCCCTACTCCCGATTCTTCTCGGAGGCGAACGAGCGCGCCGCGTCGAAGCTTCGGCAGGCCGCTTCGCTCGCGGAAGATGCGGGGTTGCACCGGTACCTGACCCTGCTCGCCACCGCTATCACGACGGATCGCTATCAGGGCAGCGATCTCGCCTGGATGGACATGAAGCAGAACAGGCTGGAACTGGTGCTGGGGCCGATCGAGACCTACGAGGATGAACTTTTCGGGTACAAGGCCGCGAACGAGGCCTTCGTCCTGGTGAAGGATCTCTCGTGGAGCGCGCGCCTGGCGAAGTACGCCCGGTTGCTGCCGGCCCTGCAGCGCGGCATACCCGTGCCGGCAGCGTACAAGCGCGAGCGGCCAGGTACCGACGCGGATCTCAACGCCTACGACGTGGTGTACGTGGCGGGCCAGGCGAACGTGGGCGCGAAGACCATCGCCATCAACCTGCCCAACGACGAGAGCGTGCAGTTGCGGAAGGGGACGCGCCGGCTCCAGCTCAAGAACGCCATGCGCGCGAAGTTCGATCGCATCATGCTGCCCATCGCGCGCGAGCTGATCGTGGACGAGCAGGTGCCGATGGTCACGTTCGATGCCTTCTTCGGCAACGTGATGTTTCATGAAGTGGCGCATGGGCTGGGGATCAAGAACACGATCGACGGCACGGGCACGGTTCGCGCCGCCCTGAAGGAGAAGGCCGGCGCACTCGAGGAGGGGAAGGCGGACATTCTCGGGTTGTACATGGTGCGCCAGCTGCAGGCGCGCGGCGAGATGGGCGATGCGCCCATCGAGAACAACTACGTCACCTTCCTGGCCAGTCTCTTTCGCTCGGTGCGGTTCGGGGCGGGCGACGCGCATGGACGCGCCAACGTGGTGGCGTTCAACTATCTGCAGCAGGCCGGCGCGTTCACGCGTGAGCCGAATGGAAAATATCGCGTCGACTTTGCGCGCCTGCGCTCCGCCACCGACGCACTGTCTCGCGACATTCTCACCCTGCAGGGCGATGGCGATTATGCCGGCGTCCGTCGTCTCTACCTGGAGCGCGGCACGATCGGCGAGACGTTGCAGCGTGACGTCGACCGACTTCGCGCCAGGGGAATTCCCGTCGACATCGTGTACGATCAAGGCCGATAGGACTCACGGTCCAGGATCGCGACGCGCCGGGCGAGA
>JAJAYP010000130.1 GCA_026786185.1 Gemmatimonadaceae bacterium
ACCTTGCTCTTGGCGTCGCCCAGCGCGTCCTGCACGTATCGGGAATCCACGTTCTCGGAGAGGAGGTTGCTCAGCCCCGCACCGATGAAGCGGTTGTTGCCTGCGTTCGCCTCCTGACCAAGCAGGAGGCTGAGATTGTGCTGCGAGCGCGCCCGCGCGTACTTCAGCGTGTTACTCCAGGTGTAATCCGTCGACCGACTCGCGTTCTCGTTGATGGAGTTGGTGAACGTCGGCTCGGAATTCTCGGGAAAGATCGGACTGTACCCGTTGAACGAGCCCTGTGCGACGTTGAACCCCAGGCTACTCCGAAGGGCGATCGTGGGCGTCACGGCAAACCCGGCAAAGACGTTTCCGAACACCCGGTTATTTTGGTTCTCGTTGTTCCGGCCCTCGAACGCCGTCTTGAGCGGATTGGTGTTGTTGCCCAGTCCCACCGCCTTGCCCGACGCGAAGTTGCCCTGCAGGTCGTACACGGGCACGACGGGCTGCATCAGGATATTCTTGCCGATGAGCGCCGTTTCGCCGCCGGCGTCATCCGGGAGACCGCCGTAGCTGCGTTCACCGGACACCGCGATATTCTCGCCGAATGTCAGCTTGGATCTGGTGAACGACGTGTTCACGCGAACGCTGGCCCGCTTGAAATTGTTGTAGGCCGCCGTGCCGTCCTGATCGAAGTAGTTGAAGGAGACGCCGTACCCGGTCTCTTCACCGCCGCCGGCAATGTTGAGATTGAAATCCGCGACTTTCCCCGGCTGGCCGAACACGGCATCCCACCAATTCGTGCCCGAGCTGCCAGGCATGATGAGACTGTTCGGATAGGAATACTTGGCCGGATCGACACCGATCGGACGTCCGAACGCGTCGGTGCCAGTCCTCGTATCCGGGGCGGCGTACGTGTAGTCCGGCACCGTCGGCGCGTTGGGGTCCCCGTAGATATTGGTCGGAACCGGCAAGCCGGCGTTGAGGTAGCTCTGCTTGACGACCGCGAAGTAGTCCAGCGCATTGGTGAGCAGGAACCGGTCGTAACCATTCGTCGGTGTGGCGACTCCGGTCCGCACCGTCGCGGTCATCCGCGGCGGTCCCGATGCGCCCCGCTTCGTCGTCTCGATGAGGATCACGCCGTTGCTCGCGCGCGAACCGTAGATCGACGACGACGAAGCGTCCTTCAGCACCTGGATGGACGTCACGTCGTTGGGATTCAGCCAGTTGATGTATGAATCCTGGACCGGCACGCCGTCGACGATGTAGAGCGGATCATTGTTCTGGAAGGAGCCGATGCCGCGGATGCGGACGGTGCTGCGCGAGCCGGGCGACCCGCTCGCGGCCACCGTGATGCCGGGTACGGCGTCGAGCTTCTGCAGTACGCTCGCCCCCGTCTGCCGGGCAGCGCTCTCGACGTTGATGCTCGCCACGGCGCCCGTGATGTCCCCCCGTCGCTGCTCCGTGTACCCGGTAACCACGACCTCCTCGAGATAGGAGATCTTCGACATGGTGACATCGATGCGCGCTCGTCCACCGATCGCGGCCTGGAACGGACGATAGCCGAACACGGTGAAGTTGAGCGTTCCATTCGCGGGCGCGTTGACGAAGTATCTCCCCGCGGCGGAGGTCAATGCCCGCGTGTCCGTCCCCTGAACCCGCACCAGCACTTGGGGCAATGGAGTGCCGGCGGGCGAGATGACCGTCCCGCTCACGGCGATCTGTTGCGCCGAGGCAGATCCGCTTATCGCCAACGCGAGCACTGCGCTCAGGCACGCAGCGCGGACGCCTCGTGCGTGGTCACGCCAGAATGACTGCCGATCCGGCAACTGCTTCTCCATTGGACTCCTCCCAGTTGCACATCCGTTGTGGTGTGTTGCCGGTATTCGCATGGACTGCAAGCCCTCCTCGGGGTTCAACTCATTCGGAACGCGGACGTTGGCAGGACGTACCGGACATGGCCAGACTGCGACCTCGCGAAGCATTGAAGCGATCGCGTGCGACCTCCTGACGCGAGGGTCGGGAACAGATCCGCTGTCATTGCCTTCACGGGGCGCGAGCCGGGCTACGGCACCCGGACATCGAGGAAGGCTCACTCGTTGTACAGGGCGTCACGGGCGTTGTCAAGAAAACCCGGTCCCGATGGTCGGCAGGACGGCGAGGGCGACTCGGGGGTGCAGCACGACGCGCGTTGTGCGGAGCAGACGGCTTACTCGCTCGGAATCGCAGCGTCCTCGCGAGCCACATCGATGAACCCTCGCGCCGCATCGGCCGTCAGCAACACCACGCGCACCGGATCACCCACGTGCAGCCCCTTCCGCCCTCGCACCAGGCGTCCCTCGATGTTGCCGGGGGTGAGCACGATCCAGGTCGCCTTTCTCGACGTGCCGGAGACCACCGCGTCGAACACGTCGCCGATGTTGTCCTGGAGGCCAGCCGCCGCCGCTCGCTTGCGCTCGAGGCGCTCGTCCTTCACGCGATCGACGCCGCTCGCGAACTCGAAATCGATGAAGCCGTGCACGCTGTCCGTGCGCACGAGCGTCACCGGCACCCGCATGCCCACGGTCAAGGTCTTGTAGCCGCGCACGACGCGTCCTTCGGCCGATCCGTCGAGCACGCGCACGTATGTCCCGCTCTCCGACACACCCGTGACCTCCACCTCGAACGACTCACCGACGCGCGGACGGAGCAGGTCGGCCGCGGCCTTCTTCCGGCGGCTGCGCTCGAGCTTCCTCGACGCTCCATCCGTCTCGTGCGAGAAATCGATGAATCCCTTCGACGCATCGGCCACGACCAGGGTGAGGCGCACGGTGTCACCCACGTCGAGTCCGCGTCCTCCGCGAACGATCCGCCCCTCCACGGGAGGGCTCAGGAGTCGTGCGTACGTTCCCTTGGGCGATGCTGCGGTGACCACCGCGGCGAAACTCTCGCCGACCCGATCGGCCAGGAGCGAGGCGCCCGCGACCTTGCGCATCGTACGCTCCACCTTGCGCGCGGCATCGCCGCGTTCGGTGCAGCGCCGCGCGATCTCGGTGAGTTCATCAAGGGTATATGGCGACTGGCCCTTCACCTCGACCGCGCGCAGCATGCGTTGCGTGACCAGGTCGGCGAAGCGCCGGTTCGGCGCGGTGGAGTGCACATAATCGGCGACGGCAAGTCCGAAATGACCCGCCTCGCGCCGGTCGCCGAGCCGGCGCTCCAGGACGTACACGCCGGGTCCCAGCAGCTTCACGACCGACAGCGACAGATCCGCGAAGTGCTCCGGATCGGCCGCGCGACGCCGCGCGAGGAACTCGCTCAGCGCCACGCTGTTCGGCGCGTCCGGCAACACCTCGCCGAGCTCCGCCGCCAGCGCCACGATGCGATCCCATCGCTTCGGCTCGCGGACGACACGCCGCAGCGACGCCGACCCGTGCCCCAGCAGGTGCGTCGCAACCGTGCGATTGGCGGCGACCATGAAGTCCTCGATGAGGTCACGCGCGCGATTGCGACTCGCGACCTTGAGATCGACCACCCTGCCGTTCACGACGACGGGCGATGCCTCCACGCTTTCGAAGTCCAGCGCGCCCGCTCGCCTGCGCGCGACGCGCAGCCGACCGGCAGCCTCTGCCTGGAGCTGCACCTGCTCCCGCAGCCTCGGCGCACGCGCAATTGCCGGGGGCTCGGGCGCGCGCCCTTCCAGCCACGCACCGATGGCATCGTAGGTGAGCTTGGCGTGGTTATGCACCAGCGCCCGGTACACCGAGGGGTTCGTCAGCTCGCCGTCGGCGAGGACATCGAACTGGATCACCACCGCGAGCCGGTCCTCGCCCTCGTTGAGCGACGTGAGGTCGGTCGAGAGTCGCTCGGGCAGCATCGGAAACACCGCGACACCCGTGTACACGGAGGTCGTGTTGGCCGCAGCGTGATCATCGGCGGCGGATCCGAGCGCGACGAGCGAGTCGACGTCGGCGACGCCGATGAACAGCCGGATGCTTCCGTCCGCGCGTCGCTCCGCAACTTCGATCTGATCAAGGTCCCGCGACTCGCGATTGTCGATCGACGACCAGGGCAGGACACGCATGTCGCGCACGCCCGGTGGCAGCCGCTCGGCCGAGGGCTCCTCGAGTGACGCGACTTCTCGCATCACTTCGGCGGAGAACTCCGGCTCGAATCCGTTCGCGCGCATGGCGGCGACGGCCGAGGTGCGGAGGGTCGTGTTGGTGGGGACAGTCAGACGATCACCTCGTGGAGTTGTTGATTG
Organism: Gemmatimonadaceae bacterium; assembly: GCA_026786185.1. GTDB lineage: Bacteria > Gemmatimonadota > Gemmatimonadetes > Gemmatimonadales > Gemmatimonadaceae > AG11. The sequence continues at coordinate 4,223 of JAJAYP010000130.1, forward strand.
GATTGTTGATCGGAACGCATGTCCGCCGGCGTCAGCGTCGATCGGGTTGCCTATCTCCCGCGTATCCGAGTGCCGGCCGGTCGAGCATTGACGCGCCGGTCCACGACGACCGTGCCGCCCTTCATCACCCACCGTACGCGGTCGATCACGACGCGGATGTCGGCCAGCGGATCACCTTCCACTGCGACGATATCGGCGAAGTAGCCGGGTGCGATGGCGCCCAGCTCCTTCTCCATGCCGAGCAGCGCGGCGCCATGCGTCGTCGCTGTCGCGAGCGCCTGCGCCGGCGTCATGCCGAGCGCCACGAACCACCCCAGCTCGCGCGTGTTCTGTCCGAACATGGTGAACACCGCGTCCGATCCCATGGCGAACCGCACGCCTGCCTGAAACGCCCTGCGCGCCGTGGCCATGTTGCGCTCGCGGTAGGCGTCGAGCGCCGCGGCCTGCGCGTCGGTGTAGCCGAACTCGGCGCGGTACTCGGCGTAATACCGGTTGTGGTCGATCGTCGGCACGTAGACCGTGCCGCGCCGGGCCATGTCGGCGAGGGTCGCATCGTCGAGATCCACGGCATGCTCCACGGATTCAGCGCCAGCGGCGGTGGCATCGCGCCCTCCGTCCGGGCCGTAGGAGTGAATCGCGATGCGCTTGCCCAACGCGTGCGCCGCCTCCACCGCCGACCGCATCTCTCCTGCGGAGAAGGTCTGGACGCCGGTCACGTCGGACGCGCTTCCCGTGGATCCATACATCTTGATGACGTCGGCACCTCCGTCCACCTGGGCCTTCACCGCAGCCGGGATGTCGGCCGGATCCGCGATTCGTGCGCGTGCGACCACGGACACCGGCGCGGGATTCGTCGTCGTCGGTCGCAGGCGACCGAGGCCGTGACCGGAGACGAACATGCGCGGACCGGGAAAGGAACCGCGGTTGATGAGCTCGCGCATGGCGACGTCGGTGAAGTCGCGTGAGCCGAGGTCCCGCACGGTGGTGACGCCCGTCTCGAGTGTCCGCAGCGCGTTGTCCTGGGCGAGATACACCGTGACGGCGGTATTGCGCGCGCCCTGCTGCTGCCACGGGTTCGTCGCCGGTTGCCGATCCCAGTAGTACGTCATGTGGGTGTGCGCGTCGATCAGCCCCGGAATCGCCGTGTAGCGGCGAAGGTCGCGAATTTCGGCGCCTCGCGGTATGGCGCCGGGTCCGACGCCCACGGACACGATTCGTTCGCCCTGCACCACGATCACGGCATCACGAAGCGTGCGGCCGCTTCCGTCGACGAGTGCGCCGAAACGGAGCGCGACGGCACGAGGGGCGGCACGCTGCGCCCGCGCGGGCACGGCGGTGGCGACGAGCAGGCCGCACAGCAGAAGATTCCATGTCATCGTGCAAGTCTGCCTGCGGAGACAGTGGTGCGGAAGCGTCCGTGTCGCGGGCTTGCATGTCGTGCGCGGGTGAGCATGTTGGGCCCGTCACGTATGCACTCCGTCGACCACCCCGACCCTCCGCCTCGCATGACGTTGCCCCTGTTGCCCGGTGCCTGTGCCGCCGCGATCCTCTTCCACGCGAGTGTCGTCGTGGCGCAGACACCGCCGTCCTCCCCTGCGCGGGCCGAGACGAGGCCGGGCGCCATCGCGCTCGTCGGTGGAACGCTGATCGACGGTTTCGGCGGCCCGCCCATCCGCAACAGCGTGATCCTCATCGATGGAGAGCGCATCACACGCGTCGGCACCGTGCAGACACTCGCGGTGCCAGCGGGTACCGAGGTGATCTCCACCGAGGGAATGAGTGTGCTGCCCGGGCTCTGGGACATGCACGTCCACCTCATGCTCAACGGGCATAGCGACTATGCGCACTGGGATCGCACCTACATCCCGATGCTCGAGCGCGTCATCATGCCCGCGTCCGCCCATCAGCTGTTGTTGGCCGGCGTCACGAGCGCGCGCGACCTGGGCGCCCCGCTCGCCGCGAGCGTGAACGTGCGCGACGCGATCAACGCGCGACGAATCCCCGGTCCGACGCTCTACGTCTCGGGCCCGTTTCTCCAGCACCGGCCGTATCCCGGCACGGGGGCGTTCCGGTGGGGGGTGAACGGCGTGGAGGATGCGCGAGAGAAAGTGCGCGCGCGCGCGCGCGCGAAGGTGGATTGGGTGGAGCTCATCGATCAGGCCGAGATGACGATGGACGAGGTGCGCGCCATCGTCGACGAGGCGCACAAGCTCGGGCTGCCGGTCGTGGCGCATGCACATCGGCCCGAGGAAATTCGTCGGGGACTCATGGCGGGTGTCGACGGCTTCGAACACACCGGCATGGCGACGTCGCCTGAATATCCCCCCGACATCGTCGCGCTGCTGCAGGAGCGAACGGCTCGTGGCAATGCGGGGCCGTTGTTCTGGACGCCCACGATCGAAGGGCTGTTCAACTACGAATCGATGCGGGACGATCCCGAGGCGCTCGATGACCCATCGTGGCACCTGGATCTGCCCGATTCCGTCGTCGCCGACATCCGGGCATCCATCGCGCATCCCGACCGGATGCCCTACTTCCAGGCGACCCCGAGCCGCCGCCCGACGCTGGGCCGGAAGTTCCAGCAGTTGAAGGATGCGGGCGTCGCGCTCCTCGTGGGCACGGACGCCGGCATCCCGATGAAGTTCCACAGCCAGGCCACCTGGCGGGAGCTCGATGCCTGGGTCAACCGGCTCGGAGTGGATCCGATGATGGCGATTCGCGCCGCGACGTACTGGCCATCGGTGGCCATGAAGGTGGACAAGGACGTGGGCACGGTGAGCGAAGGCAAGTATGCCGACATCATCGCCGTGCGCGGGAACGTCATGCGCCACATCGCACTGCTGCAGCGGGTCGATGTGGTCGTGAAGCGCGGGGTGCGGTACAAGTAGCACGCGCGGTCCGCGCAGGACGGGACCGCCGTGCGCGCGGCCACCACCATCACTGGTCCGTCAGACCCTCGCGTCGTGCGACGTCGGCCAACTGCCCGCGCGAGCCGACGTCGAGCTTCTCGAAGATGCTCGACAGGTGCGTGCTCACGGGCCGCGGCGAGATTCCCAGAGCGGAGGCGATCTCCTTGTTCGACTTGTGCGTGGCCGCCAGCCGGGCGACGTCCACTTCCCGACCCGTGAGACCGCCCGCCCCGACGTTCTGCGTACGCGCAGGAGGGCGGAGACCGAGCTCGCGAATCACCTCGCGCGTTCGGGTCAGCTCGGGCTCCGCCCCGAGCTGCACAAACACGTCATGGGCGCGGCGAAGCTCTCGTGCTGCACCGTCGCGATCGCCAGACTTGCCGAGCACCCAGCCGAGATTGCGCCGCGCCCGCGCGGCATCGAGCACCCACGGCACGGCGTCGAGCGCGTCGGCACCGCGGCGGAGCAGGGGAATCGCACCGGCGAGATCGTCACGCAGCATGCGCATGAGCGCATCGCAGGTATCCGCCCACGCCAAGCCGAGCTGATGACCAAGCTGAAGCGAGTCGCGACGCAAGCGATCCCGATAGCGCTCTGCCGTCTCCAGGTCACGCAGCCAGAGCGCCGCCTCGATCATCCCCGGCAGGAGCCGATGGACCGACCACGCCACGTACCCCGTGGAATCCACCAGTGCCAATCCGCGCTCGCCAACCTCGATCGCGAGCCGATGCTCGCCGGCTGCGACATGATACGCCACGAGCCCCGCGTGCACGGGCACGCTGGAATGCACGTCGAGCAGCGTTCGCGCCGCGTCGCGCGTGAGTCCGAGCGCCTCATCGAGGTAGTCTTTCGCGAGCCCGCTGTTGCCGCGGTGGAGATGGATCATCGCCGCCCACACCAGCAGGCGGGGCAGCAACATGCGCTGGCCGAGCGCGCGTGCGAGCGGAATCGTTCGCTCGGCGAGCGCGAGCCCGGCATCCCATTCCCCCGTCCCTGATGCATACTCGATCGCGATCTCGGCCATCCAGCAGCGCAGCACCGGCGACCCCAGCGCGTCCGCGAGTCGGTCTCCCTCGCCCAGATGGCGCGACATCATCGCGCCGTTGCCGGACAGACCGCCCACCATGGCCATCGCCCAGTGCGCCGACCACTCGACGCCGCGCTCACCCGCTTTCTCCGCGAAGGCGATGGCGCGCGCGCCGTCCGCGTACGCACGCTCGGCGGGCCCGGTGAAGATGTGCAACACGAGGGACGCCCGATGGACGCGCGCCAGCACGCCCGCGTCATCGAGCCGCTCGGCGAGCGCAAGCGCGGCCTCGACGTCCGAGCGCGCGGCCAGCGGATCGCCGAGCGCCTGCAGCGTCATCGCGCGCCCGACGCGGACGCGCGCCACCAGGGAGGCGTCCGACGACACCGCGAGCGCGTCGAGCGCGGCATCGAAGTGCGCAAGCGCCTCGGGATAGCGGCCGCTCCAGTACGATGCAAGACCCATCCGTCGATCGATCGTCGCCACGCGCACGGTATCGTGCGTACGCTCGGCAGACTGGCGGGCGCGCGTCCAGAGTTCCGTCGCGCCGCCGTAATCGCCGAGCCGTTGACGCACGCGCGCCAGCTGCTCCACCAGGTCGACGCTGTCGATGTCGAGTTGCGTCGCCGGATCGGCGCGGTCACAGTGCTGGAGCGCGGCCCCGAGATAATCGGCGGCCTCCTGATTGGCGTACCGTGCAATGGCGCCTCGCCCTGCCAATACGAGATAGCGAACCGCCTTGGCCGCGAGGGCGCGGGACTCCGCGCGCGCATAGTGGTAGGCCAGTTCGTCAGCGTGGGCGTCGGCGGAGCCGCCGTGCAGCGACTCGAGCGATTGCGCGATGGACGCGTGCAGCAGTCGACACCGTGCGATGCCCAGCTCCGCGTACAGCACGTCGCGCATCAGCGGATGTGTGAATGCGTACCGGATCTCGCCGCCGGGCTGTACGCTCTCCGACAGTATGCCATTGGCCCGCAGCTCGTCGAGCGCGACGAGCACATCGTCCTCGGACATCCCGCTAACCCTGCCCAACACGTCGTGCGAGGTGCGCGTGCCGATCACCGACGCCATGTTCGCGAGACCGCGCGCGGGAGCGCCCAGCCGGTCCATGCGAGCGGCGAGAGCGGCGCGGATGGATCGGGGAAGGTCGGGCGGTGCGGCTTCCCACCCGTGCCAGACGCCGCCATGCTGATGCAGCGCTCCGGAGCTCACGAGAGCCTTGAGGATCTCCTCGACAAAGAACGCATTGCCTCGCGTCCAGGCATACACTCGCGCCGACAGTGTGCGCGCCGATGCGTCATCAGCGCGAAACATCTCGCGCACGAGTGTGTGCAGCGCGGTGTCGTCCAGTGGCTGGATCCGGATGAGCGTCGCCGTGCCCACCGCGAGGAGCGACTGCTCCGTCATGCGAAAGGCGGAGCTCGTGTCGCGCGCCTCGTCGTTGTAGGTGCACAGCAGCGCGATGCGATGTGTGGGGATCTGGCGCGCCACGAAGTGCAGCAGCTCGAGCGACGATGCGTCGGCCCAGTGAAGATTCTCGAGCACGAGCAGCACCGGCCGTTGCGTTGCGAGCTGCGCCAGGAACTGCGTGAAGGTCCAGAACAGGCGCGCCTTCGCGTCGCTCGCGTCGCCCGCTCGTACGGGCGCGCCGCCAGGGCTGAACGCGGGACAAATGCTGGCGAGGCTTGCCGCATCCCCGCGCGTGAGCACGGCGAGCGACGCAGGCGTCAGTGAGCGCACGAGGGGTGCGAGCGCGTCAGCGAAGATGGCGTACGGGACGCCGGTCTCCACGGGATTCGCGCGGCCGATGCTGGTCGTCCACAGTTGCCGTTCCGCGCGATCGCACATGGCCGCAACCAGCCGCGACTTGCCGATTCCGCCCGCGCCGGCGATGAGCGTGGTGCCGCCCGTTCCCGACCGCGCGGCGTCGAGCCGTGCCGCGAGCGTCGCCAGCTCGGCGTCTCGGCCGACGAGTGGTAGCGGGAACAGCGGCTCGAACTTCCGGCTCGCTGCTTCACTCGACGACGAGGGGGTGACGCGCATGAGGGAGAAAGATCCGCTCCCCACTTCGAATGGCAATAGAGAAGGAACTGGCGGCGCTGCGCGACGTCGTGCCGTCAGCCCCCGGCGAATGCGATCAGCGTGAACCCGAACGGCGGCGGCCCCGGCCGTCGTCAGAGCGCGGAGCATCGGGCGGTGGAGTGGTCGATTCGGGAAATCGATTCGCGGCCAGCAGCTTCGCTGTCGGCAACAGATCCAGGGAGAGTTGCCGGGGATCGTGCGTCAGCTCGATGGCCTCTTCCCCGAGCTGCCGAAGCTGGTGGCAGTAGCGATACACGCGCATGGGAGCGCGGAGCGCCGTGGACGGCAGGCGAGCGATGACGAGAGCTTCCTCGCGAAGGCCGCTCGGAAACCACCGCTCCGCTTCCTCGTCATCGAGCACCGCGATGACCGCCTGCGGATCGCGGCGCTCCATGGCGACGATGAGCGCATCGAGCAGATCGAGGAGCCGAGCGCGTACGCGGCGCGCGCGATACTGGGCGAAGTCGACGGCTGGCGTCCCGCCGTAGGAACGCCCGTCGTCGTCGCCGTTGAGTGGCGAAACCATAAGCGGACACCCTGCGCAGATCGCATGCTCTCCACCGGATGTACACACCGACGTTTGCCCGAGGCGGGACGGAAAATTGAGCAACGTCGCGATTGGGTAGTTCGCCCGTGCACCGGGACGTCAATGTGAATGGGAGCAAGTCTCCATTCGACGCCGTTACCCGCTTGACATTGTGGCGTCCGTTAGAACACAACGCCCCAACTCCTCATGCTTTCTCACCGGTGCAACTCGAGGGTCATTCAATGAGCCGACGCAGAATTCTTCCCCAGAACCAGGAGTCGATGCTGGAGTGGCTGGAACAGCGGCGCATCGCCCTCATCTCGGCGTATCGTGCCGTGTTGCTCGCCGACGGGCCGACGATGACGCCCTCGCAGCTCGACGACGCGGTAGAACGCTGGACCGAATTCGCGATCGGACGCAGCACTTTCCGCGAGCGCCAGCGCATGGCGTCCTGAGCACGCACCGCCGCTGGATCGACGCGGCGGTTCGCCATTGAGGGCTGCGGGACTGAACGGCTGCGGGACCTGACCGCTGCCGCATTAAGGATCAGTTGCCGCTCGGACTCCGCGGCGCGGGAATCGCAAGACAGGCCGATCGACCCCTACCGGATCGACCGACCGATGACCGCACGCTCTCTGATCACGACGCTCGCGATCGCCACCCTGTTCATTGCCGGCTGCGGCGATGGGACACAGGAGCAGTCACCGGGTGAAGTGCTCGCCCGCGACAGCTCGCTCGCCAGCGAACTGAAGCAGGCCGACACGTCGGCGTTCGCTGAAGCGGCCGACGTCGCCATGGCATTCGATCCGGATTCCGCGATGCCACCGGTCGAGACGGGCAGAGCAGCCCGCGAACCGGTGAAAAAGCCAGCTCCCGAACCTGATCGCGCGCCGCCTTCCGCCGTCGCGTCGGTTCCCATGCGAGTGAATCGCCCCAATCCGCCAGCCATATCCTCGATGTCGGATGCGACCGCGCCAGCCAGCGTTGCGCGTCCGGCGCCGTCACGCGCTGCGCCGTCACGCCCGGTACAGATGCGCCCGGCGCCCGCCACTATTCACCCCGATCCCATTCCGGAGCGGGGCGTGTCCCCCACTCCAGGAAGTCGGGTATCGTCGAGTCGCACGACGCCAGCGAGATCAAATGCCGCGACGATTCTCGAGACAGTGCCGGGAGCCACGCTCTCCCCGGCCGGTAGCGATGAACCGTGTGCATCGCCCGCCGCCCCGAGCCAGCGCCGTTGCCTCATGCTGCACCTGGCACGGTCCGACGTGATGCTCGACCGCACCTATCAGTCGCTCATCGCCGACATGAAGCGGGCATCGGGTACTCCGGCTGGTGCGAAGGAGCCCGCATCCGTGGAGCAACTGCGCGTCTCCCAGCGCGCGTGGCTCGTCTACCGCGACACGGAGTGCCGGCGTCGCAATCGTGGGAAGGAAGGGCCCCTCTGGGCTCCGGTTCGCGCGCAATGTCTGGGCGAATTCTCGGGACAACGCACGGAAGAACTCGCGCAGGCGCTGAGGGAGCGGCGCTAGTCGACCGCCCGCCCCTCAGCCGGCGATACGGGTGCTCCCTCTGAAAATGAGAGGCGCGGTCACGCCGAGCAGGGCGAGCAGACCGAGCATGGCACCCGGGAGCGGCGCATCGTTCTCACTGGGCGTGTGGTGCGCAGCGGCGCGCAGCGAGGCCGCCGCAGCGCGTTCGGCCGCGACACGCGTCCGTTCGACGACAACGGCTGCGGAATCCTCTCGCGCCGCGTAGGTCGCGTAGGGTCCCGCGAACACGGCGATGTGGTAGTGTGCGGGCGATCGCTCGCGCGTCACGTCGAGCGCGCCGGCGCGCTCCATCGCCAGCAGCGAGCGCTCGATGAAGGCGCGACCCGCACTATCCGCGGGGATGCGAAGGTCCACCGCCATTCCGGCCGGGTGAACCGAAAGCTTGTGTGCGTTGCGCGGCTGACCGTTGGCCGGGCGCGTCAGGCTGGTGACGACGAGTCTCGATCCTGTCACTGCGCGATAACTCTTCGCGAATCGCTCGAGAAAGTCGCTCACCTCGGGCCGAGCGAACGCGTAGGAGACCTTCTTCAGCGTCAGGTTCTCGTTGTCGAACACCGGAACCAGCGCTCCCATGCTGGCCAATTCTCGCACGTCACCCGAGGTGCGAAGAAAGCTGTAGGCCTCCTGCACCGCGATCTCGTGCTGATTCACCATGGACGCCGGAGACCCCGCGAGCCCATCCGCACGCGCGATAGCGGGCGTCAGAATCAGAGACACCGTGAACGCCACTGCAATCGATCTATGTGACACATTTCCTCCAACGCTGATTCAGGAACGGCCTACCTACGCGGGCCGTTCAACCTCCTTGCCGTGCGAATGGTGATACACCGCACATGGTTCATCGTTCGACATTTGCTGTTACGCACGCACCGCGAGGAGTCGCGCGGAGCCAACACCTTGGCAATACGAGTCGTATGGATGGACAGATGGCCGCTGTCTGCGCCTCAAAAAGACAGGTAGCGGGCCAAAAACTTCTGTCGAGCCCGCTTATGTCTGTCTTGTACTGTGACTGATCTGGTCGCTGCGCATGCGACCAGTAGTTCCCGAACCATTTCCCGATGACCGGTTCGCGCGCAACACGACGGCGCTCGACTCGCTGGATGTACGGCAAGCGCGCAACGCGTTTCGGTCGAATCTCGTCGCGACCAGCCAGACATCGCAGGGGTTCGGCGCCGGCTCGCCGGGGCAGAACAACTTCTCCGTGGGCGGCGGCGTCTCGAGCGGGATGACGTTGTTCGATGGCGGGCAGAATTCCGGCGCGCTGCAGCAGGCGGGCCTGTACCTCCAGGCGAGCGGCCAGGATCTCGATCGCAGCCGGCAGACGGTGGTCGTCCTCGTGGCGTCCGACTTCCTCGCCCTCATCACGCAGCAGGAGCAGCTGCGTGTGGAGCAGGAGAATCTGCTGGCGCAGGAACACAAGCTCGCGCAACTCGAACAGTTCGTGCGCGCGGGCATGCGGCCCATCGGCGACCACCATCAGCGGCAGGCCGCGGTGGCGGCGACGCGCCTCGCGTTGGTGAACGCGCGTCGAGCTGCCGAAATTGCCGAGGTGGATCTGATCCAGGAACTGCTGCTGGATCCACGGCTGGAGTACACGTTCGTCACGCCCACCACGCTCGATCCAAAATCCGCTCCGGGCGTGCTGGATCGGAACGGGGTACGGCTGTAAAAGCGGGGCGCGTGGCCGCTGCGCGGCACGCTTACGGGGACTTCAACGGCCATGCGGTTCCCGTAAGGCAGCGCCCCGCAGTTCCCGGTTCCCGGTTCCCAGTCCCCCTTGCGGGCCGTTCGCGCCGGGTAAGCGGTTTCATGACGACGGAATCCGATGCCGGGCTCCGCGTCGCACGGCCTACAGGAATCGGGATGCACGTCACCATTCGGGATGTCGCTCGGCTCGCCGGTGTGTCGGTCGCCACTGTCTCTCGCGTGCTCAACGCGAGTGCGCCCGTTCGCGACACGACGCGCGATCGCGTGCTGGACGTCGCACGAGACCTCCGCTTTTCGCCCAACGGGGCGGCGCGCTCGCTCAGTCGGCAGCGCGCCGGTGCGCTCGGTGTGATCCTGCCTGACATCTACGGCGAATTCTTCTCCGAGCTGCTGCGCGGCATCGACCAGGAGGCACAGCGCGCGAATCATTCCCTCCTCGTCTCGAGCTCGCATCACGATTCCCGCGGCATCGGCGCTGCCGTGCGCGCCATGCGCGGTCGCGTGGACGGGCTGATGGTGATGGCGCCGGACGTCAGCGCGCCCATGCTGGCCGATGTGTTGCCGCGCGGTGTGCCGACCGTGCTCCTCAATGGACCCGCCGTCGACGGCGACGCGTACTCACTCACCGTGGACAACTACGGTGGAGCGATCGCGATGACTCGCCATCTCGTCGCGATCGGTCACGTCCGGATCGGTTTCATCGCCGGTGCCGAGCGCAATCATGACGCGAGCGAGCGACAGCGCGGCTATCGCGATGGGCTCCGGAACGCCGGCCTCCCATACGACGCCGCGCTCGACGTTCGCGGTGACTTTACCGAGGCGGGCGGCTGGCGCGGCACACGGGACCTCATCGCGCTCGCCTCACCGCCATCGGCGATCTTCGCCGCGAACGACGCGATGGCGGTCGGTGCACTCAGCGCATTGCGCGAAGCGAGCATCACCGTACCCGCGGGCATTGCCGTCGTCGGCTTCGACGACATTCCCGTCGCCCGGTTCCTCAACCCGCCACTCACCTCGGTGCGCGTCGGAATTGCGGCCCTCGGCGAGCGAGCAGCCGCGCTGCTGCTGGCCGCGCTCGCCGAACGATCGCCGCCTGGCGGCACGCCTCGGCGCGACGTGCTCCCGGCCGTGGTCATCGTCCGCGATTCATGTGGCGCGAAAGCAGGTGCGCCATCCCACCTCATACCTCGGAGCGCTCATTCCGAGCACG
>JAJAYP010000131.1 GCA_026786185.1 Gemmatimonadaceae bacterium
CTGGGCAACAACACCAATCCGCTCAAGACGGCGTTCGAGGGCCGGAACAACGAGAACCAGAATAACCGGGTGTTCGGAAACGTCTTCGCCGGGTTTGCCGTGACGCCCACGATCGCCCTTCGGAGTAGCCTGGGGTTCAACGTGGCTGACGGTTCCTTCATTGGGTTCAGTCCGATCTACCCCGAGAACTCCGAGCCCACGTTCACGAACTCCATCAACGAGAATTCCAATCGGTCCACTGACTGGACGTGGAGCAACACGCTCAGGTACGCGCGAGCGCGTTCGCAGCACAATCTCAGCCTCCTGCTCGGTCAGGAAGCGAACGCAGGCAACAACCGCTTCATCGGTGCGGGGCTGAGCAACCTCCTCTCCGAGAACGTGGATTCCCGATACGTGCAGGACGCGCTGGGCGACGCCAAGAGCAAGGTCGTCAACAGCTTCGGTGGTGGGAGCGCGCTGCTCTCCTACTTCGGGAAGGCCGACTACAACTACGCCGAGAAGTATGTCGCGAGCTTCACGGTGCGACGCGATGGTTCCTCCCGCCTGGGACCCACGAACCGCTGGGGAACGTTCCCCGCCGCCGGCCTGGGCTGGCGCATCTCGAAGGAGCCATTCCTCGAGGGAAATCGCACGCTGTCGGACGCAATGCTTCGCGTCGGGTACGGCGTGACGGGCAACCAGTCCATTCCGTCCGGCCGCATCGTGTCACAGTTCGGCGGCAGCGTAGGCGACACGTATTACGACATCACGGGTGCCAACACCGTCGTGGCGCCGGGCTTCAGGCAGACGTCGCTCGGCAACGCGAACCTCAAGTGGGAGGAGAACCGATTCACGAATGTCGGTGCGGATCTCGCCTTGTTCGAGGGCAAGGTCAACGTCGTACTCGATCTCTACCAACGCAACACGAACAACCTGTTGTTCGACCCCGCGATTCCGGCCACCGCCGGCGTCGCGTCGGCGCCGATCGTGAATGTCGGCAAGATGGAGAACCGGGGCTTTGATTTCTCGATCGGACATCAGGGCGCGACGTGGAACGCCACCGTGCAGGGTACCAGGTACAAGAACAAGATCGTCTCGATCGACGGCGTGCAGGACTTCTTCTACGGACCGATCTCGACGCGATTCGGCAATCAGGTCATCAACAAGGTCGGCTCACCGATTGGCTCGTTCTTCGGCCTCGTTGCCGACGGATTCTTCAGGGACGCCGCCGATGTGGCGGGCCATGCGAAGCAGGATGGCGCCGCGCCCGGTCGCATCAAGTTCCGGGACACCAATGGCGACGGCAGCATCACTCCCACGGACCGCATCATCATCGGAAGTCCCCATCCGGATTTCACCGCCGGCCTGGACCTCGGATATCGTCGCGGCAACTGGGACGTGGCCGGCACTGTGTTCGGCACCTTCGGCAACGACATCTTCGACGCCCAGAAGGAGTTCTACGTGTTCCGGAACTTCTCGACGAACGTCCGGGACGACCTGCTCGCGAACTCGTGGACGCCGCAGAACCTGAATGCGAAGTATCCGCGCCTGGACCAGAACGACACCTACAGCAAGGCGCTCAGCAGCTACTACGTCGAGGACGGCTCGTACGTCAGGATGCGCAATCTGCAGATTGGCTACAACGTTCCTGCGTCGATGGTCCGCTGGCTGCCCGCTGCCCGTGTCTACGTGCAGGGTGAGAATCTCTTCACGATCACCGGGTACTCCGGACTCGATCCTTCCCTGCCCGCGGCGAACGTCTCCGGGTCCGCCGGCGACATCCGCGATCAGTATCGTGGCGTGGACCGCGGAGTGTATCCCAGCAGCAAGACGTTCAGCATCGGCATGTCCACTTCGTTCTGACGATGAAAATCTTCAATCAGAGGGCGGCAATGAAAAGAGTATCGAGGCAGCCTCTGCTCGGGGCGGCATTGATGTTGTGTGCCGTCGGCACGATCTACGGCTGCAAGGATTTCCTGACGGATGCCGCCGCTCCGCAGGGAACGCTGGATTCCCAGACGCTCGCGAATCGGAACGGAGTGGAAGGTACGCTCATCGCCGCCTACCGGACGCTGGACTTCACCACCGGCGTGGGCGGCGCGTGGGGCTCGGCCGCGAGCAACTGGATCTGGGGAAGCGTCACGAGCGACGACGCCTACAAGGGGTCGGAGGCCAGCGACCAACCGGCGATCGATCCGATCGAGCAGTACCAGTGGTCCGCGAGCGGCGTCGAGAGCGAGCTGAATGACAAATGGCGCGCCACCTACGAAGGCATCGTCCGCAGCAATGCGACGATCAATCTCCTCAAGGAGGTTTCGGCGAGCAAGCCGGGCGAGTTCTCCGCTACCGAGGCCAAGGGCATCGAAGGGGAGGCGCTCTTTCTCAGGGCGCACTATCACTTCGAAGCGTGGCGGATGTGGGGCAACATTCCGTATTACCGCGAAACCGACACCGACTTCCGCAAGGCGAACCTCACGAAGGTCGAGGCCGGCAATGAGATCCTGAAGGATCTCGATGCAGCCATCGCCCTGTTGCCCCTGACGCCCAGGAATGGCAACGTCGGACGCGCCACCCAGTGGGCGGCCAAGGCCTACAAGGGGCGTGTCCAGATGTACGCAGGCCAGTTCGCCGCGGCGTTGACGACGCTGCGGGAGGTTCGGGGGAGCGGAGTCTATGCCCTCGAGTCGAGCTTCGATCGCGTCTGGACCGGATTCAAGGAGTTCGAGAACGGGAAAGAAACCATCCTGGCCTACCAGGCCTCGGCGAACGACGGCGAGCCGAGCGGGAACAATGCCAACTACGGCGCACGTCTGACCTTCCCGCATTCCGGGAGTCCGTTCGGCTGCTGCGGATTCCATCAACCGTCGCAGAATCTGGTCAACTTCTACGCGACGGATGCGGCGACCGGGCTCCCGCTGGCGGCCACGAATCCCAACTGGAACGCCAGCAACGCGAATCTCACGGCGTCCGCAACGTCGCCGGTCGATCCGCGCCTGGACTGGACGGTCGGGCGGGATGGGGTGCCATACAAGGACTGGGGACCACACGCCCCGGACTGGATCAGGTCACCCACGTACGGTGGTCCGTACAGCAACAAGAAGAACATGCACGAGAAATCCAGCGGCGCGCAGAGCACCGTCGGCTGGGTGAACACGCAGTTGAACTCCGTGAACGTGCACATCTTCCGCTACGCCGACCTGCTGCTGCTCCTGGCAGAGGCCGAGGTCGAGGCCGGATCGCTGGAGAACGCACGCACGATCGTGAACGAGATCAGGGCGCGCGCTGCGGTTCGCGTCCAGGGCAAGGGGACCGATCGCGCCTCGATCGCGGTGCCGATCAATGATCCCTCCATCACCTGGGCGACGTATCGCATCGGGACGTACACGACCCCGTTCGCCGACCAGGCCACCGCCCGAACCGCCGTTCGGAACGAACGCCGGCTGGAGTTGGCCATGGAAGGTCAGCGCTTCTTCGACCTGCGGCGGTGGGGCCTCGCCGAGCAGGTGCTCAACGCGTACATCAGCGGAGTGGCCGGGGGCGCCGAGAAGTCGCGGCGACTCCAGCTCGGCAATGCGGCGTTGTTCTCGGCGCGCCACGCCGTCTTTCCGATTCCTGCCATTCAGGTCGAGTTGAGCAAGGGCGGCGCGAGCGGTGGGTTGAAGCAGAACGCAGGGTGGTAGAAGGCGCTCACGGCACCGGTGCAGACGCACCGGTGCCGTGCCGGCGCGGCCTGATGGAGAAGGACTGAAGCGAGTCTCCCGTGTTCGCCACGAGCAGTGCCGTGCCGGTCGCCGTGCGGATCATCGCCAGGCCGGAAACGTCGAGAGGGGCAAGCAATCCACTCTCCGTCGGTGGCACCGGGATGAAGCGTCCCGTGCCATCGCCTCGTAGCCACAGCCCGTTGCCCGCATCGGCCCGCGGCGTATTGGGCTCGACGTCGAACAGGTTGCCCGCCAGGATCACGTCGAGGTGACCATCGCCATCCACGTCGTGCGCGACGATGGACTTGATCGGTGCGATCTGCGCCAGGTTGGGCAACGCGACGGAGCTGAACGCACTGCCGCCCTCGTTGTGCAGGTAGACGCTCGCAAAGGTATCGGTCTGGTAGTGAAGCGCCCCCTGTAACGCGGTGGCACCGAAGGCCTCCGCGACGGACGCCTTCGCGAAAGATCCGAACGTGGGAAATCTCACCCCGAGCGAGTAGATCTCGCGGCCCAGCGACGCCAGCCCGGCATAGGGGTATTCGATGCCCCCGATCTCCTGGGTCAGCACGATGTCGGCGTTCTGGTTGCCGGTGAACGCCGCCGCGTAAACGCCGAACCGGCTCTCCATCGACGTCTGGTAGGCGTAATTCAATCCGAGATTCCCGACGATGAGGTCTGGTCGGCCATCATGATCGAAGTCTCCCACGGCGAGGCTGTACCACCAGCCACGCATCGGTGGCAGGCGCATGGACTGCGTGACGTTGCGCAGCTGCGTGCCATCGTTCCGGTAGAACTGGATGGGCATCCATTCGCCTACCGTGACGAGATCCTGGCGACCGTCCCCGTCGAAATCGATCCAAGCGGCGTCCGTGATCATTCCACCGGCCCGCGCGAGCTCGGGGGCGACCTCCGCCGTGACATCCGTGAACTGATTTCCATCATTGCGAAGGAGATAGCTCCGGGTGGGCGCGGGATAGTTTCGAGGGCTCAGCCGGCCACCGACGAACAGATCCGGCCGTGAATCGCCGTTGAGGTTCCCGGCCCTGACGGTGGCCGTGCTCGTCGGCATCGCCGGCAGCGTGCCCGCAGGCGCCTTGGAGAACCTGCCCGCGCCCACGTTGACATACAGGCGGTCCTGCAGGAGCGGTGAGCTGGGGGCCAGGTGATATCCGCCGCTCGTCACGTACAAGTCCTGGAGTCCGTCACCAGTGGCGTCGAAGAACAGGGCGCCCCAGTCCTCGTACGCCTTGTCCGCCTCCCACGGTTGGCCCTGGATGGACGCGACGAATCGCCCATCCTGCTGCTGGAGGAACAGCTGGCCCGCTACACCGGCGGTCCCACCGACGTACACGTCATCGAGGCGGTCACCATTGACGTCGCCCACGGCCAGCGGCGGGCCATGGCTCGATGGCCCGTACGGCAACAGGGCTTGCACGTTGTAGTCCGGCAGCGATGTCGGGAGCTGCCGATAGCTCAGCGTCCGGCCGGCGTCGAGCGCCTCGAACGCGTACGACCGCGTGGAGAACGGCTTTGCCGGAACCTGCGGTCGCATCGCATCGGACTGTTTCACGATCACCAGCCGGTCGACGTCGAGATTCGTCAGCACCTGCGCGCGACCATCGGGCCACGTCACCTCCAGGCTGTCCACGCGACGAGCGCGACCGACGCCGAAATGCACGGCGTCGTCCATGCTCGACATGTAGCCGCGAACGGGCGAATGGTACACGTGCTGCCTCGTGCCTGCGCTACTCAAGATTACCGTCGTGCCGATGCCGCGGGTGTTGGAGGAATCTCCAACGAGCCGGATCCGGAGATAGTGATGCGCGTCGTCGGTCGGCTGGATGTTTCGATAGATGAATGCCGGGCCGTCGATGTTGTTCACCACGACGTCGAGCTTGCCGTCGTTATCCAGATCGCCATAGGCCGCTCCGTATGAAAAGCTCGGCCTGTCCATGCCCCACGCCTTCGTTCTGTCGGTGAAGGTCAGGTCACCGTTGTTCCGGAACACATGATTGGGCGCATCGTACGCGTACACGTCCTTGAGGAGCTTTCGCGCACGTTGATGCTCCCCCATTCGACGCGCGCTGTTCGCGGCTCCCTGGTAATCGAGGTCGTTCACCGCCTTGGGATACCCGTTGCCGATGAAGATGTCCTTGTAGCCGTCGTTGTCGAAGTCCGCGAAGAGCGCGCTCCAGCTCCAGTCCGTCGCGGCCACACCGGCCAGGCGTGCGATGTCACTGAAGACGAGCTCACCGTCCGGCGTCACGCCATTGCTCAGCTGCAGGCTGTTGACGTCGAAGTCATCGCGGAATCCCCGGCTGCGCGACGACAGCCGGCTCCCATGCGTCGTGAACCCGCTCATGCGCTTTCGCCGGCTCATCTCGGGCGGCATCATGTCCACCTGCAGGATGTCCGGCCTGCCGTCGTTGTTGAAATCCGCGATGTCGACGCCCATCCCCGCCAGACTCGTGTGCTTGAGCCATCGCGCCGCCTTGTCGGTGAACGTCCCGTTCCCGTTGTTGACGTACAGCACATCGTTGGGCGCGGCATCATTGGAGACGTAGATGTCGGGCCAGCCATCGCGATTCACGTCGGCGACGGCGACACCCAGGCCGTACCCCGCGTCCTTGAGGATGCCCGCCTGCCCCGACGCGTCCGTGAAGATCCCCTGGCACCCGTTGCGATACAGCACATTGCGACTACCGGGTGTTTCACCGCGGGCGCCCGACGGGTGGGTCGCCACGTCACCGCGCGCGAAATCCACGGGCGAGTTGTTCAGGACGAACAGGTCCAGGCACCCATCCCCGTCATAGTCGAGGAACGCTGCATGGGTCGTGAAGTTCGTGTCGGCGATGCCGTATCGCGCCGCTGATTCGGTGAAGGTCCGATCCTTGTTGTTGATGTACAGGAGGTTCGCCCGTTCCGACGGCGTCGACCACGGATGGCCCGACACCGACGCATAGATGTCCAGAAATCCGTCGTGGTTGATGTCCACCATCGTGACGCCGGTGATCCATCGCTTCGTGACGAGGCCCGCCTGCTGGGTAATGTCCTCGAACCGCATCTTGCCGGTGTTCCTGTACAGACGGCTCGTGACCATGTTGCCGGCAAAGAAGAGGTCCGGCAATCCGTCATTGTCGATGTCGCCGATGGCCACGCCAGCGCCGTTGTACAGGTAGACGTCGGACTGCACGTTCACGGAATCATCGGTGGTAATGGTGTTCGCGAACGTCACGCCGGTGCGCTGTGCGCTCAGGAGCTCGAAGAGCGGGCGATTCTCGCGCGACGTACATCCCGCCGACCAGAACACGGTGACGAGCAGCGCGAGAACAACCGGCCGATGCCTGCGGGCGAACGACGTCATCGTGGAGTCCATCACCAGGAGAGGATTGAGAGCGCGGACGATACGTCGCCTGCAGAGGCCCTGTCAACGAGGTCGCGGTCGCGCGCCACGATCGTCAGCCGCATCGCGAGACTGGCAGCGGTGGTGGAGGGCGGATAAGTTCGTCGCATGAACCGACACGCGCCCGTTTCACGCGTCATCAACCTGATCGCTGGCGAGTCCCAACGCCTCTGGACCGTGGACGCGGCCGACGCACGACAGTGGTTGCTGGAAGGCGATACCGATCGGGTGCTCGGGATCGGCGGATCGTTCGCCCTGGTGGCGCAGGACGGTGAGCGCGTCGTGCTGGCGCGGAGTCTCGACCGTCCCATGCGCTACTTCCTCGCGAAGTCGGTCGACGGTCCGGCGCTGATCGTTGCCGAGCGCATCGACGAAATCGCCCGGGAACTCGCGCGACGGGGATGGGCCGATCAGTTTCATCCGAGCTACACGCGCATGGTGCCCGCACACCATGTCACCACACTGCGCCTGATCGGTTGTCCCGACCCCAACCCGGTACATCGGCGGTTCTTCGATCCGAGCCGCGCGACCTCCGGAACCGACCTCGATCTCGTCGGCCGCCGGTATGTGGAGGCGGTGTACAGTGAACTACGCCAGTGGCTCGCCGTGCAGGATCCGCGAGCGCCCATCGGCGTTCCGTTCTCGGGCGGCATCGACAGCGGGGCGATCCTGCTCAGTCTCCATGCGCTGCTGTTGAACGAAGGGCACTCCCCTGCCCGCCTGAAGGCGTTCACGCTCTCCGTGGACGGCGGAGGCGACGATGCGCGGCAGGCCCGCGAATTTCTGCGTCGCACAGACCTCGAGATGCTCGGCGAGAGCATCGACGTGTCCTCCAGCGTGCTCGATCCGTTGCGCGCTGTCGCCGTGATCGAGGATTACAAGCGGCGCGACGTGGAATGCGCCGCCGTGAACCTCGCGTTGCTTGGCGGCATTCGCGAGCGGTATCCGGACTGGCGACTGCTCGTGGATGGCGACGGCGGGGACGAAAACCTCAAGGATTATCCCATCGAGGAGAACAGCGAGCTCACGATCCGGAGCGTCGTCAACAACCGCATGCTGTATCAGGAAGGATGGGGCGTCGAATCGATCAAGCATTCGCTCACCTACTCGGGCGGCTACAGCCGCGGATGCGTCCGGAGCCACGCCTGCGCGCGCGAGTGCGGCTTCGAGACATACAGCCCGTTCACGCGCCCGTCCGTGATCGCCGTGGCGGAGGGGGTTCCGTTCGCCGCGTTGACCGACGGCTCGCACGACCGACTGTATGCGCTGAAAGGCGAGATCGTGTCGCGCGGCGTGCGTTCCGTATTGGGGCTCGAGATGCCGGTCTTTCCCAAGCGTCGCTTTCAGGACGGGGCGCTCTCAACCGGACAGGCTGCCAAGCTCTTCCCACAGAGCGAGGCCCGCTACCGCAGCCACTTCGAGACGCTGCACACCGCCGTCGTGTGACTGCGTCCGCCGCCGATCGGCGTATTCGGAGCCTCCGGCCTCCGAAGCGCGACGTCGATCCGTCCGTCGCACACGGGTCGGTGCTGGAGGACGAACGGCGGCCTGACGGAACGGTCGAGCGCGCACTGACGGTCTTTCTCGCCGGAAGCGAGTGCCCGTTCACTTGCTCGTTCTGCGATCTCTGGCAATTCACGATCGACGGTCCAACCCCGCCAGGTGCGCTCACGCGGCAACTGGGCACGGTGCTGTCAGCGCATTCCGGTCCGTCGCCGGATCGACTCAAGCTCTACAACGCCAGCAATTTCTTCGACCGGCGAGCGGTTCCGCCTGAAGACGTCGAGGGAATGACAACGCTGGCGGCGCCATTCGCAGCCGTCACCGTGGAGTCGCACGCGAACACCGTCGGCGCGGTCACGCTCGACTTTGCGCGGCGATTGCGCGGACGACTCGAAGTCGCCGTTGGACTGGAGACGATCGAGCCGGTCGCGGTCGCTCATCTCAACAAGCGCCTCGCTCTGGCGCGGTTCGATATGGCGGCGCGGTTGCTCACGGAACACGGGATCGCCCTGCGCGTCTTCGTTCTGCTCGGCGCGCCGCATGTGCGCGCGAGCGAGGCGGTGGCGTGGACGGTGCGCACCGCGGAGTACGCGGTCGCGCGCGGCGCGGCGGTCGTCTCCATCATTCCCGTGCGCGGCGGCAATGGCGAGATGGAGCGCCTCGCGGCGATGGGCGCCTTCGTCGCGCCCACGCTGTTGCAACTCGAGGAGTCGCTCGATCGATGTCTGCAGTTCACCGGCACGGTGGTCACCGCGGACCTGTGGGACGCGGCGCGACTCCCCGCATGTACGCAGTGCCGGGCCGCGCGGATCGAGCGGCTGCAACGCCTCAACGTCACCGGCCGCGCAGAGCCGCGGATCTTCTGCCCTGCGTGCGACACGGCATGATGGATTCGTGCGAAGTCGCCATCGTCGGCAGCGGTTTCGCGGGCTCGCTGCTCGCGCGCGTGCTCGCTGGACTCGGCTACGACGTGGTGCTGCTGGACCGCGGCACTCATCCGCGCTTCGCGATCGGCGAGTCGTCGACACCGCTCGGAAACCTGTCGCTCGAGCGGCTCGGGATCCGGTACGGGCTCGAGGACTGCTATCGCATGGCGACACACGGACGCTGGCTGGCCCATGTACCGGAGCTGCGCCGTGGATTGAAGCGCGGCTTCACCTTCTACCGACACCACCCGGACAAGCCCTTCCAGAATCGCGGCTTCGAGTCGGAGCGGTTGCTCGTCGCGGCCAGTCCCGATGACGCGCTCGCGGACACGCACTGGGTACGCGCGGACGTGGATCACCATTTCGTGCGCGAGGCCGTGGCCGCGGGGGTGGAC
>JAJAYP010000132.1 GCA_026786185.1 Gemmatimonadaceae bacterium
GCCGAGCGCGGCGTGGATGTCGTGGAGCGGAGTGCGCTTGAGGGCGGATGCTGTGGTCGCGGTCATTTCTGGGCGTCGAGTGCGGGTGAGGACCGGCGGGAAATATGCACGAATGACGGGCGCTCGTGTCAGCGTGGCAGGATGAGCTCTGGTCGAGCGGGCGACCCCCAGCGGCCGCGGCAATAAACATTTGTCTTGCGCCATTTCAAAAAGGTGGTAAGATCGTGGCTCCTCACGATCTTCGGCGCGAGCCGTGGGACGCATCAATGAGTGCGGTGGGGCGAGTGGCTGTCATCATCACGACACAACGGGATCGACCTGAGCGGACGCACTCCGGTGCGGCCGTCACCATACTCGCGTCATTGGAGACGCGATGAACCGCGTACGTCCGACGCCGGATCGTCACGGTCGCTTGCCCACCCGTCTGGAGACCCACCGTTGATGAAGAAGATCAGCATGGCAGTTGCCGCACTCGGCGTGCTCGCCGCGTGCACGGATGTGCCCGTGCCCACCGATGTCGCGCTCGCGCCGAGCGGTCCAACGTCGTTCACCGCTGCGGCCGACGAGTTCGTGCCCGGCGAGATTCTCGTGAAGTTCAAGGACGGCACGTCGGAGAGCGGCCGCGCCGCCGCGATCGGCAAGGCGAAGGGTCGGGCTGGTGAGCGGATCCATACCGCGAGCATGAAGCGCCGCGGCGATGCCGAGGGCATCACCATGGTGCACACTCCGCTGGGCGTGTCCGAGGCGATCCAGGCGATGCGCGCGCAGCCTGAGGTGGAGTACGCCGAGCCGAACTGGATCTACCGGCACGCCGCCGTCTCGAACGACACCTACTTCACCAACGGATCGCTCTGGGGGATGTACGGCGATGCATCGTCGCCGGCGAACGTGTTCGGCAGCCAGGCGGCCGAGGCGTGGGCGGCGGGCAAGACGAACTGCTCCACCGTGTACGTCGGCATCATCGACGAAGGCTACATGTACACGCACGTGGACCTCGCGGCGAACGCCGGCACGAACCCGGGCGAGATCGCGGGCAATGGTGTGGATGACGACGCCAACGGATACGTGGATGACGTGTACGGATGGGACTTCGCGGGCAACAACGCATCGGTGTTCGACGGCGTGAACGACGATCACGGCACGCACGTGGCCGGCACGATTGGCGGCGTGGGCGGCAACGGTGCCGGCGTGGCCGGCGTGTGCTGGAGCGTGAAGCTGATGGACGCCAAGTTCCTCGGCACCAACGGCGGCACGACGGCCAACGCGATCAAGGCGGTGGACTACTTCACCGATCTCAAGACGCGGCATGGCATCAACCTCGTGGCCACGAGCAACTCGTGGGGCGGCGGCGGATTCTCGCAGGGCCTGGCCGACGCGATCGAGCGGGCGAATGCGGCGGGCATCCTGTTCGTCGCCGCAGCCGGCAACAGCACCGTCAACTGCGACGGCGGCACCTGCTTTCCGGCCGGGTACGCGAACGCGAACGTGATTTCCGTTGCGTCCATCACGAGCACGGGCGACATCAGCTCGTTCTCCAACTACGGCGCGACGACCGTCGACATTGGCGCTCCGGGCAGCGGGATCTGGTCCAGCGTTCCGAAGACGGTGAAGGGCAAGACGGTCACGTCGGGCTACGCGAGCTACAGCGGTACCTCGATGGCGACCCCGCACGTGAGTGGCGCGGCCGCGCTGTACGCCGCATATCACCCCGGCTCGTCGGCCGCAGCGATCAAGGCGGCGATCCTCAGCAGCGCGGTGCCGACGGCGTCGCTCGTCGGCAAGACGGTGACGGGCGGGCGGTTGAACGTCAGCGGATTCTGATTTTGCTGCGCTGATGGTGCGAGAGTGAGAGAGCCCCGGTCGCGAGTGCGACCGAGGCTTTTTCGTTTTGTGCAGGCGAGTTCGGTAAGAGGGATTGCCTGAGCCACTGGTCCGGGATATCTCATACCCCGCTTACCGGGAGGGAGAGTCGGCAGCGCGATGATGAACACGTGCCGAGTGGTGCGCAGATCTTCGGGGCGGAGCTTCGCCGTATTCTGTGCGTTTGCTTGCTGGGCGAGCGTCCACATGCATCACCCCTGCTCCATTCAATGCGACACGTACTAGCGATTGTCGTTGGCTGGGTGCTGAGAAAGCGCCTCGCTATGTCGTCCATCGTAAAGTCCGACGACTCGCCGTTCCCGGGCGTGCTATGTTGTGGCGTGCGCAATGGCATGTGAAGCCCCAAATGAGTAAGGATCTGCCGAATCCTCTAAGTAAGGTATGCCCTAATGCCGAGGTAAAGCTCGGTGTAGAGCAGGTTGCCTTTTGTCAATCCCGAGATTGCGACGCTCGTCATGCGGGTCATCGCAACGTGTTCATACATCGATCTAGAAATGGCGAAGCTTGCCACGCGATTTGCTAAGGGGGACTTCACCATCATTGCTGGCATGCTCGCACCTATGCGATCCGCTCGCCGGGACGCGATAAACGCCGCCGCTGAAATTGCCTTCTCAGCCAAACCTGATGATCAGGCTCTTTACGACGGAATCGTTAAACGCGTCGAAAGTATTAAATCGCGCCGGGATGAGTACGCTCATCGTTTGTGGGCAACATCGCCACAGACGCCCGACTGCTTGCTCCTCATTCGGGACAAGCACCTCGCTGCGCTTGATGCGGGTGCCGCTAGCCGTTTCGCCAACGTGATGGACAAGATCAAGCGCGCCGCCAAAGGCAACCCTAAAGGCCAAGGGGCGCTCACGAAGGCGATACAAGTGCCGTTCCACAGTCTCGACCATGCCAACGTAGACGTCTATCGCAAGGAAGAGATCCAGAACGCTGCTCGCGCCCGCACCGCCCATGATCTTGTAGTCTTGTTCAACTGCACGCTGAACGCGCGTCTTTCAGTAAGAGCGCGAGCACGCGATGCGCTAGTGAACGAACTTCAGAGCGCGAAATCACCCTAGGCCTACCGCTACTTGCTAGCGCCCGGCAACCGGCTCAAGGCACTGGCGCTCCGGCTCGGGTATCCCGATACGATCCCGTTCCGCCGCCTCATCAAGTGGATGACCGGTCGGCCGGCGTCTGATCTGCGCAGGGAAGTTTCCGCGGAGGAGCTACTACAGCTGCTCACCGGGCGAATTCTTCGGGACCCACCCCAATGATCCTCGACCCAACGCGACGACAATGACTTACTCAAATCCTAGCAGCCGGCAGCTCTTGATATCTTGTTGCGCTACAGGACTGGATCTCATACTTTCACGCCCGCTAGCCGCCTAGTGTGAGGCGCGAATTACGCCCCTCCGCGCTTCCACATCCGTTCATCGCCGAACGATCCCGCCTTTCTCGCCCCGCGACATCGCTTCGCAGTAGTTCCCTGTCCCCCCTGTAAGGCCGCTGATTGTCACGCGGCCGTACCTCCCGCGTCTGCACGTGGCTCTCCCTCCCCCTTCACCCCGACGTCGGCGTGACTCCATCCTCCCCATCTCAGCCGCGACGTCGGTTTTCGTGGCGAACGCTTTGGTCCGCAAGTAGCCGAAGTGTGCGACTTATCGTTGCCGTGGCCACTTGTCTCTCTGTGGGCGCCTTGGTTGCGTGCCGCGATAACCTGACCGGGCCGTCGCCAATTGCACCCAGTCAGGTAGCCCCTGTAGCCCGATCCGCAAGCTTTACCAACGAGGCGGGGTTCGGCGCGTTGAACAGTCCGAACAGTGGGGTCTGGGAGAACAATTCCCCAAGCGAATGGGATGGCTCAGTCGAGGGTGGGCTCCTCGGCACTTTTCATCTCCCTACCGTCATCACCGTGCGCGCTTCGGGTAGCATCTGTCAGGTGCCCGGTATCCTACCTGGCTATAACCTATGCTGGGGGCCACAAGGTACGAGTGATCATCAGGCGGCCATTGGGCTCACGGTCCAACGCGCGAACGAGGGTCGGGCGTATGGTTCTCCAGTGGGACAGCGCCCGAGACATTCAGCATCCGTGGGACCGCGTATGCCTTCCGCTCGGGACTGAACGATCCCCAGCCCTGGGGCGATTATCACTGGACGTGCGGCCGCCTCGCTGGCAACATCCCTTGCTGGGGCTATGCTGGGAACTCGCGGCTCGAGTTCGAGCGCCTCCCCGCGGCAATGACTCACACTAGCTCGCCATCCGGCGCTGTGACGCCTGGCACGACAGTGACCTTCACTGCCGGCTACGATACGGCAGGCCTCGGGGGCCACGTCGTGGATTTCTCGATGCTAGAGTGGCGCTGGGTCCCCGATAGCGGGGCCGATCCCGTGGCTTGCACGTCAGTATCGGGCTCCTCCTGCTCGCGGCCGATCGCCGCTGCGGGGACCATGTTCGCCTCGGCCTATGTCAACGGTGAGCACCAGGAGAAGAGTGTACACATCAACCTCCCCGTCGCGCCCGATTCGGCGAACAAGTTGCTCCTCAAGGGGGACCCACGGCGTGTTCCGGCCGGGGGTGGACTTATCACCTTCGCCGCCTTCCCACAACGTACGACGCAGAACTGGGGGGTCACGGGGTGGCTCTTCCTCCCCGATTCGGGCGCCCCGCGCTCGAGCGACGGCTGCCCCCGGGCGAGCTCGCTGAGGACCTGCACCGATTCCATCACACAGACGGGCACGATGCGGGTCTACGGCTTCGTACCCACGATCCCGAATGACTCCGCCGACTTCCGCGTGTACGTTGGTGGGAGCGGGCTGCTCACAGTCACGGGGCCGGGGACATACAACCCGGCGGGTGAGCTGGTGACATTTACAGCGAGCGCCTCGGGTGCCAAGTCATTCGCAGTCACCAACTGGGCGTTCCATGCCGACTCTGCGGGGGCAGGGAGCACCACCTCGTGTGGCACGACTGAAACGTGCACTTTCCTGCCGAGTGGTGCGGGTTACGTGGTCGCCGCTGCACTCGTCGATGGGGAAGAGCAGGTGGACAGCACGCATACCACGCCGGAGATAATTCGTCTCATGGTGACCGCGTCGGCAACGCTGGTCGATCCCGGCACCGCGGTGACCTTCACCGCAGCGCCGAAGACGCCGGCCACTGTCGTGATCTCCGGATGGAAGTTCAGCCCGGACTCTGGTGCCGCGACCGCGGCGGTTGGGTGCACGTCGTCATCGGCGAATTTTTCGTGCGTCGAGAAGATCGGCCGGTCTGGCCAGATGTGGACGTATGGCTCGGTGAACACCAGACCCGACTCGGCGTACGCGCGCGTCGACGTTCGATCGGCCGCTTCTCCTCCCGGTTGCGAGCCCGCCCCATCGTGCGGTGGAGCTGGGACTACGCGAGTTGTGATCGAGCAAAAGACGCCAGGTTTGATCCCACCTGCCGAGACTTTTTACGAGCCCACGGCGGCCCTCTCGGTGAAGCTCGTCGATGCGGCTGGCGCAGCAGTTCCTAATGTGTCGGTGGCGCTCGTGCTCAAAGGAGTCGCTGGTACTGGCGGTCATGTTCATGAGGGCAGTAATGGAGAGCCCCGCCCGGATGGTGCATTGAATCATTCGACGGTGAATACTGGTTCGACCGGCGTCGCGACAGTGATTTACACGGCGAACAACGTTGCTACGGACGTCCTTGTCACTGGCACTTCCGCATCGGCGACGTCGGGCACGCTCACGCTGAAGATCGGTCTGAATCTTGTCGACATTACCGACGTCCCTGCAGGGGCGAAAGCAAGGTTTGATATGATAGGCGGTACGCCATGGCATCCGGTCAACCACTTCGGGCTCCATAACATGCGCGCCAGCCTCTACGCGCTGAGCGATGCATATCAAGAGGTACTGCTGTATTTCCAGAAGCACCCCGAGCGAGCCCCATCCGGTCGGCTTCCCACACGACTTGGCCTCAACGACGTCAGCTTGCCCACGGGAGGACGATTCGATTTAAGCCGGACCTGGAAGCAGCCCCATGTTTCGCATCGCAAAGGCTACGACGCTGATCTCGACGTCCGACGCGAATCGAGCGACGATGCCCTCGCCCGCCTGATCACCAGGCTTTGGGTACTCGAGTGGAAGAACGCGATCAAGGATGAGCGGCAGTCTAGTAATCACTACCATTTAAAGATGTCCGACATCCACGTCGTTTCCCCTTCCCGCTGAGTCCTTGTGCGTCCAACCTCTCAGTCTTTCAGCATGCTGATTCCGGCCCGCCTACGGCACGTGGCGTTCACGCTTGCGGTGATGTCGCCTTCCATGGTGCATGCGCAGGGAACGCAGGCTCTTGCATGGGAGCGACATGACTCGCTTCGCGTCGTGCTGAGTGCGACCGCGGTGCGGCGGGGTGCCGATACAATCACCATTGACTATCGGCTGTCGAACTCGCCCCAGAGCGCCCAGCCTGTGGAATTTCTGGTCGTACGCCAAAACGTCCGCGCCTACGACTTCCTTGGGCCGGTTGCCTGGCTTCCCGATGCGAGGGATGTTGCGGACTCGATGGCGATGTCATGGACCGCGCTTGAGCGACTCGTTGCCCCCGGGCAATCTGCCGATGAGTTTCGCCAGTTCGCGGTAGGCCTGCTCACGATCGCGCCTTACCGCGTTCGCGGCGCCTCGCCTACGCCGCAGGCGATTCTTGACGCGGATGAGGATAGCCTTCCTCGACAGCCCACCGTCTGGGAGAACTCCGTTGCCGGGTATACCCTCGGCGTCGATCCGCTTCCTGCCACTTCATCACCGGCTGCCCTCGGCGGACGTCTACGCGATTTGGTGAGTCGGTCCTGCCGCTTGGGCTGGATCGATCCCCCAGGTGTTTGTAAAAGCCTGCTCGCAAAGCTCGATGCCGCGAATCGGAGCATCGCCGCGGGCAATATCCAAGCTGCTCGAGGCGAGCTTGAGGCGCTGGGGCGCGAAGTCGAGGCACAGCGTGACAAGCACCTCAGCTCGGAGGCTGCCTCTCTGCTGACCGTCAATCTCGCCGCACTACTTGCGCGGTTGCCGACTTCCTGATCGGCGATCGGGAACGCTCATGACGGCGTGATGAGGATCGCACAAGTGCTCGTGCGACTCACTACGTGCTACGAAAAGATGAACCGCCTCGGGTTCGTCGGAGACTCAGTTAGTTGAGTACCCCAGCCATTGCTGGTGACATTCCAAGTCGATCAAACTGCCCCTCATACGCCGCTGGCGGTAGTTAGCCGAGCGGTTCCAGCAGCCGGCAGGTGTTAAACCACGCGACCCGTTCCAGCGTCGCATACTCGACGTCGTCTAGTCCACGACACGGCCGGGCATGGTGAATCACCTCGGTCTTGGGCTCCCCTCCTCTCACGATTTGGGAGTCTCCGGCAATCCCGGGGCGGTTCAAGCCGACCTCGGTTTTATCTTGTGTCCGGGCACCGGTCGTTCCACCACTTCGCAAGCGCGGTCGTGGACAAAAAGCTTTGCGCCGAGTCGTGCCGCCACCAGCCGCTGCGGCCGGAGCGGAGCGTGATGTACCACCAATCGTCCGTCTTCGGTCGGGAGAGCCACATCGTAGCGGCGGAGGCTGAGCGGCCCGCCGAGCTAGCCCGTGACGCCAGCGAGTCTGGACCCTCCCAGAACTGGTCGCCGTCGTACGTATTACCGTGGTACCACCAGTTCCATCCCTCCGTCGTCTCATAGAGCAGGAAGACGGTGTCACCGGGTGTCAGTCGCAGGGTGTCCGCTCGCAGCGTGTCCTCGTGAAACTCGCCGCCGCTGGTCGCGATGCGCACTCGCATTGGCCGGAGCACACGGACGATGCCGGACCCGAGTACATGCAAGTTTCGCTTGGTGACCTGCACGGTATCACCTCGCTGCGAGCGCGCGGTGACTGGAGCACTGTTCGACTCGGTCTCGCGGAGCGCTGCCGAGGCACAGGCAACCGCAGTGAAATCGCCGCTCTCGCAGTCTTCATGCTGGCAGGTGTTGAGCAACACGCGCGGCACCTGCGCACTGAGCTCGCCCGATTGCCGCCAATAGACCCACTTGACTACCGTGGAGGTATCTGCGGCGGCGGGGCCTAGCGACGCCAGCGGTGGTTGCGGCGTCGGTGCGGGCGATTGAGTGGCGGCCGGTGGCTGGTTCACCCCGCGCGACGTCCCCTCACGCTGCGTGCAGGCAAGGAGAAACACGACGGGAGCAAGGAGACGAAGACTTAGGTGCACGAGGCGCACTAGTACTAGGAGGTTGAGTTATGAGCTATTGTGCCAAAGGCGGTGACACGTCGGACACCACGCGCCTAGCCGGATCAGTAGCGCCTGCAGCGCGCGCCGCGCGGCGGGCAGCGTCATTCGCGCCGTTTTTTTTCCGTGAACTGTTTCGAGCACCAGGAACGCATAGGCCATTGAGGCGAGCGTGACGTGGTGATGCCAGCCGGTCCACGAGCGCCCTTCGAAGTGATCGAAGCCGAGTTCGTCTTTCAACTCGCGATAATCCTGCTCGATGCGCCATCGCCCTTTCGTCAGGCGAACGAAGCGCCGCAGGCCGAGCGCTTCGCTCGGCAGCTCGGCCAACCAGTACTTGATCGGCGCGGACTCGTTGTTGGGCCACTCGATGAGCAGTTGCCCCGGGGCAACCGGGAGCGGACCGCGGCTGCTCACGCCATGCGAAGGCCAGAACGGCGCCGCGGCGAATCGCGAGCGTAACGGCCCCTTGGTGCCGGCACGCCAGGTGATCGTCCGCCACGCCGACGCCTGGAGTGAAGCCGCGAGCGCCGGCTACGCGAACGACGGCGGAATGTCCTGATCGGCGGGGCGACGGCGAGGGCGGGCGTGCCCCGCGTACACCGGAGGCGTGAGGGGGCTGGGTCCTTGCGCCACGCGTCGGGCGGACAAGCCAAACCGTCCACATGCCGGCATCTGCGGCCAGAAAGGTGAGGAGAGCCATGATAGCGAACCGTAATAATCATGCGCGTGCGCAAACAAGTACGAGCGTCATAATCATGCGTTTCTCGAGTGGATCAGGGCGCTGTCGTTCCGCGGCCAATGGCGGCTCGGGATGACGCGGCGCATCGCACCGATATTCCAGGACGTTCGGTGCCGAAGCTTGACAAATCCAAAAAACTTGATTCATTTTTTCTCGTGCCCACTTCCACACTGGATGTCCCTCGCGTCGCAGAACTGTGCAACGCCCTCGCCGACGAGGCGCGCGTCGAGATCGTCGCGCGCTTGCTGGACGGCGAGAAATGCGTCTGCGATCTCACCGATGCGCTCGAGACGGGACAATCCCGACTGTCCTATCATCTCAGGGTCTTGAAGGATGCCGGGCTCGTGACGGACCGGCGCGAAGGCCGGTGGTCCTACTACACGCTCGCGCGCGATGCCTTCCTGGAGGCCGAGCACCTGTTGTCCACCCTGCGCCCCCGCGCGACGCGCACGTCGAAGACCGGTTGCTGTTGAAGGCATGTCTCATTTTTTTTCGCATGACCCATCAACTTTTATTGCTGACTGGAGGAGACGATCATGACCAGGTCCGACATCGCGGAGTCGCTCGGCGCCCTGCGCACCACGGTGCAGGACAGATACGGCGAAGTGGCGCGCCGCGTGACCGACGGCCAGGTGGGCGCCTCGTGCTGCGCACCCACGACAGGCTCCAGCGGCTGCTGCGGCACGACGACCGAGCGGTGGGACCCGATCACCGCCAATCTCTACGACGACGCCGAAGCCGCGGGGGTGCCCGCCGAAGCGCTGCTCGCGTCGCTCGGCTGCGGTAACCCCACCGCCCTGGCGAACCTGAAGGAAGGCGACGTCGTGCTCGACCTCGGATCCGGCGGCGGCATCGACGTCCTGCTTTCCGCGCGACGGGTGGGGCCGAGCGGAAAGGCGTATGGCCTCGACATGACCGACGACATGCTCGCGCTCGCGAACGAGAACAAGGCACGCGCCGGCGCGACGAACGTCGAGTTCCTGCGCGGGCACATCGAAGCGATTCCGTTGCCGAGCAACACGGTCGACGTCATCATCTCCAACTGCGTGATCAACCTGTCGGGCGACAAGGCGGCAGTACTCGCCGAGGCGTTCAGGGTGCTCAAGCCGGGTGGCCGTTTCGCGGTGTCGGACGTCGTGGTGCGCGGCCACGTGCCTGAGGCGATCAAGCGCAGCATGGAACTGTGGATGGGTTGCGTTGCGGGCGCGCTGGAGGAGCAGGAGTTTCTCGGGCTGCTCGCCGCGGCCGGATTCGTGGACGCGAGCATCGAGCCCACGCGCGTGTACAAGGCCGAGGATGCCGCGGCGTTCCTGGCCGACACGGCACTCGACACCCCACAGTTCGCGAGAGACATCGACGGGAAGTTCATGGGCGCGTTCGTGCGCGCTACCAAGCCGGGCGCCTGCTGTGCCGACGGATACGGCGACTGAGGGGACGCCTTCGTCGATGAAATACGCGCTCCTCTCGGACATCCACGCCAATCTTCCCGCGCTCACGGCCGTCCTCGACGACATCGCATCGCGTGGAGACATCGCGGCAGTCCATCATCTCGGCGACCTGGTCGGGTACTCCAGCAGTCCGAGCGAGGTAGTCGAGCGCGTGCATGCCGACGGCATCGCGGGTGTGGCGGGGAACTACGATTCCACGGTCGCCACGGACTACAAAGCACTGCGGTTGCCGGTCCGAGACGCCGCGGCAGGAGGAGCTCGCCCACCTCAGCTACGAATGGACACGCGCGAATACATCGCCCCGCGCGAAGCGTCTCCTGGCCGCGCTGCCATTCCGCCTCGACATCAGGCCACTTGGCGGGCACGTGGCCGGTCCGACGATCACGCTGGTGCACGCCACACCGACGAGCAATCTCGTGTACGTGACGGAGGATCGGGCGGACAGCTTTTTGACCAGGATGGCCGACGCCGCGCATCTCCGTGCCGGCGACGTGCTGGCATTCGGGCACACGCACTGGCCGTGGCATCGTGAAGTGCGAGGCCGTGACGGCGAGGCCGGCGTGCATTTCGTCAATGCAGGTAGTGTCGGACGTCCGAAGGACGGCGATTGGCGTGCGGGATACGTGGTGCTCGACGTGGGGAACGGCGGCGTGCGGGTGGAGTTCGTGCGCGTCGAGTATGACGTCGAGCGCGCAATGGCCGATGTCCTCGCGGCCGGTCTACCCGAGGAGTTCGCGCAGTTCCTGAAATCGGGCGGCCTCGACGCCGCAGCGAGGCGCCTGCAGTGATCGTGCACGGACCGCGTCCGGAGACGCGGCCCGGGCACGAGGACTACGGTCGTGCCATTGCCGATAGGGGACTATCCGGATCGTTCGTGTTCCCCATCGGACTGAACATCAGTCGCTCAGTGTAGGGCGCCGGCCGGCCAGCCATCATTGCCATCGCCTGCTCACCGTACATGCGGCGAGCGTCATCCACGCTTCGCTGCCCAATGGCGACTTCGTGGGCGAGGTTGAGCGCGAGAAAGTTCGCGCCCTCCTTGTCGCATCGCGCCGAGGCCTCGCCGGCCGTGCGCTCCAGCACGACGCTGCCATCGTACATGGCCAGCTCGTCGAACATCCCGACGGGAGCCTTGTAGTCGATCCACTGCTGCATCACGTCGGTGTGATGCATGGGAAACTCGTGTGCATACTCGCGCGCGAAGACGATCGTGCGCTTCCATGGCCCTGTCCTGCCCCACACCGCCATGTCGGCGGTCATCGCGGCCGGCGCGCCGTACTTTCCCCTCATGAACACGACCGCGCCGCGCGACGCAGTGGACCAGCCGGACATCATGCCGTCCATCTGCGCCGAGCTCATTCGGGCGGAGCTCATCTGCCCGCTGCCGGACTTGCGAACCGAGATGCATCCTGTGCTCGCAGCGACAGCGCCGACGAGCAGGGCAAGCGTCGTGGACACTCGTGTTCTCCTGATCATCCGTGGCATCTCCCTGAAGTGTTCCGGTGTGAGTCCCGTATCGCGCGATCTGGAGCGAGCCGCGCGGCTCGCCCCAGTAAAAGGCCGTCTTATTTTGCCGCCACGCCGATTGCGGCGCCGCCAGGAGGAACGGCGACGATGTCCTGAATCCGAAGCAGACTGCCATCCTTGCCGACCTCGAACACGCTGATCGTCCCCTCAATCGCGTTGCGCGCGTAGAGGAACTTGCTGTTGCCGCTGAAGGTTTGATCGCTCGCTCCAACGCCGATCACGGCGGCGATCGGATTGAGCAGCGTCAACGTGCCATCGGAGTCCACCCGGAAGCTCGAGATGTCGCCGCTCTGAAAGTTCGTGGTGAAGGCGAACTTTCCGTCGTCGGTGTTCACGATCCAGCAGGTGTCGGAGCGGCCGTTGCGAGTGGTTGGGCCGAGAGGTACGAGGGTGCCGTCGCGCCGGACGTCGTACGATGCCGCGCCGCCCTGAAGCGGTACCGCGCCAAAGTTCTCGGTGGTGAGCAGCTGGCCGCGCTGGGTGAAGGTGAAGCCGAACGGACCCATGCCCGTGGTCTGGTTGACGATCGGGCCAGACGTGAGACCGGTGCCGCGGTCCACGACATACGTGTCGATCACGTCCGCCTGACGTTGTGTCACGACCAGCACGTCGCCGGAGGGAGTGAAGGAGATCTGTGCGCAACCGGAGTTCGAGCCGCCGCTGACCGGCCGCGTGGAGCCGGGGATGGGCTCGAGCTCACCGCCGGAGCGAATGCGAAAGCCGGAAATGGTGGGGGCGCCGCCACTGCAGTTGGTTTTGCCGCCGTTCAGGACGTAGAGCAGGTTCGCGTGCACGGTCACGCTGATCGGATGGTCGCCGCCCGAGGGCTCCACATCGACGAGCTCGAGACCGTCGTGGACGGTACGGAACACCGTGATGGAATTGCTCCCGGCGTTCGTCGCATACAGGAACTTGTTGCCGCCGTTGAGATTGTTCGGAGATTGCTCGCCGAGAATGAGGCCGTTGGCCGAGTTCTCGAACGTCCCGCTTCCCTGCCCGCCGGTCGAGAAGGATCCCATCGGCGAGAGCCGGCCATCTGCACCCCGCGCGAAGACGTTGATCTCGTTAACGGTTTTGTCGTTCGTCATGGCGTACACGGCGCCGGGCGAGCTAGCACCGGAGGTCGAGCGCTCGGCGTCGCGCGGTGCGGTGAGCGATGGGGATTCGCGGGTGTCGGCGCACGCGCCGAGCGCGATGGCACTGGAGAGGAGGGTGACGAGTCTGAGAGTCGGGTGCATGCGTTCCACGGGAATGAAAGTGAGCGGACCGAAGATCGTGTCGCGATGAAAAAAAGGCACTATCTGCGCCGCGCAGCACGTTTTCGTCAGGATGACGCAACTCGTCCCGCTGCATGCGATTGCGCGATCGAGCGGCGGCGTGAAGCTGCGGAAGGACGTTCGTGGAACGGCGCACGCGCGGGGTTGAACGTTCCATGAAACAGACTGAGCCGAACGACGAAGCGCCGCCCGGCGAACTGGGCGGCGCCTGATTCAGATTAAGCGCGATAGCCGCGCGCTGGCTCTACTCTTCCGCGCGGACCACGCCCATCACCTTGTCCAGCCGGTTGCCGGAAAGCCTGCAGCGCGCGAGCTTCGGCGGTCGCCTCGCTCACATTGCGCTCCGGAGCTCCCGCATGATGCATCGCTTCATCACGATCGCGGCCGCGATCGGCCTGCTGGCTCCGCCCGCGATCGTGAGCGCGCAAGCCCCGCCGCTTCTCGAGCGGCGCGAGGTGCGGGTGGGCGGGCATCCGATGACCGTGTGGGGCAAGCGGCCACCGACTCCGGTGAACGGATCCATCCTGTTGGTACACGGTCGTACCTGGAGCGCTCGCCCCAACTTCGACCTGCGCGTGCCCGACCGCCGCACGCGCGTGTCGCTGATGGACGCGCTCGTGGCGCGCGGATACGCGGTGTACGCGCTGGACCAGCGGGGATACGGCGGCACGCCGCGCGACACGAGCGGATGGCTCACGCCGGATCGGGCCGAGCGGGATGTGAGCACCGTGCTGGACTGGGTACGCGCGCGCGAGCAGACGGGGAATGGTGTGCGCGCGCGGGGCGCACGCGTGCTCGCGCCGGTGCTGCTGGGATACTCGCGGGGCGCACAGGTGGCGATGCTCGTGGCGCAGCGTCACCCGGACAAGCTCGGCGGTCTCGTGCTGTATGGCTATCCGGTTCCCGCGGCGGGGAGCGCGGTGGCGACCGACCCCGCCGTGCCGCCCCAGCGGCGCCCCACCGCGGCGGCCGGCGAGGATTTAATCTCACCCCCCATGCCACCCGCGGGCGGGAAGGACGCATACCTGCGCA
>JAJAYP010000133.1 GCA_026786185.1 Gemmatimonadaceae bacterium
CCACCGACTGCGCCAACCCCTTCGCCGCCTGTATCGACGTGATCGCCGCGGTCAACGTCGTCTTCCCATGATCGACGTGCCCAATCGTCCCCACGTTCACATGCGGCTTCGTCCGCTCAAACTTTGCCTTGCCCATGATCCAGATCCGAAACGCAAAAGGGTTGGACAACCAGGGGCCCCCAGGAGCGCATCGGCTCCCAGCGGCCTCCGTGACTCGACACCACGTACGACATCACGACCAATTCGTTCACCACCGACACCGATGACGCAGAGCTCACGATCGGGATTGAACCGATGACCTCACCCTTACCAAGGGTGTGCTCTACCAACTGAGCTACGTGAGCGACTCCACCATCCGTTACCAACCTGCCGTGTCCTGCGTCCCAGAGCGGGAGACGGGGCTCGAACCCGCGACATCAAGCTTGGAAGGCTTGCGCTCTACCAGCTGAGCTACTCCCGCGAAACTCCGCCCCTCTCTCGCCGAGTTGCGGACCGGCGCATGGTGGGGGAAGGATTCGAACCTTCGAAGGCTTACGCCGTCAGATTTACAGTCTGATCCCTTTGGCCACTCGGGAACCCCACCCCTGTGTCCCGCACAGCCGCACTCCGCGAGCGCTCGTGTCACCAGCAGAGCTGACGGCGAGAATCGAACTCGCAACCGCCTGATTACAAATCAGGTGCTCTGCCAATTGAGCTACGTCAGCAGACGACCGTTTTTTTGTGCGAGACTCATAGGATAGTCAGGCCTCGCGGCAAGGTCAAGGCGCGGGCCAGACGCGACTTAGAGCGCACCAACGGTCGTCGCCACCGGCCGGATCAGCCCAGCTTCCAGCGAGTCGATCCTCCACCGTCCTCCAGCACGACACCCCGCGCGGCGAGTTCGTCGCGTATTCGATCGGACTCCACGAAGTCACGACGGATGCGTGCCTCTCGCCTCGACGTCAGCCGCTCCTCGATCCAGCGCACGAGTTCGGCATCCGCTGCCACGGCCAGCGGAACGATGTCGAGCACCCCGTCGATGCGCTCGAACACCTCGATCGCACGGTCCACCGACGCACGATCGCCGCCCTTCCGGTCG
Source organism: Gemmatimonadaceae bacterium (assembly GCA_026786185.1). Lineage (GTDB taxonomy): Bacteria > Gemmatimonadota > Gemmatimonadetes > Gemmatimonadales > Gemmatimonadaceae > AG11. Next base: position 1,079 of record JAJAYP010000133.1, read on the forward strand.
AGCTCGGCATTCCCCTTCCGAATGAAGTCGAACAGCGCGGCCAACGCCTCTGGAGCGTTCAGGTCGTCGAACAGGGCATCCCGCACCAATCCGAGGGCCTCGTCGGCGGCATGCGCGAGTCCGGCCGTACCTCCCCGCTCGAGCGTCGCCGGATCACGCAGACGCCTCGCGAACTCCCCGACCCGCCGCACCGCTTCGGTGGACGCTTCGAGCGCCTGATCCGACAAATTGAGCTCTTTCCGGTAATGCGTGTTGTACACGAAATGCCGCACGGCCGCCGCCGAGATTCCGGCTTCCCGCAATCCCTCCACCGTGAACACGTTCCCGACCCGCTTGGCCATCTTCGAGCCATCGGTGAGCAGAAAGGCGCCGTGCGACCAGACGCGGGCGAACGTCTTGCCCGTCGCCGCCTCGCTCTGGGCGATCTCGTCCTCGTGATGCGGAAAGATCAGGTCGATACCGCCGCAATGGAGGTCGAGAGTCTCTCCCAGCAGCTGCATCGCCATCGCCGAGCACTCCAGATGCCACCCGGGACGGCCGCGTCCCCATGGAGAGTCCCACGCCGCGCCGGTAGCTTCGTCCTCCGGCTTCGCCGCCTTCCAGAGCGCGAAGTCCTGCGCGTTTTCCTTCGTGTACTCGTCCTGCAGCACGCGTGCACCGCTCCGGATTTCGCGCGTGTCGAGGCGAGACAGCTTTCCGTATGACGGAAATCGGGCGATGGCGAAGTACACGGAGCCATCGTCGGCCTGATACGCGACGCCGCGTTCGACGAGCGTGCCCACGAGCGCGAGCATCTCCGGAATGAACGCGGTGGCCTTCGGGTACGCCTCGGCCTGCTGGATCCGCAGGAACTCGCGATCGCGGTGGAAGATCTCGATCACCGGTTCCGTCACCTCGGTGATCGTCCGTCCCTGTTCCTGCGCGCGCTTGATGATCTTGTCATCCACGTCGGTCAGGTTCATCACCTGATGCACGGACCACCCGCGCAGCGCGAGCGCGCGCCGCATGAGATCCTCGAACAGGAAGGTGCGAAAATTCCCCAGGTGGGCCGGGTTGTACACCGTCGGTCCGCACGTGTACATGCGAACGACCCTTCCGTCGGCAGGCGCGAAGGACTCGACCTGCCGCGTGAGGGTGTTGTAGAGCCGGAAATCGGACATCGGGACCGGAAGCGGGGCGCGGAGGAACCAGGTGAGGACGAACGGTGCAGCGGTGGGAAGCTACGCGATGAATGGTGCGACGGGCACGACCGCCGGTCCAGGCGGCGCGGCGAGTGGTACGACGCCGGCGGCATCCAGCGATTCCTTGATGCGCCTCCGCAAGTCGCGCGCGACGTCGTCTCGGCGATAGGGATCGACGCGGGCGACGGTGCGCAGGGTGACGGTGCCCGTGCCGAGCTTCTCGAGTCCCATCACCATCGGCGGATCGAGAAGCGCGTCGGCCCATGCGGGGTCAGCGCCGAGGGAGTCCGCGGCGCGTTGCACGGCGACGAGCGCCCGATCGCTGTCGCGCCACGCGATCTCGGAGTCCACCGCGACACGGCCCCACGATCTCGTGAGGTTGGTGACCTGCGCGATCTGCCCATTGGGAATGATGTGCAACGCACCCGTAGCATCGCGAAGGTAGACCAGACGCAGGGTGATGTTCTCCACCGTGCCCTCCACCGTTCCGATCCGGATGACGTCGCCGAGCGCGAACTGGTGCTCGAGCTGCAGGAAGAACCCGGTGACGAAGTCGCGGACAAGGCTCTGTGACCCGAACGAGACCGCCAGCCCGACGACGCCCGCGCTGGCCAGCAGGGGCGAGATGTTGAAGTCGAGCTGGTCGAGGAGCATGAGCAGGCCGACGACCGTGAGCAGGGCTCGTCCCGCGCTGCGTACGAGCCTGGCCGACGTTCGCGCCCGCTGCTCGCGCGCACTGTGCAACCCGTCGTGGCCATCGTCGCCCCACCGCTCGATGCGACGAGCGACCAGCCGGATGATCAGCCACGCCGCGACGAGCGAGAGGAGCACGCCGCCCACGTCGATGCCCTTGTCGAGTGCGTAGTCGACGCCGTTTTCCCGCCATTCCGCGGTACTACGCGGCCGGCCGAGCTCCAGCTGAGTGGCGGACTTCTTCTTTTGCAGCACGATGACGAGCATCGCGGCAAGCTAGGCGCACACGGGGCGCATGGTCAACGGTTCGCGAAGGCCGGCGCATCATCGCACACGCCCGGTTCAGCGACGCGGCGGCGCGCCCCGACATGTCCTGACTCGGGTGCAACGACGCGCCCGCCACGCAGGAGCAGCACGCGGTCGACGTAAGCCGTCAGCGCCTGCAGTTCGCGGCCGAAGAGCAGTGCGGCGCGCGGCGGCGACCGCAGATTCATGGCGTCCATGACCCAGCCGTCGTCGAGCAGCAGCACCGGCGCAGCCGGATAGTGGATCATTCGCACAAATCCGGTATCCGGACGACGCAGACCACTGATGCAGTGGAGCAAGGTGGTCTTGCCTGCACCCGGACCACCGATGATGCCGACGCGCTCGCCATGCGCGACGGAGAAACTCACGCCACGCAACACGGACACGCGCGCCGAGCAGCCTTGCACGCCGGCGACGTAGCCCTTCCAGAGACCGCGAACCTCGAGCGCGGGAGTCACGCAAGGAGACTCGCGTCGGGGATCGCCCGCCGCATCACCGACGCGCTTCGTCCCGGACGAAACGCGTGCACGTTCGCGCTGCGATCAGCGCGGGCGCGTCTGGTGGAACTGGGCGATCGCGTCGACGACTGGTGCTGGGCTGAACCGTACAGGGTCGGTCGTGGGCAACCCCGTTTCGCGCTGTACCTCGTCCACGACGCGGCGTGCGGCCGCGTCGTCGAGGTCGTACGTGTTCAGCGCCACGCCGATGACGGGGGCGGGACGAAGCGGCGCGGCCGCTGCTTCGCTCATCCTGATGAAGTCGACGAGCGGCGGGATCTTCACCCACTCGCAGCGGTTGATCGCCGTGCGTCCGGGCTGCGCGCACATGATCTGTGCGTGAGGCAGCGCTCCGTGCAGCAGGCCGTACGTCACGCCCGAGTAGCTGGGGTGGATGATGGAGCCCTGGCCTTCCACGAGGACGAGATCCGAGTCCGACGCGCACTCGAGCACGAGCGATTCGGCTGCGCCGGCAATGAAGTCGGCAATGACCGCATCCACGCCGATGCCACGTCCCTCGATGAGGATGCCGGTCTGCCCCGTGGCCGCGAAGCTCGTGCGGATCCCCCGCGCGCGCAGGTGGCCGAGGAGCTGCAGCTGCGTCGTCATCTTGCCGATGTTGCAGTCCGTGCCCACAGTGAGGATCACCGTGGCATCGACCTCGCGCACGCGCCCATTGGCGACTTCCAGCCTGGCCGGGGGGCGTCGCAGGTCGTGAATGGCGACATCGTGCGTCGCGGCGAGTGCGGCGAGCTCCGGGATGTCGCTGATGAACGTGTGCAGGCCGCTCCAGATCGCCAACCGTCGCTCGATGGAGCGCGCGATGAGCTGAATCCAGTCGGCGGGCAGCTGACCTCCCGCTGGCGCGATGCCGATCAGCAGCGCCGTGGGCGCGAGCGCGAGGCCGTCATCGAGCGTCGCGACGACAGGAATATCGCCGCCGAAGCCGAGCACTTGCTGCGCCGTTCGCCCGGCGTGTCCCCGGTCGAGCACACCCACAACGCGGTCAGGCGTGTAGCGGATGCACGCGTTCGCGGTCTTGGAGGTCTCCGGCCCGAAATTGTCGTGCGCGAGAATCAGGTAACGCGGCGCCTTCGGCATGCGGAGTCGGAGGTCGGGCAATGGTCTGACGTCCGAGCGCCGGTCGGCGCTCGACGAACGCGCAATCTACGCCGAGGCGGCGATGGCGCGACGCTCGATGATGGAGATGACGTCGGGAAATCCCTTCGGCACCAGCACACCGCCCTCGGGAGCGGGGACGCGCAGCAGCATCGGTCGCTCGCGCGTGGTGCGCCGGAATCCCTGCCCCTCGTAGATGCGACTGAGCAGGATGCGGCGCACGATCACCATGAGCACGGCGAGGCCCGGCACCGCGACGAGGAGACCCAGCGGACCAAGCAGCTTCCCGATGATGAGCACGAAGACGATCGTGAGCACCGGCGGCAGGTCGACCTGTCGCTGCATGATGTACGGGGATACGACATTCCCCTCGATCAGGTGCACGACGATGCCCAGTCCGATGACCCACAGCGCCGCCTGGCCGCCATTCGGACCGGTGAGAACGAAGAGCGCCGGGAGCGTGGTGGCGAGGAGGGTCCCGAAGAACGGAACGATGGTCGCCAGCCCGGTGAAGACGCCGAACGTGACGTAGTAGGGCACGCCCAGCAGATAGAGGCCGATCGCCGTCAGGGTGCCGAGGAACGTCATCGTGAGCAGCAAGCCCACGATGTAGGCCCGGAGCGAGCTCGCGCAATCCGACAGCACGTCGCGAACGAGCTCGCGATGAATCGGCGGAAACAAGGCGATGAGCCACTCGCGATACATGGCGGGGTGCAGCGCGAGGTACAGCGCCATCACGACGACCGAAAACAGGCTCACGAGGACATTGACGAGACTGAGCATCTTCGGCACGACGTTCCCGAATTGCCCCGACACCTGCGTGTACACCGCGAGGAGAATGCGATGCTCACCGGGTGTATAGACCGATCGCAGCGCGGGCACTTTGGCCGCCATGCGGTCGATGGCCGATTCCCATCCACCGATGTACGCGGGGAGGACCTTGACGAGTTCCTGCGTCTGCGCGATGAGCGGCGGTACCAGCACCCAGAACAGAAGCGCCACCCCACCGAAGGTGATGAGGATGGCGACGATGAACGACAGGCGCTCGGGAATGCGCGCGTGACGGTGCAGCGCATCCGCCAGCGCGCCCAGATAGAGCGATATCAGGATGCCGAGAAACAGCAGGATGAACACTTCCGCCACTCGGCCCGTGAGCCAGAGCAGCAGGAAGGTGAAGACGGTGGCGGTGAGGAGCGGCGCGAACCTGAACCGTGGCGGTGCCTGAGCGCTCACCGCTTCTTCTCGTCGCCGGGACGATCGATCTCCGCGCCGACGATCTCTTCATTGCGCGCGCCGGCGCCGAGCGCCTTGTTCGTCGTGGTACCGCCAGCGGACAGCATGCCCATCTTCTGCTTGAGGGCGAGGAGCTGTGTATCCACCGACACGGTGTTGGCGCCCTTTTCCAGCTGCTTGAAATCGCGGTTGAGCGTATCGCCGGTGAACTCCTCCTCGATCTCCGCCGACGCCTTGATCTGGCGCTCGTTCGTCTCGATGCGCTCCTCCATCCGGGCGAACGCCTCGAACGCGCTCTTCTCCGACAGCGACGACATCGTGTCGGCGATGCGTTGCTGCGCCTGCGCACGACGCTGGCGGGCGACAAGGAGGTTCTTCTTGCGCTTCGCCTCCTCGATCTTGTCGTTGAGGTCACGGAGCGAGCCCTTGAGCTTCTCTGTCTCCATCCGGTGAGACTCCCACGTGTGTTCGAGCTGCGAGCCGTTGTTCAGGTACTCTCCGTGCCGCACGAGCGCCTGCTTCGCCATGTCGTCGCGTCCCTCCTGCACGGCCAGCATGGCGCGGCGCTCCCAGTCCTGCGCCTGCTTGAACTCGGCGTCTGCCTGGTCGCGCAGGCGCTTATCGTGGGCCAAGGCCCACGCCCCCTGCATCATGGCCCGCACGAGCAGGGCCCCCATGTCCACCAGAATCTGCGGG
>JAJAYP010000134.1 GCA_026786185.1 Gemmatimonadaceae bacterium
CCGTGGAGTGCGCAGAGGTGCGCAGAGGATCGACAACCGCCATTGCGTTGTGAGACGAGCGGAGCGAGGCACACGTGCCCAAGGATTCCGCCGTCACCGGCAGTCCTCCGCGCTCCTCTGCGGCCTCTGCGGTCATGCTCTCGCTGTTGCTATCGCAACTTCGATTTCGGTCAACTAGTCGGCTCAACAGGTGCCCGTTGTATGACTCTGCGTGCCGATCACCTGTATCGTCGAACTGCAGCCATTCGACCCGGTGACGTAGGTGAAGTTTCCGATCTTCTGCCGTGTATAAGATACGCCGGTCGAACTTTGAGTGTACGTCTGATTGCCGACCCGCTGCGAGGTGGACGACGTGCCATCGCTGCCATTCGTGTACGACTGCTGGCCGATACGCTGTTCCGTCCAAGTTTTCGACTTACCACCAATCGTCATGCTGTAATACACGGTCGAGCCAATCTGGTGCGCGTTGCCGGACACAGGTTGTCCGTCGTAGGTACCACCGTAATAGACATGGTCGCCGACCCGACTCTGGGTGATGTTGTTCTGCGCGTGCGAGACCGGTGCGGCAAGGCAGATGACCGTGGCAGCAACAGTAAACGGGATGAGCAAACGACGCATGACGTCACTCCTCGAATGCATGAGATAGAGCCCTTGATCGTCATGATATTGACGACTGAGCTCTCGGAATAGCACGTCCTTTCTGCCAAGTGAGGACACCTGATGAACGTTTTCTCTAGTCCCGAATACGTCGCATCCGCCCATGCGTTCGACACGACACGCAAGGCGGAGTGGCTCGCCGCATCATTGAGCCGCACTCCCATCCGCGACATCGACCTCGTCGTGCCACAACCGCTCACTGCGACGCAAGTCGCAACGGTGCACGACATCGGGTACGTCCAAGCGGTGCAGACGGGCATCCCCAGAGACCTTGCCGAGTCGCAGGGCTTCGCCTGGGATGACGGTCTCTGGTCGATGGTGCTCGCGTCGAACGGCGGTGTCGTTGCCGCCGCACTGGACGCGCTCGAACACGCGGTTTCCGGATCGCTCTCCAGCGGGCTGCATCACGCCCGACGCGAGAGAGGTGACGGCTACTGCACATTCAACGGCCTGGCGATCGCGGCGAAGTGCGCGCTCGACGCGGGCGCCGATTCGGTGCTGATCCTCGACCTCGACGCGCACTGCGGAGGCGGCACGGCGTCACTCATCGGCGACGACGAGCGCATCTGGCAGCTGGACACGTCGGTGTGTGGTTACGACAGCTACGAAAGCAGCAGGCGAGCGTCGGTGAAGGTTGTCGCGAATGCTGTCGACTATCTCGATGAGATCCGCGCCAGCCTCAACATGGTCGCGAAGCTGGGACCACCGTTCGGACTGTGCCTCTACAACGCAGGCATGGATCCCTTCGAGGGATGCGGGACCGGTGGCCTGCCGGGAATCACGGGAGAAATGCTGGCCGAGCGGGAGAGGATGGTGTTCGAGTGGTGTCGGGAGCACAGTCTGCCAGTCGCGTTCGTGCTCGCTGGTGGGTATGTGGGTGGTCAGCTGACTGAAGACGCACTGGTAGACCTGCATCGGCTGACGCTGACAGCGGCAGCGCATCCGGCGTAGTTGGCCCACGCAGGAGGTCTCGTCCGGAGGCAGCGGGTAGCAGGAGTTCGTCGTACTTTCCCTCATGCTCCCTGCCCTCGCGCTCGCCGTCGCCGCCCTCGTCGCCCCCGCCGACTCCCTCACCACTCCCGGCGTCTCCCGCCAGCTCGCCGACTACCGCGCGAGCCGCGTGCGCAACGTCCGCTACGAGCTCACGCTGAACGTCACGCATCGCGACACCGCGACCGGACGCGTGACCATCCGCTTCGACCGCCTGCGCCCGGGCGACGCGATCATCGACTTCCGCGGTTCTCGGCTCGGCGCACCCATCGTCAACGGCCGCACCACTACGCTCACCGGCGACGGCGCCCACCTCCGCATCCCCGCCGCACTCCTCCGCGCTGGCGAGAACTCCATCGAGCTTGCCTTCTCGTCGCTCATCAAGCCCGCTGGCGCGAGCATCATCCGCTATCACGACACCACCGACGACCAGGACTATCTCTACACCCTGCTCGTCCCATCCGACGCAAACGCGCTCTTCCCCTGCTTCGACCAGCCCGACCTCAAGGCGCGCGTGTCGCTCACGCTCGTCACGCCGCGGGCATGGAAAGCACTCGCGAATGGTCCGCTGTCGCAGAGCGACTCGTCGGCCGGCGTCGTCACGACTCACACCTTCAGGCAGTCCGACGCGATCAGCACCTACCTGATCGCGTTCGCCGCTGGTCCATGGGCGACGCATACGACGTCGATCCGAGGCAGGCCCGTCAGCATCTGGTATCGGGCCTCGCGCGCGAAGGAAGTCGAAGTCGACTCGCTCATCGCCGCCAACGTGCGCGCCATCGACTGGCTCGAGCGCTACACCGCGCAGCCATTCCCATTCAAGAAATACGATTTCCTCCTCGCCCCCGCCTTCCCCTTCGGCGGCATGGAGCATCCCGGCGCCGTGTTCTACAACGAAGAGACCTTCATCTTCCGCGAGCCGCCGACGCGCAATCAGTTGCTGAGCCGCGAGGCGACGATCTATCACGAAGTGGCGCATCAGTGGTTCGGCGACTTCGTCACCATGCGCTGGTTCGACGACCTCTGGCTCAAGGAAGGATTCGCGACATACATCGCCGCCGTGATGCAGGACGACCTGAGCCCGGCCGCCAACGCGTGGCGCACCTTCTTCCTCCGCAACAAGCCAGTCGCCTACGCCACCGATGCGTCGCGCGGTACGACGCCGGTCTATCAGTCGCTCGCGAACCTCGACCAGGCCAAGAGCAACTACGGCGCGATCGTCTACAACAAGGCGCCGGGCATCCTCAAGCAGCTCAACCACCTCGTCGGCGACACCGCGTTCCGTAACGGCCTGCGCGCGTATCTCGCCGAGCATCCGTACGGCAATGCGACCTGGCGCGACCTCCTGCGCGCCATCGGCGGTGCATCGGGTCAGGATCTCGCTGCATGGGGACGGTCGTACATCCTGCGGCCCGGCATGCCCGTCATCACGCAGCGCGTCACGCCCATCGCGGGACGATGGACGCTCGAGCTTACGCAGGCTCCCGCGCAGACGCTGTCGACGCGGGCGCCGTGGCCCGTCCGTACGCAGGTGCTCGTCGTCGACAGCAGCGGCGCGCCGCGCACCTTTCCCATGCTGCTCAGACGCGCACATACGACACGACTCTTTCCCGGCCCCGTGCCGGCGATGGTGTTCGCCAACGCCGGCGACCAGGCGTACGCCCTCGTTCGTCTCGACTCAGCGAGCGTGCGCTGGGCCGAAGCGAACGTCGGAGCAATGTCCGATCCGCTCCAGAAGGCGATGACGTGGAGCGCGATGTGGGATCTCGTGCGCGACGCACGACTCGAGCCCGCTCGGTTCGTGCGCGCCGCGCTTCGCGAGCTGCCACGCGAGCGTGATGACCAGCTCGCGCCATTCGTCGTCGGTCGCGCCGCGCGCGCGCTCGACGCGTATCTCTGCGCTGACGACAAGCGCACGCTGCTGGTCGAAGCCGAGCGTGTATTCGCCGGCGGCGCAGCCGACACGACGCGTTCGTACTCCGTGCGCAAGGCGCAGCTCGACGCGCTCATTGGACTCGGCAAGTCACCACGCATCGTCGCGCATCTCGACGCCGCGCTCGACAGCACGACGGTGTTCGGCTTGCCGTTGCGGCCGCCGACGCGCTGGTCCATCGTCACCCGCCTCGTCAGCCTCGATGCGCCCACCGCCTCGGAACGACTCGCCGCGGAGACGCGCCGCGATTCCACCAGCGAAGGCAAGCGCCGCGCGTTCGTCGCCGGAGCCGCCCGACCCGACTCTGCAACCAAGGCCGCCTACTGGAACCGCTACTTCAACGACACCGCCCTCAACGAAGACTGGGTCACCGCCAGCCTCGGCGCATTCAACGACAGCGACCAGGACGCACTGACTCGGCAGTACCTCGTACCCGCGCTCGACACCCTGCCGTGGGTGCAGCGCAACCGGCGCATCTTCTTCCTCGGCTCATGGCTGAACGCGTTCATGTCGGGCCAGCGGAGCGCGGCGTCGCTCGCGCTCGTGGAGAACTTTCTGCGCCAGCACCCTGCCATGCCGCGCGACCTGCGGCAGAAAGTGTTGCAGAGCGAGGATGATCTGGAGCGAACGGTGCGCATCAGACGCGGGTGCGCGGAGGGTCCGCGGTGATCGAGCTTTCAGTCGCCCGCATGTTGTCTAGTGGTGGTGCCGGCGCCTTCGCTTCCTAATGGTGATCTGTAAACGCGCCGTCATCGCTGATTGACTTTCGCCTCGACGACCCGGATCATGAGCGATCATCCTTTGTCCACCTGCGCATCGAATGAGCGTTCGACGTCGCGTGCTCCTGGCCAGCCTGCTAGGAGTCGCGCTCCTCGGCGTCGCTCTCGCTTTCATGCTGCGCCCCGAGCGGCCCGGCCCGATCATCACGCGTAGTAGCACGGCTGCGATGCCGACCTACCGTCCCTCCTTCCCGGTCGATCCTCGCATGCCGGTGCTCGACTCCCAGCTTCCACTCCGCCGTGATACTTCGGCGAGGCAGAAGCGCGGCGCGCCGCTTCGGCCGTGGCAGCAGGACGATTAGCGCATCCGCACCGATACCCCGACGTCCGGAAAGTCGCCGAACATTCCGTCGACGCCGAGCGCCGAGAACCGCCGCCACTCAGCCCCCGCGTCGCCGAAGTAGGCTGCGGGCAGGAACGCCGGATCGCTGCGCAGGGTCCAGACGTTAATCTTCAGACCAGCGCGATGCGCGTCCGCCACGAGCTACGTCGGGATGCCGAGCGTGCCGTCCGGAGCGATCGGCTGGACGAGACTCTTCTCCAAGCCGATCGCGTCCGCATACCGTGCAATCGCCGCCAGCCCGGCCGGCGTGATCATCGACGCCACGTCCCGCGGCACGTCGGAGAACAGCGC
>JAJAYP010000135.1 GCA_026786185.1 Gemmatimonadaceae bacterium
CTGAGCCAGAACCTTTTCGATGGCAGGCGAGAGATGAGCCCCGATGTCCCCGTGCAGCTCACGGCCGGGGCGTACTTCGCGGGGCGCGATCCGGCGCTCGAGGCGGTGTTTCGTTCAATTCAGGAGTCTCGGGCCAAGCGTTGACCATGGCTGACATGCCGAGTTGGCGTGCGTGGAGCGGCTCCGCTCCTCCATGGCGTCGCGCTGCTGAGGCCGGACCCCACTGGCGGTGCCGTCCCTCGACCGTAGCTTAGCGCATCCATTCGGAAGTGACGCCGCAGCGTTCCTGCAGTTCGTTGCGCTGGGGGGTCGGCGCGTCCGGTACCTGACGCATTCATTCTTAAGAGGAACCCATGACCGCTCGCCGCTTCATCCCGGCCCTTGCTGTGGCCGGCCTGCTCTCCCTCGGTTGCGACCGAGCGGCCACGACTCCGCTCAGCCCCAACGGTCCTTCCCGGATCACCGATGGATCCCTCGACGGAAATGCCCATCCCGCCGTCGTGCTCATCCTGATGGAGGTCGGCGGCAAGCCCGCATACCGATGCACGGGCACGCTCATCTCCCCCACCGTCGTGCTCACCGCAGGACATTGCAGTGGAGAACCGGGCGAGTTCAGCGGCATGCGCATCTTCACCGAATCCGACGTTCAGAACGGCGACAACAACTATCCGTACGCCGGCCGCAATGCTATCGAGGCCGCGTCGTGGGCGACCCACCCGCTCTATACCTCAAGCGCGTTCTTCCGGCATGACGTGGGCGTCATCACGCTCACGAAGGCAGTCAAGCTGGCGGCCCGTGATTATGGAAAGCTTCCCGCCGTGAACGAGCTCGACGCTCTGCGGCACGGCAGCGCGACGCGCTTCACCGCTGTCGGTTACGGACTACAGAAGATCAATCCGGTGTTCATTCAGGCCGAAAAGATCCGCATGAGCGCTGAGCCGCACCTCATCCAGATCAACACGCCGGGATTCACGGGCGACTTCTCGATGCTGCTCTCGAACAACGCCGCGACGGGTGGAACCTGCTTCGGCGACTCGGGCGGGCCGAATTATCTCGGCTCCAGCAACGTGATCGCGGGCGTGACGTCGTTCGGATTGAATGGATCGTGCGGCGGGACAGGCGGGGTGTTCCGCATGGATCGCCAGAACGTGCTGGACTTCGTGCGGTCGTACCTGAGGTGATCCGGCAACCGGGGTAACGCTTGTGTCGGGACGAATGACGTCGTCGCGGCGCCGCGCTCGCGCACGCCTCTCGCACGATCCGGGACCTGGCTGCGTCGCCACCGCTCGGCGTGTTGCGGAGCACCCGACGGCTCGTGCGCCAGGGCGGCGAGTGGTGATCCAGTCCATCGGATCAGCGGTTTGACGAAGCGCAACGGCAGCTACCGAGCTCTGTGGCGAGTCGCGATCCTCGCGCTCACCATCGCCAATGCATGCCGCGAATCGACCGGCATCGGGAGCGACGCGCCACCCGTGTCGACCATGCGTCCCCAGACGCTGGTGTTGTTCGCGACGCCCAAGTTCCTCTTGGACTTCGACAACCCCGAGGCCGACGTCGATAAATTTCTCCGCCACTACGGCTCACTCACGTCGCGCGCGGCGGAGACCATCGTGATCTTCGCGGTTGGCAACAGTGACCACATGCTCACGTACCGCGGGTCCGCCTTCTGGGCGGACTCGGTCGAGTGGGCGCGATGGACGGACTTCAAGCCAGTCTCCGACCGAACCCTGACGTACATCCAGATTGCGGCCATCGTCCGCACGCTCAAGGAGCGCGCAGCGACGCTCGGCATCAAGCTCAAGGTCTTCGACCAGATCGATCCAGGAAAGGAGTTCAACCCTGAGCGCTTCAAGTACGAACGACATCCGGAGTGCGTGGACCGGCGATGGGACAGCTTCGACATCCGCGCACGCCTGACGGGCGACGACCTCATCTACGCGAGCGCCCCGGACGGCATCGTCGAGGGCACGCTGTGCGGCACGTTCATCGTCGACCAGGCAAGCCGGTACCTTCACGATCTCGGGTTCGACGGCATCATGTACGGCAATCAATTCGGGACGCGAGGCCGCTGGCTACCCGACAACGGACCCGGCTACTCCGCGGAGGAGGCGACCGCCATCCTCAATTTCCTGGATCACTCGAGGCGCACGTACGGCGGCAAGGAGATGATCTGGTTCGACTCGTACAACAAAGTGCAGGTCGAGCGCGAGACGTTCAGCTTCCCTGAGGCGGGTTATACCTATTTCGACTACGTGCTCGCGGCCGGGTTCTGTGTCATCACCTTTCCGGAACGGTACATCGAGAACCTCGAGAGCAAGCTTCAGCTCACGCATCGCCCACGCATTCTCGCGACACTGGATTACGTGGACCCCTGGTACTCCTACAACTCCATGACCGACTACCCGGAAGAGTCTGCCCGCCTCGAGCAGATCGCGATCAAGTACCGGGACCGAATCGACGGAATCGTCTTCTTCGCCAACGATGACGACGGGACGCTGGTACCGCGGCAGTCGATCGAGTCGTTCGCGATGCGATTCTTCGGCGTTCGGTGATACGAGGCATGCTGGCACTGATTGAATCGTTGGCGGCGATCCGGCGAACCAGTGGTTACGGGACTTCGCGGGCGCTGCACTCTGTTGGCGGGCTTTCGGGAACGGGACGACGCATCAGACGGGAGTGCTGAACGTCTTCATCCCAGGCGGCTTCGAATCGATGCCGTCGATCATCGAGTGGTATCGTGAGGAGTCCCAGCGCTGATCGAGCCATTCGCGTGGCGTCAGGCCCTGTTCACCCGAACGGAGAATGCAGATGCGCTCTGCAGCTACCCTGCGAACTGTCACTCCGCTCGTCCCTGCCGGAGCGGCACTTGCCGACGCGCTCCAGTTCTATACCGGTCAGCTCGGATTCAGCATCACCTGGCAGGCCGGCGACATGGCTGGCGTGCGTCGAGGCAACGTCGAGTTCAATCTGGTGAGGAATAGCGACCCCGCTTGGGCGGAAAACTCAAGCGCGAGCATTGGTGTGGACGATCTCGATGCGCTCTACAGCGAGTACCGGACGGTCGAGGCTCAGATCGGTCTGCTCGAAGAGAAGAGTTGGGGCCGGCGCGAGTTTCACATGATTCTGCCGTCGGGTGTCTGTCTGCAGTTCTATCAGGTGGACGCGTAGGTAGTCCGAACCGGCGCGTGTGATGGCGGAGCGTCGCCGCGCAGTCAAAGCGGGCACTCCGGCATGGGTCGTTCAGACAGCGCTTTGACATCAATCGAGTGACGCGTAGGTGAATCTTCGTGGTGTCGGCGATCGATGGCTTGCGGATGAGTTGGTCGCAGGGGTGACGTTCGCGCATCATCAACCAGTGCTGATCGCGGACGGGATCCACCGCGGTCAGCGAGGCATCATCGTCCTGCTCGTTGCGCTCACACCGGAGCCGCGGTACCTGGTGCGACTCGCAGATGCGCGCGAGATCCAGCTGGGACAATCGGCATTGCATCCAGCCGCCTGACGTACCGTTGCACTCGACGGACTGACCCACCGCTGCTGGAGATACCGATGAGCGATAACCCGATGCAGTGCCCGCGGTGCAGCACGACGCTGCAGTACATGGGAACGAAGCGATTTCACGAAGGCACCCAATGGGGCATGCTGGGCGACATCGCCGAGCTGTTCGAGAACCGTGAGCACTTCGATGTCTACATGTGCCCGCGCTGTGGGCGCGTGGAGTTCTTCGTGGACGGTGTGGGAGAGGAGTTCCGGCCTCGGTAGGGAAGCCGCCGCCCGCTTGCGATCGCCACCCCTGTCCAGTGATACACTTTCACGTGAAGTTTCGCCCTGCACGGAATCCAGCTCCCCCTAAGCCACCATGACACATTCTCCCGTGTGCCCCAAGTGCAAAGGGACGATGCACTCCGGTTTCGTCGCCGACGCCGCTCACGGTCAGATGCTGCAGAGCTCCTGGTCGCCCGGCGAGGCAGTGCCACGCCGCTACATCGGTGGCGTGAAGGTGACGCTCGACGAACAGGTACCATTGACGGCGTGGCGGTGCACGGACTGCGGCTTCGTCGAGTTCTACGCGCCGTCGGCCTGACGTTCGTTCGACCGATGGTCAGCGCGATGCTCGCGGTTCGGCATGCTCACCGACCGGTTCGGCGTCAACTGGATGTTCAACCACGACATGAGGCTGGGGGAGCCGCCAATCATACGGGGCGAGTCCGGCACGCAGTCAGGGATACGCGCCGAGGGACACCTGCTGGACGGAGCACGTTCGGCATGCAGCCAGCCGATGGGCAATTCCGCTCATGTCACGCGGCAGGTCCCTTCATGGCGGCACTCTCCGCGAACCGCGACAGCCGGAACAGCGAGATGTCGTGTGACGTCGTCCCGTGAGTGACGAGATCGGCACAGATCTCGCCGATCACGCTGCAGAACTTGAAGCCATGCCCGGAGCAGGGTGACACCACCAGCACCTCGCGCGCGCTCGGCGCACGGTCGATGATGAAGTGTTCGTCCGGAGTGTTGGTGAACATGCAGGTGCTCGATGAGTGCATGACGCCATCGGCAACGGGGAAGTAGCGCGAGACGGCGGCGCGCAAGGCCGCTTCGTCTACAGGATGACACTCCCGATCGATCGTGTCCGGGTCGACGACTTCATGCCGGTGATGGTACCGGCCGATCTTGAAGCCGGAGATGCCGTACTCGGGAAATCCATAGTAGCGTCCCTCGTCCGCATCGAGCACGAACACGGGAAAAGC
>JAJAYP010000136.1 GCA_026786185.1 Gemmatimonadaceae bacterium
CATCAGTGTTGTAGGCAGAGACGGCTAGGAGCACCACTACCGTGCCGTTCTGTAGCAGCGGAACGAGGTACCAAGGGCCGTAGGTCTTGGCGACACTCGGGTGAAAACCGAGTGGTACGGCGTGATACGGGGATCGGGCGAAGTACACTCGCGGCGCGGGAGCCAGTTCCGCGAGGTTGATCGGACCTTTCCGGTGACCCTCCCATGCGCCAACGTGGAACCGCCCGAATGTACGCACGTATGCCGCCGCAAGATGGCGCGCACGGGTCTCGTTGATGATCGGCCGATCGTCAGGCGCCGTCGGGCGAGCGAGCATCACCAGTCCTTCCGGTGTAAGCGCGCCTGCTACCTCGCTCGTCAGAAACGCCCCGATTTCTTCTGGCGGTTGAGGGGCGAGTGGCGCCTCCGTTCGCTCGCACCCCGCCATTGCCATGACGACCAGGCCTGTCGCGCACGTGCCACGCATTCCGCGCGTCCGTTGTGCTATCGCGTTGCTGCAGGTCTTCAGCATATGCCTCCCCCGTCACGCACTGCTGCAACCATGGCGGCCCAATGCGTCGCCTGTGGTGCGCGAGGCAATCTCATGGTACGGGGTTGGAGCGGGGGACAGGAATCAGCGGTGTGCGGAAGGTCAGCGCTCGGCTTGGAGGCGATCTTCAAAGATCACGTCCTCGTGGAGCCGGCTACCGCGTACCCGGACCACGTCGAGACCGCGACGCCTCGTCGAAGTGCCGATCCGGACCTGGTCGACACGGCGACTCCTCGTCGAAGGTTGGATGAAGCCCGGACCGGTCTGAGTGCTGGTGACAACGATGATGCCGGTGCGGCGGCACTGACGAATCGACGTCACGCGTAGTCGCATAGGACCGATGCCGACTGTCCTCGTTGCGACCAACACGAGGGTGCCGCCTCCGAACGACACGGGGGGCACCGGGATCGTCGAATCACCCGTCCAGCCCGAGGGCACGACCAAGGGCGCGACCGCGGCGCGCCACACTGCGGGCCACTGCGTCGAGTCGGTGAGAACGACGAGCATGCGCGGACCGAGCAGCAGGTCATCGCCCCCCTGAGGGAGCCCGGCCGGACCGAGGTCCACTCGCTCGAAAGGAATCGCGACGGAGGCGGCTCGCGTGGGCGCGCAGCCGAGGTTGGGCCCGCCCGTCCCTTGCACCATGGCGGCTCGGCCAGTCGACTCGGGCGTGGAGTGGATCGTACCGTGGCTAGCCAGCAGTGACAGCGTGAGCGCCGCGAACACGGGCGTGACGTTAGGGAAGAGAATCATGACAGATCCAGGTAGGGTCGCTCAGGAGCGATGACTCGCATACTCGTGCACAGCGCACGATCGCGGTGGCACAGCGGAGAGACTTCAATCGTTCGCCAGACCACGGGCGCAAACCGAGTTCTGTGAGACTGAAGAGCGGCATTTCGTAACCGGAGCAGCTGGGACTTCGCCGTCCGTACCGAACTCGGGGAAGAGGGCACCACGGTTGACGGTCGCGAGGCTCGCCGCCGACATTCGCTGGGAGCGTCGTGTTATGGCCTGCAGTGATCAGCCGAGCCCACCCACGCCGTGCGCAGTTGACAGATGCGCACCAACTGGCTCACCACTCGCGGCGGCAACATGACTCCTCGTCCAGCGGCGCAGCGTCGCGTCGCGGCTACAGTCTTCGGGCTGGACCGAAATCGCGCAATGGGACAGTGCGTTACGGAATCGGCGCTTACCAATCGGGACGGCGGGACTTGAACCCGCGATCCGGTGGGAGAGTGTGCAATGCGCCTTTCTCCTCATGTCGTCGGCGTGAGCAGGCTAGATTGTGAGTGTCGACGGATTCCCCTCGACGACCGAGGTATCGCGCTCCAGGACTCGGCCCTCTGAGACGTTGGCGCAAGGCATCGTAGGTCTGGGAGCAAGGCGCACGATTCGATGACCGTCGCGCGACGGCTCGAGAATGCACGTGGCAACGTCACACGCACGCCGACGCATATCCCGAATGGCCTACCGCTGCCACCTGAACGGGGGAGCGACGGCGCCACCGATCGGCAGCCGCACCCACTCGGCCGGAATCCTACCGTACACAACGTCCCGTGCTCGCAGCACGACTCGGGCATCGACCAACCATCTCGACAAGGAAGCCTGATGCTGGCGGGTGCGCTGATGCAGATACGCCAAGCGGTCGCACGTCGGCGCATCGCGCGCGCTGGGTCTTCGCTGGCATGCACAACGTAACAGAGGGGCCGGGCGACGTCGCCCAGTCCCTCTGCTATTCGTTGGTTTCGCCGCACTCACGGCAGCCGCATCAGCCGGTGCCGCAGTAGAACGATGACGGGGAGCCCTGCCGCCATGGCCAAGCTCCCCGCAAGACCGACTGTGTTTCCCTACCGCGAGCGCGGTCCGTCGTCCCTCGTCGAGTGCATCATGTAGTTCGCAAGGGAACCGATCAGTGCGGTCGAGATAACGATTGCTCCGTCACGGCCGACATTCCGCTTATTCCCGTCGCCCTCTGACAAGTCACGCACTGTCAATCCGATAGCGCCAATGGCGAGCCCGGTGATGGCACCCGTCTTAAGGTACCGGCGACTGGTCGGGCCGGGCGCCGCGCCCTGCTCCGTGGATCGACTCTCAAGCTGAAACCCGACTCGGCCCGTCGAGGCGAGCCGGCTCGAGGCGATGAGCGGACTTATGCGACCGGCGGGCAAGACAGAGTCTCGAGCGGTCTGCGCGAGCGTCGGCCGCGACAGAGCGAGCACCGCCACGCACGCGCCAAGGATGGCGGGCCGATTCATACTCGTGTGGGATGAGATGTGAATGATGATACGCCGGATCTGGACGACGTGGCGCCCGGTAATGCTCACGCACGATCCAGCAGGCTCGCACGCCCGGGCCGAAGCTCGGCGGCGAAGCGCTCGATGTCGAGCGCCCGCTCCTTCTCCGCACGAACATCCAGCAGTGACTCTTCAAGCGCGAGCACGCGACCGCTCAACGCGGCGATTTCCGCGCGGTCCTGTGAACGGATCTCCACAGCGCGGACGTAGCGTACGCCGATGTAGAGCACTCCGCCCCCCAGGAGGAGCCACGGCGCCCACGCCATCAACATCAACAACAGAAAATTCGGCATGGCCCTTCCTCGCGATTCGGGTCGGTGCGCGGCGCTACGGTGGGGCGGCAACGGAAGCACCGCCCAGCACGTCCGCGAGCTCCGTCGCTTCCGCAAGAATCGCTTCTCTGAGAACGATCTAATCCTTGCGCGTCAGTCCAGCGTCATCGTGCGCCGGCATCGAGCCCGGAGTGTAGCCGCGGACCCTCCGGAGGTGCGCGCAACAACATCTGCTTCGAACGGTGACGGCCATGAGTAAGCAGTAGCAAGACGATGCCCGTCGCGCCCGTGAAGGCGGCCGCCCAATCTCCTTCGCATCGGCGATGCGGGAGCGGAGCGTGGAAACGAGCTGGGGCGTCTAGCGACGGGCGGCGGCGCACGGATGCGACCCGCACGCCTCCGCTCTCCGGCGTGGGCCGGAGCGCGGTGTGCTGCACACGCCGATGAACATCTCACGCCTACACCAACCCGGTGCGGTGGAGCGGGCCGATCACCTCGTTCGACGGAGGCGTCGGAGTGCGGGGCGGCGTCGCGACGCGAGGGCGAGCGGTGGCGCTAGTTCGGGAGGACGGTGTACCTATACCCGGCGTAGACGACCACGACGGCGGGCGCCGCATACGTGGCCACGGCGTTGACCACGGAGGTGGAGGCGAAGTAGAGGATGATGTCGTTGCCCGTCGTGACCCAGTGCCCGGACAGGGTGTCGGTGGAGGAGCCGGGAAGCGTGAGCGCGACTTGGGTGCGCGTGAGGAACCACCTCTCATCCGCGCCCAGGTGCAGCGAACCACGCATGACCTGGGTCTCGCCGCCAAGCGACGCGGGGAGCGCGGCGCCGTTCACGGCCGTGAGGTGGTAGTCGCCGGCAAAGGCCGGCGGGGCGGTGGAACTGCCACAGGCGGAGCTCATCACGACCGCCCACGTGCCCAACAGGATCCTGATGCGCATCGCCAGCCTCATCAATCGCGGCGGAAGAACGGATGCTCGTTCTGCAGCTCCGCGGCCCTCGACTGCTCCCCAGCAATGTGTCCATTTCTCAACCGATGATTCTGTCCGAGATCGATCAAACAGGTGATGACAGCGCATCGGCATCCCAAAGCCAGGAGATCCAGGAGCAGCAGCGGGATTCCCCGTGAGCGCGCTTCCGGTGCAGTTGCATGCACATTGGAATGGATGCGCTCATCGTCGGAGACACTCAGTGGATGCCTGTATGAAGCTTCGAGCTGTGCGAGTAACCCACATCGCGGTTTGCAATGGGAGCGTGGTTGTGCGGCCGAGGGTCGCGATGTGGCGCGCGGGCGGACCGCGTCGCTCCCGTCAACCGCGGCAATTCAAGCTCGACACTGGTGAATGCGCCGAAGAGCCCGTACGCGCCGCGTAGGCCCGCGCTCGTCACAGTTGAATCACTCATGAACCGTGACCAGTTGCTGTCCACAGCCGTAAGGCGAAATTTCGGGATTGGCGGTAGCGACAGGGAGTCCCTATCATCATGCAACACATAAAAGGTATCGCGCACCGTGACGCTCCGTACCACGGCCGTGTCAATCTCAAGCAGGTAAAGAGCCGCCGCTGCAGCGCGTGGCCAGACGACTCGTCTTCGGTTCGCCTCTTGGACGAGCGACGGCACCGGACGGGCGGGTATGGTGACGGACCCCGTGATGAGTCGCCCCTGCGTTGCGACCTCGATGGTGTATGTCGATCCCGCCGACAGGTTCTCGCGTCCAAGCCCAGCAACGCTGGCTCGCTCAGCCAGGAGATAATTGCCTCCAGATGGAGCATACCGCGGCCGACCATCGCGCCCAGTGCGACTTGCTTCCACCTCACGCCAGGCAAAGCGGCTCCCATCGGAGGTGCGTCGCATCGTGAACTGCTCGGCCGAGCGCAGCTCGACCGCGACGGGAGTGCCGGTGGTAGCGAGCAGCGCCGTGAGTGCTGTTTCTGGTGGCGTCAGCGCATCGGGCGTCAGCATCACATAGAGCATCGGCTCCTCAGTCCGCGCCACGAGCGGTGCGACCGCGTCACAGCTGATCAGAGTGACGACAGCCGACAACACAACTATCGGTGCGCTACAGCGTCTCACCACTTTGCCTCGAGACCGACAGACGGAAGAATCGGGAGACCCCTGCGGGCGGGCTCGGCCCCGCGGCATACAGGGTTGTCTTGACAGATGAAATACTCGCTCCAGCGGTATCCGAGCACATTTGTCCGAGCAAAGATGTTGAGCGCCTGAATTGAGAGCGTCCAGCGTGCACCGAGGCCGCTCCAGCCATGGCGAAGGCCGAGATCAAGCCGTGTGTACGCAGGCAGACGCGCACTATTCGGCTCACCATAGATGAATCGCTGCCCGTACTGGAGCGCTCCATCGGGAACGATGATACGAGCCGCGACCGGTGTGACTGCCGAGCCACTGTGCAGCTGAGCGACACTTGTGAGTGTCCATCGCGCGCCAAGCGGAATCCCGGCGAACAGACTGAGCTGATGAGGTGCGTCCCATGCAGTGGGGCGTTCCTGACCGTCAACGCGCTCGCGACTCCGCTGTTCAGTATAGCTCCCCTGGACGACCAAGCCGTTAACCAGAGAAAGGTTGGCGGCCAGGCTCGCACCGAGCACTGACCCGGGAACTCGACGCATGCCGGCGAGCTCACTGGCAGGGGATGCAGGATCCGAACGGTCGCCAAGGGAACTCGCCCGCAGATCCGGCACAAAGCGGTCCCGGTAGCGCCGGCCATAAAGCGAGACTTCCGCCCCGACTCGACTGCCATTCGGCCCGACGCCGGGCTGCCATGTGGTGGAGAGCGCAACCATATCGGCCACGCGTGGCACGTGAAGCAGAAAGACGGGCTGAGTGATGCTCCCCTCTTGAGGCTCCCCGGCGATAGCGTCGAACTGATGGCGGCGGTTGATGGCGAGCTGCACTCGCGTCGTAGCCGCGAGGTTCGCACTGACCGTCAGCCGTGGCGCGAAATACGGGACGCCGTGTGCGAGCGTGACATGCCCGCCCGCTGTGCCGCTCCATCCCGGCCCTGCACGAAGGGACCCCTCGGTGTACACTCCAATCAATGACTGCCGCGCGCGCGCGTCGTAAGTGATGGGCACTCCGCTCTTGAACAGATCGACGGCACGTGCTCCATCCCACCGTTGATTCGTGCGCCGCTCATCGAATGTGAGCCCAGTAACCGCCTGCCAATCGCGCGCAAGGCGGCGGAGTTCGAGCGAGCTCGAGATCCAGTGCTGCGTCAGATCGATGAAGTCCAGCCGCTGCGCGAGCGTGCGGTCGGCCGGGGAGGCGCTCGCGAGTGGAGGTCCACGTTGGCGCTGGAAACCCGCGAAGGCACGGTTGGCCGACAGGCGAAATGACCCGTTCCAAGGGGCACCCCGGCGCGACGCGAGCACGCCAATCAAATCCTCTCCCCACCGTAGGGGCTGGCTGGCTGTATCCTGCGTTGCGTCGGCCCAGCGATCTAGTGTGCTGTACCCGAGGGCTTCCACTGACCATCCACCCTTCAGGTCGCGGGCAAGCTTGAGGAGCGCGTCACGGTACGAGGGGAGCAAGACGTCATCGCTGGTCTCACCGGAACTGCCGGCATACTGACGCAGTACTCGGTCGAGATACGTGACGCGTCCACTCATCAGCACATCGGGACCTCCCAGCACTGATGGCTGCGAGACGGTCACACTTGTCGAGAGAAGACTGAGGACGGCTTCACCCGACGCTTCAGCTGAGGCTCGTCGCGTTTCCAGGGCAACGGCGCCGCTGAGGCGACCGTCATACGAGCTCGGAAGATGATGGACCAACACGTCAGCGCGATCCAAAGCAGCGACGTTGAAGGCACCGAGTACGCTGTGCACGTGATAAGGCGATTGCAACGGATGCCCGTCCAGTGAGACACTGTGCTCATCGCTGGCACCGCCAGCGAAATGCATGCGACCGATGATGTCATTTGGTTGTGACACCGAAGGCAACATGGGCAAGGCGCGAAGGATGTCCGCTTCCCCAAGCGGGGGCGCCTGCCGCGCCGTCTCGGTCGTCATCGTCGACACAAACGGCATGTCGTTATCGCCCGTCACCACGACTCCCTGCAACTGGCTCGCCGCCTCAGCCAGTGTCACGCGGAGCGTGTCCGCTAGCGTGCGGTCGGTCCCAATTGCGAGTGCGCGCGTGGTGCGCAGGTAGCCAAGGCGCCGAATACGCAATTCCCAGTCACCTGGAGCGATGGCGAGCTGGAAACGACCATCTCGCTGCGATGTAGTGCGCCAGAACGTGCCCGCCACCTCAATGGCCGCGCCCCCTATCGGTTCGCCTCGCGCGTTCGTGACCTGCCCAATGAGCGGCGCACTCTTGTGCACGATCTGCTGCCCCGACACGGGCTGAGCGAACAGAAACAGCGAGACAGCGCGCACGAGATGTCTCAACCGTGGACGCCACACGTCGCCTGATAGTCGACGATGGTGGATTTGCCTCGCGTCATGACAAGATGCGTCACGATAGGACGCGTCCTGAGGGGCTCTGTATCTACGTGCTCGCACGGGCAAGGCCTCATCAAGACGGAGAGTGTGCTGAGGGATGGGCGCACGCATGTGGAGTGGGGGCAGAGCATCGTGCTTCACCCCCACTCGGGGCGTCACGGCCTATCGGTACTGCAAAGTCATCTCGACCGACAATTGACCGTCGCTCGGTGTGCCACCCCCAGAATAGTACGGGAGCTGGTACCCCACCGCAGCGCCGAAGGGTATGCTGCCCCCATAGAAGAAGCGGCGTCCGAAGTCATCGCCTGATCCGTTCAGACCACCGTCCGACTCAAAGGCGATCATCTCGTATCCGTACGGATTGTATTGGAGGCTGCATCTGACGGCCGCGACGTTGGTGATGCCCGGACCGACTGCGAGGAGTAGATTCGTGTAGTTCTGACCCGGTTCCAAGTTCGCCGTGCCGGTGTACTTGGGGCAGAAGTCATCCGAATACCAAAAGCCGTTGCCCAGGTATTGCACGTTGCCCTCCCATCCAGCTGAA
>JAJAYP010000137.1 GCA_026786185.1 Gemmatimonadaceae bacterium
CCGCGCGGAGCACCCGCGTCGGTCCGCAACGATGCGGCGCGAATCCCGTCGAGCGATGACGCGCGTCTCCGGACGGTGAACGGGAGCCTGTTCGTCGACCTCGCCGGGTCTGCCGATGGGCCATCCGCACTCGCGGCGCGGCTCGCCGGCGTGGACGTGCGGCCTTGATCCGCACTCGGTGGCACCAGTACCGTGACGGTGCGCGGAGCGCGAACGATCGTCGGGCTTACGCAACCCCTCGTTGTCGTGAATGGCATTCCGATCGATGACGCGAACGTCGCCAGCATCAGCCAGCGCACGGGTCGCGGGGGATTCGACTTCGGCAGCGCGTTCTCGGATCTCAACCCCGAGGATGTCGCGTCGGTGGAGTTGCTGCGTGGACCCGCCGCGACCATGCGCTACGGTGGCCGCGCGGCCAACGGCGTGCTGCTCGTGACCACGCGCAGCGGTCGCGGACTGAGCGGCTTCGACATCTCGGCAAGCCAGCAGTTCTCGTACGCGACACCACTCAAGCTGCCCGACTATCAGAATGCGTTCGGACAAGGCCTTGGAGGCGCATTCGCCTTCTTCGACGGACGCGGCGGTGGCGTGAATGATTCGGTGAGCCAGAGCTGGGGTCCCGCACTGCTCGGGCAACCGATCCCGCAGGCGAGCCTCACCGAGGCGGGACGCGCTGAGGTACGGCCGTGGCTCCCGCGTCCCGACAACGTTCGCGACTTCTTCGAGCGCGGACGAGTGCTGGCCACGAATGCCGCGGCGCAGGGATCGAACGAGACCGGACAGTTCCGCCTCTCGCTCAGCAATCGCGACTACACGGGACTGACTCCACAGAGCTCGCTCACGAAGCGGGCTGTCACACTCACGTCCGCCTACCAGCCCACGGCGCGGCTCGAGCTCAGCGGCGACGTGCAATACCACGGCATCAAAGGCGAGGATCGACCCGGAACGGGTGCCGACGAGAGCAACCCCGTCTCGGTGTTCGCGATGATGGGCCGGCAGTTGGATGTGGCGGCGCTACGCGATCGCCTGCGCGACGCGAGCAAGCGGCAGATCAGCTGGCACTACAGCGGTCACAACAATCCGTACTTCGCCGCGATCGAGAACGACAACAGCGACCAGCGCACAAGGTGGCTGGGCGGCGGTGCGGCATCGTACACGTTCTCGAACTGGCTGCGCGGCACGGCACGCGCCGGCGCGGATCGCTACAGCGAGTCGCGGAGGCTCACCGTGGCGCCGGGCTGGATGGGAGGCTTTCCGTACTTCGCCGGCGACGGCGATTTCTCGACGGGCGGTAGGGAAGATGACGAGATCGAGGCGACCCGCACGAACGCGGAGCTCTGGCTCAGGGCCACGCCTCCGACCACCGGATCCAACGGATTTGCATTCAGCCTCGGCGCCGGACGTCGCGGCAACGAACTTCGAACGGTTGCCTCCGGCACCGATCGACTGCCCAATGCGACGCCGCCCGCGGTGCAGGAATTCCGAGCGGACGGGCAGACGACCTTCCTGGCCGGCGGAGTGGACGCCACGATGCTGGACTTCGCGACGTTGTCCGTGGCTGTGCGCCGTGAGAGCTCGAGCCTGCTCGCTGCCAGCGCGGCACAAGTCTATCCGAGCGCGTTGGCCAGCATCGATCTGGTACGGGCCAACCCATCGCTGCGTGGGCGCATCGACGCGTTGACGCTTCGCGGAGGCTGGTCGCGTTCGGGCACCGAGACGAGTGCCGCGCTGCTTCAGCAACTGGGTCTCGCGCAGAGTGTCGTCGGCGCCGCGATCGATCCGCTCGTCGCGCCGGAGCTGACGAGCGGGTGGGAGCTGGGTGCCGAGCTGCGCGCCTTCGCCGGCCGGCTCGCTGCCGATGTCGGCTATTACAACGAGCGCAGCGAGAATCTCATTCTTCCTTCGGGCGCAAGCTTTTCCCGAAGTGGCACCGTCTCCAACAAGGGAATCGAGGCGCAGGCGGAGATCACTCCGCTCCGATTCTCTCGCTTCGAGTGGCGAGTCGGCGCAAGCTTCGCGCGGAACACGAGCATGGTTCAGTCGCTCGGCGCAGGCGTGAGCTCCGTGACGCTCGGACCGGTCATCGACGGCGTGTCCGTGGAGGCGCGCGCAGGCTCACCCGTCGGCACGCTGACGGGCACGACGTATCTGCGTGATGGAGCAGGCCAGCTGCTGCTTCGCAACGGCGTGCCGCTACCGGACAGCGTTGCGGGCGCGCGCTTTCTGGGATCAGCGGCGCCGAGCTGGATCGCGGGAGTGAGCTCCAGCGTGCGGGTGATGGGTCTCGACCTGAGCGTGCTGTTCGACATTCGGCGCGGCGGCCGGCTGTTCAGCGCCAGCAACCGGACGGGTGCATATGCGGGAGTGCTCGCGGAGACCTCCTTCCGACCGGATACCGGGCTGTTGATCGCGGGCATCGATGTCACGACGAAGCAGGCCAATGTCGTGCACGCGTCCACGGAGGACTACTACCATGCGCTGGGGGCGATCGCCGAGCGGTGGGTGTACGACGCGGGCTTCGTGAAGCTGCGGGAGGCGAGGGCGAGCTTCGCGCTGCCGCTGCACTCGGTGGGGCTGCACGCCCAGTCGCTGCGCGTCGCCGTGATCGGCCGGAACCTGACGCTCTGGAGCGACGCACCGAACATCGACCCCGAGTTCGTGCTCAGCACCGCACCATCTCGCGGCATGGAGATGGGTCAGTTGCCGTCGGCGCGAAGCGTGGGTGTGCAGGTCTCACTGACGCCCTGACGTCACGCGGGACTGCCGCGCACGATCATTGGGCGGTGCAGGATTGCACCAACAGGTTGCAGGACATTTGCGACAGGTGGGGAGGGCATTTTACAAGAGAGGGGCGTCGCAGTGCGGTAACCTGTTGCCTCCACGCAGGTTGCTCGTCCGGGGATATGCGTGGGCCAAGGAATGGAAGATGCTTCGCCCGGTTGTGTCTCCCTCAGCTACTCTCCCTACATGACCGATAAATCTTCTCCAATGCCATATTCGCAGGTTCGCGAGTCACTCGCTGCGCATCCGCGAGTATGGCTCGTGACCGGCGCTGCGGGCTTCGTCGGATCCAACCTCGTCGAAGAGCTCCTGGACCTCGGACAGACCGTGGTCGGGATGGACAACTTCTCCACCGGCTACCAGACCAACCTGGACGAGGCCGTTGCGCTGCACGATGGCGCGGGCTCGTTTCGCTTCGTCGAAGGGGATATTCGCGATGTGGAGGCGTGCCGGGCGGCATGCGTCGGGGTGGATTATGTGCTCCATCAGGCCGCGCTGGCGTCGGTGCCGCGCTCGATTGCCGATCCGCTCAGCAGCAGCCAGGTGAACGTCGAGGGATTCCTCAACATTCTCGTTGCCGCGCGCGATGCGCGGGCGCAACGGGTGGTGTACGCGTCGTCGAGCTCCGTGTATGGCGATGCCACCACGGTACCCCAGGTGGAAGACAGGACGGGGCGTCCGCTTTCACCGTACGCGGCCACGAAGGCGACCGACGAACTCTACGCTTCGGTGTTCCAGCGCAACTACGGACTGCAGACGGTGGGGCTGCGCTACTTCAACGTGTTCGGCCGGCGTCAGGACCCCAACGGTGCCTACGCGGCCGTCATTCCGCGCTGGGTGGACAAGTTGCTGCGAGACGTGCAGTGCGAGATTTTCGGCGACGGCGGCACGAGCAGGGACTTCTGCTACATCGCGAACGCCGTTCAGGCCAACATCCTCGCTGCCACGACGCCCAACGCGGCTGCCACCGGGGAGGCCTACAATGTCGCCTGCGGCGACGAGACCTCGCTCAATGAGTTGTTCGCGATGATCCAGCGGGAGCTGGCGCCGCATCACCCCGGCATCGCGAGCGCGAAGCCCACGTACTCCGCGGCACGGCAGGGCGACATCCGGCGTTCACTCGCCGACATCAGCAAGGCGCGCCGCCTGCTGGGCTACGAGCCCACGCATCGCGTGTCGCAAGGACTTGCCGAAGCGCTGGCCTGGTATACTGTACGCTCGCAATCGGCTGGCCGTCCGGTTGCAGCGACTCGATGACTGATTCGCCGGAGTGGCGACGGCGCCACTTCTTCCCCGTACCGAGCCATCGTCATGGTTGAAGTCCGGAATCGGCTCCCGCTCGTCCTGATCGCCAGCCATGGTGAATGGCTGGGCCGGTCTGTCGAGAGTGTGCTGGAGTTGAACAACTACACTGCGCTCCGGGTCGATGACGGGCGGCGGGCGCTCGATCTCGCGCGGCATGTGAGTCCGGACGTGGTGATTCTCGATACCGGGCTTACGGAGATCGACGGTATCACCGTGTGCCGGGCGCTGACGGACGATCCGCTGTTCGATCATTCCACGCCGATCTTCATCATCTCGCCCGCGCCGACGTCGAACCGGGTACGGATGGAGGCATTCGAGGCGGGCGCGTGGGATTTCAGCACCCAGCCAGTCGATACCGAGGGCATACTGCTCAAGATGGCGACCTTCCTGCGGGCTCGTCGCCGACTGGAGGACGTCGAGTCCACCTCGCTCATCGACCCGTCGACCGGCCTTTATAGTTCGCGCGGTCTGCGGCACTGGGCGGCCCAGCTCGGAGCGCGGGCTTCGCGCAACCACGAGCCGCTGGCGTGCGTCGTCGTGACGTCGAATCGTACAGCGGACTCAGCGACGACGGCGAAGCCGGTGAGTGCGGCGCTGAGCTACATGGCGGATCTCTGCCGGTCGAAGAGCCGGAAGTCGGACGTGGTGGGATACGTGGGAGAGAGTCGCTTCGCGATCCTGGCTCCACATACCGATGAGGCCGGTGCTCGCCAATTCGTTGGGCGGCTACAGCGGGCCCTCGAAGGAAGCGCATCAGGTGGCGAGGCCGACGGGCAGGTGGCCCTTCATGCCGGCTTCTACGCCGTGGCTGACTTCGGTGCCTCCGGCGTGGACGCAACCGACGTGGTGGGGCGTGCGGAGTCGGCTCTCCAGTACGTACTCTCGGGGGCGGGCGGGAGTGCCACTTCCAGCTTCGCCGACCTCCCGGTAAACTAACGTATGTTGCGATAGCGCAACACTTTCCCTCAGTTGCAGAAGCTTGAATCCGCGATCGCTCTCCGATCGCGGATTTTCTGCGTTTACAGGTCCGTTACGGCACCCCGGCTTGACAAAATGTCGACCTTCCCCAAGCTTGGTGATCCGGGTCACCGGTACCTGCTGTTGGGCAGGAGCCACAATTGTCCCGGCGGCGCATCAGGCTGGCATCCTTCTAGCAAGGTCAGCAAGACACTATGCAACCAGCCTCGAGCAGCCTCGACTCCCCCGCCGTAACAGGCGATCGTGTATCACGGTTGACGGACTCGGCAGTATCGCTGCGTCCGCCGGCTGGCGAGCCCATCCTTGCCGACACGGTCACGATTCCGATGGAACAGCGCGCCAGCATCCGCGTGCTGGTCATCGACGATGACCGAACGCTGCGCGAAGGATGCGCCAGCGTGCTGCAACTGGAAGGGTACAGCGTCGTGTGCAGTGGGCGCAGCGACGAAGCGCTGGATCAGTTCCGGCGGTCGCGCTTCGACATCGTCATGCTCGACCTGTACATGACGCCGGTGCCGGGCCTGGATGTCCTCAAGGCGATGCTGGAAGTCCAGCCGCACACGCTCGTCATCATGATGACGGGAAACCCGAGCGTGGCCTCCAGCATCGAGGCGCTCCGCATCGGGGCATGGGAGAACCTGCCGAAGCCGTTTTCCGGCACGCACCTGCACCTGATGTTCGGGCGCGCGGCGTACACGGTACTGCTGAACCGTCGTCGCACCGAGGCCAGCACGGATCTGCAGCAGCAGCACGTGAACAGCGACAAGGTCACCCTGCTCGGCGTATCGCCCACCTTCCGGAGCGCCATCGACCTGGCGCGGAAAGTCGCCGCGACGAATGCGTCGGTGATGCTCGTGGGCGAAAGCGGGACCGGCAAGGAGATGTTCGCGCAGTTCATCCACCGGCACAGCCGGCGCTCGAACGAGATCCTCGTTCCGCTCAACTGTGCAGCCCTGCCCGAGCATTTGCTCGAGTCCGAGATGTTCGGACATCGCAAGGGAGCCTTCACCGGCGCAGACCGCGAAAAGGTCGGCCTGCTGGAGGCCGCTAATGGCGGTACGCTGTTCCTGGACGAGCTGACCGAGATGGCGCTGCCGCTTCAGGCAAAGCTCCTGCGTGTGGTGCAGGATGGCGTGGTTCGCCGAGTGGGCAGCGAGCAGCAGGACGCGCAGGTGGACGTGCGGTTCATTTCCGCCACCAACCGCGACCCGCGGCAGGCCATTCAGGCGAAGGTGCTGCGCGAGGATCTGTACTACAGACTGAACGTCGTCTCGATCACGCTGCCGCCTCTTCGCGAACGCACGCAGGATATTCCGATGCTCGCGGATCACTTCCTCGGGCACTTCTGGAAGCGTCATCACACGTCGCGCGACGCGATGCCGCGCTTCGGCGGTGCGGCGCTCGAGTTCCTGCAGAGCCGTACATGGCGTGGCAACGTGCGCGAGCTGCAGAACGTCGTGGAGCACCTGGTGGTGCTGACGCAGCCGGGGGCGACGATTGCGGCCGAGGACATTCCGGTGTCGCAGGGGCAGGATATGCCATCGGATCAGGCACCGTCCATCGGGCTTCCGATGCACGAGGCCTACCACGTCGCGAAGGATCAGGTGCTCGCCAACTTCGAGAAGGAGTACGTGACACGTCTGGTTTCGCGGGCCTCGGGCAACATGTCACGAGCAGCGCGGCTGGCCCGCGTCGACCGCACGACACTCTATCGCCTGCTCGAGCGTCACGGATTCCGGCGAGACAACAGCGAGAGCATCGAGACTTAGGGATCGGCCTCGGCCGGAACTTTGCCTCACCCTCGGTGTTTGTTGGGATTCAGTTTCCGCATTCACCCGCGATCTTCGGCCATTGACTTCATCACGTGTTCCGGCCGAGACCGCCAGGCGTTCGCTTCGTGATCTCATCCCCGTCGCTGTCGACAATGCGGCGACAGAATTGGCACGGTCGGAGCGTTCGACGACGGCGGAGATCAGGGAGCGGCTCGCCGTCATCGTCGACGTCCTGCCTGGTGCATCAATCGGCGAATCGAACGGCCGTGTCGGCAGTCGCCGCATCAGGGACACGTTCCCGGCCGTGCCGGCGCATTACGCCGATGCACTGCGCGCTGCGCTGCTCGCCGTGGTGCTCCACGCAAGATTTCCGGTGGATGGCAGCGAACTCGCGCGGACGCTGGCGTCGCTGGAAGCGGTGCGTGCCGGACAGACGGACGACACGCATCACGACTTCTCCCGCCATCTGGCCAGTGCCGATGCGGTGAACGCGGTCGTCGAGATCGCACATGACATGCGCTCGCCGCTGACGTCCATCCTGTTCCTCGTCGACACGCTGCGTCGAGCCCGAAGCGGACCGGTGACGGTGGTGCAGGAGCGGCAGCTGGGGTTGATCTATGGCGCGGCCCTGGGTCTCAACACGCTCGCGAGCGACGTCATCGATGCCGTCCGCGGCGGCCATCGCCTCGTGGACGGGTCACCCATTCCCTTCTCCATCGCCGAAGTGATCTTCGGCGTCTGCGACACCGTGCGCCCGGTGAGCGAGGAGAAGGGTCTTCCGGTGCAGTACACCCTGCCCGCGAGCGACGGCCGTCTCGGTTATCCCGCCGCGCTCGGACGCGTGCTGCTCAATCTCGTGACCAACGCGCTGAAGTACACGAATCAGGGAACTGTCGCACTGGGTTGCACCGAGATCGACGACACGGCCGTGTCCTTCTTCGTCCAGGACACGGGTGAGGGCATTCCGCCCCACGTCATGGCCATGCTCTTCGACGGCTTCAGGCCGAGCGCGTCAGGGATGCGATTCTCGAACGCGGGGCTCGGGCTGGCCATCTGCCAAAGCTTCCTGCGCGCGATGGAAACGACGCTGGAGGTGGAATCGACGCGGCACTCCGGCACGCGATTCTCCTTCACCCTGAACCTGCCGCGGGCGTGATTTCAGGTCCGCACCGCTGACGACGCCGCGCCGAGGTCATCGCACCAGGTGGTAGTCGGACTGCCGCCGCAGCGCCCATCTGACCTTTCCGTCGGCGGAGATGATCACATCCTCCTCCTGTGCCGATCGTACGGCCTGCCCGCCCCACTCCGGCACCGGCGTCGTGGCCTGCAACTCGATGGAGTACCACATGGCGGGGATCACGCGTGCATCGCCGCGTCCGGGCACGCCACTCTGGTAATCCCACAATCCGATGAGCGGGCCGGCGCCGTGCCCGTGCATGCCGATCGGGTGGGAGTAGACGGTGCCGTCGATGCCTTCGTCGCGCATCCGGGAGAGTGAGGCGCGAAGGATGTCGTTGCCCGATCGGCCGGGCCGAAGTTCGGCGACGACGATGTCCTGCAGCCGGTTCGATCGTTCCAGCGCCTTGACCAACCCCGCGGGAACCGAGGTCTCGCCCTCCCGCAGCACGTAGCCCATGTGCTGGGTATCGGTGTTGAGGCGGAGGGCGGTGATGCCGAAGTCGCAGTGCAGCACGTCGCCGCGCTGGATGATCGGATTGTCGCCGAGCGCCGCCTCGGTGACGCCGCGACGCTGGACGTCGACCGATGGCTGGAACCAGGTGCCGAGCCCGAGGTCGTTCACCCGCTGGCGCATCCACCAGACGACGTCCTCGGTGCGTGTCACCCCGGGCTGGATGACCTGATTGGAGAAGGCGGTCTCGATGATCTGCCAGGCGACCTGTGTCATGCGCGCATACATCGCCTCTTCGGCCGGCAGACGCGTCGCAATGAGCTCGAGCGGCAGGGCTTCGGCGTGCTTGAAGCGCGCCGTCCATCGTGGTCCGAGTGCGGCGCGCATGCCTTCGAGCTCGCCGGAGGAGAGGCCATCGGAGAAGGCGAAGACGCGCGACGTGTTGATCGCGATGGTCGTGGGCCGGCGAGCCTCGACCTGCTGCTTGAGCACCTGCCACTGCGCGTCACCCCAGAGCTCCGCCTGCTGGCCGGCGCGGCTGCCCTGCGGCCCAGCAGCTGGCGTCAGGGAGCGTACGGCCTGAAACACTCCACCCTGCGAGGTGCCGCCGAGCGCAATGCGTTGCACGGTGCACGGCACGACGCCGCGTGCGAGCTCGGGGCGCTCCGGATGCGCGCACTCGTCGAAGAAGAGATAGATGGTGCGACGGCGCGCGGCGAACGTGGTGGGCGCGACGAGCGACGTGAATACCGGATCCTCGTTGTACTCGCGCATGGGCACGACCCACATGTCGACCTTGTGCTTCCGCATGAGCGCGGGGAGCACGGTCTTCATGCGCTCGTCGAGCCAGCGCTGCTGCTCGGCCGCCTGGTCGCGCAGGGTTCCGAACGGGCGTTCCACCTGGGCTGGCGCGGAGGAGTTTCCCTGGGCAGCGGCAGAGGCGGATGCGAGAAGGACGAGGAGGCCTGCTGTCGTGCGACGGAGCGAAACTGCGGCGGTCGTCATGTCGGTGGTGTGGTGGTCTGGGGAGGTGCGAGCACTGTGGCGACTGCGTCCAGCGCGCCTCAGCGGCTGGTCCTGGTCGGCACCCACATCGATTCGGATCGAACGAAGAAGATTTTCTGGGCGATGAACGCCGCTGCGATCATGGCGAGAACGGAGCTGACCGGCGCGGACACGCGCTTGATCGGTGAGGCGGAAGGGACCCAGGGATCGGCGGCAGCGAGAAGGTAACCCAGCAGCTGCAGCCCGACGAGAGGCCACCGGATCGAGGCCGGTAGAAAGAAGCTCGCGACGAAGATGACGATCAGCAGGTGCGGCAGGAGCAGCCGTCCGATCTTGTACGAGAGGTAGTGCCACAGCATGCGGTTGCGCCACGGCAGCAGGAGGCGGGGCTCGTGTCGCAGAAGCTGATAGTTCCCGGCGAGCGTTCGCACCTTGCGTCGAAACTCGGTGCGCACGTCCATCTGCTCGTCCCACGCGATCGCGAGCGGTTCGGAGACGAGACGATAGCCAGCGAAGAACGCCCCGAGCGGAAGGTACATGTCGTCCAGGATCAGCCCTGGCGGGATGGGTCGAACGAGCGCTCGACGAATCGCGTAGATGGGACCAGTCACGCCCAGCGTGCTGTCCACGCGCGCGAGGGCGTGACGGAGCTTGGTTTCGAAACGCCAGTAGACGGAGGGAACAGACAGCTGCCCATCGGTGCGACGGATGCGCAGCTCTCCGCTCACCGCACCCACCGTGGGATCGGCGAAGGAGGAGACGAGCGCGGCGACACACCCGGATTCGAGCGGCTGGCGCACGTCGGTGAGCACGAGCAGCTCGGCGGCGGAATGCGAGAACGCGGCGTTCAGCGCGGAGGCCTTGCCGCCCGCGTTCAGCTCGAGCAGGGTGACTCGCGGCTCTCGCCGGGCGTACTCC
>JAJAYP010000138.1 GCA_026786185.1 Gemmatimonadaceae bacterium
AACCGGGCGCGCCCCGGGGCGTCACCCCCGGCGGGGTGTGTTCTAAATGGCATTAAACCGGTTTTTTGCATTGCATTACCACAAATCCCCCCGGGTTGGGGGGGGCCACACCCCCGGCCGGTTCCGCCCCGGGACGTCCGCTCTCTCACTCATCGGACTGTTCGTCATGAGGCTCGCGCTCGTTTTTTTGATGACTCCTCTGCTCGCAATGTCCTTGTTTCCCGTCGGCTGCCACGAGTCGACCGGTCCGGCGAGCGCGAGCATGAAGCTCCTCTGGGCGAGTGCTCGTACCAACGCCGGCCAGGATTGGATAAATGGCACTCCGGCCGCGGATGCGGGACGGGTCTACATACAGGAGGGTAATTCGCTCGTCGGACTCGACGCCGCCACCGGCGCCCGCCTCTGGAGTCGCCGCATCCGATTCGCTGCGGCCCCGCCGCCAACGACCCTGGTTGCCGATGGTGGCGTGGTCTATCTCTCCGAGACCGATTCGGTGATGGCGGTGGATGGCGCAACCGGGCGGACGCTCTGGAACATGCATCCCGACTCTCAGGCGGTGGTGGTTCCAGCGCTCGACGCGACTACCTTCTATACCGGGCAGCGCGGAATCGCCGTTGCCTACGCCCTCGATCGCGCTACTGGCGCGCTGCGTTGGAAGCAGAGGCTAATCACCGGCAGTCCGTACCCGGCGCACATTCGCGGCCTCGCGGTGTCAGGGGACACGGTGTACGTGAATGTGGAAAAGTCACTCGATCCCAACGGCGCCGCCTCCAAGGGCGTCCTCGTCGCGCTCGACCGGCTCACCGGCGCAGAGCTGTGGCGGTTCGAGACGGCCGGGAGCCGCGACTACTTCTATGGCGCGCCTCTGCTTGCGGGGAATCGCGTGATCGTCAACGATATCTATGCGGGTCCGCTCATCGCGATCGATACTCGCACCCACACGGAACTGTGGCGCGCGGATGCCGGCGGCGCTCCCCGGGTTGTGATCGTCGGCTCCAATGTCATCGCCGCTGGGACGGACACAAAGGTGCGCGCGATCGACCTCGAATCCGGGGCGATCAGATGGACGGCCGACTCGAGAAGCTCTTCATTTGGCGCCGGCGTATGCCGGACGAGCATTTTCGTCAGCGCGTTTTATCTTCTGCGCTTCGATGCAGTGACGGGGGCGATCACTGGACAGGCCGACCGGAATGCATTCGACGACTTCTTCTCGAACGTGGCGAGCGATGGGGTGCGGGCCTACGCGGTCGCTGGTCGTGGCACCTTCGCGTTCGACTGTCGTACCTGAAGATCCGTCCATGGGCAGCAGAAAATACGGCGCGACTCCCGCGTGTTGGCATTACTGGGACTTCCGCCGCTCGCCGTCTGCGCACGCCTCCCCGTCCGCGGCTGCCTCCCCCTTGCAACGCAGGGCGCGTTGTCCTTAGAGCCGTTCACCACCTTACTCGCCGCGCGGCATCGATCCGTCCTCGGCGACCCGGAGGCCGCTCAACGAGCGCTGCTCAGGCAGATTCTGGCGCGCGTGCGAGGGTGTTCCCTCGCCTGCATCCTCGGCATCACGGGCAACGAATCCTTCGAGGACTTTCTCGATGTCCCGCCGCAGGACTACTCGCGCTACGCGCCGAGCATTGAGCGGACCTTCGACGGTGAACGCGACGTCTTCAGCCGCGACCCGATCGTGGCGTTTGGTGAGACATCGGGCAGTCGCGGCCAGCCGAAACTGATCCCGCACACGGCGGCCTCGCTGAACGCTATTCGCCGATTCGCCGAACGCCTGCTGCTGTTCCAGCTGCTCGAGGGAGGGCACTACATCCCACACTTCACGAAATGGCTATCGGTCACAGCGTCCGTCAATGTCCGTATCGAGCGGGGCATTCCCGTGGGATTCATCTCCGGCTTGATGTACCAGATCGCGCAGAAGAAGCGCGGGGGGATGCTGCTGCCGACACCGCGCGTTGCGGCCATCGCAGATTGGGACGAGAGGATTCGGCAGAGCGTTCGCGAGGCGTGGACGAAGCCCGTCGGTACGATTATCGGAGTTCCCGCCTACCTCGTGCGGTTTCTCGAGGAAGCGTCCAGCCACGCAGGCGGCCGGCCGCTCGGCGACCTCTGGCCGATGCTGGGCCGCGTGTACTTCAGCGGCACCTCAATCGACGCGCATCGCATGCTCATGGAGCGGATGATCGGCCGATCCCTCGTCGTTCGCGGACTGTACACGGCGACTGAGGGCTCGTTCGGCGCGGAGCTCGAGCCGTGCTTCCCCGGCGAGCTAACATTGATGGTCGATCTGGCAGTGTTCGCCTTTCGCGATGTCGGCAACACTGGATCCCGGCTCCGTCCAGCCTGGGAGGTGTCCGTCGGACACCGCTATGAGGTGTTCGTGACGACGCTCTCCGGGTTGGTACAGTATGCGATCGGCGACGTGCTGGAGGTGACCTCGACCCGCCCCCTTCGCGTTCGCGTGATCGGGCGGGCGCAGGACGACATCAACCTCGCAACGGAAAAGCTCTCCATCGCTCAGGTATCTGCCGTGATCTCTCTGATTGCGGCCCATGTGCCGATTCATCGAGATCACTTCATGGTGCTTCCCGATCCGACACATTCTCGCCGGCACCTCTGGATCTTCGAAGCGCTGGGTCCACTGGACGAGGCGACGACGGGCGCGCTAATTGACTCGGCTGTGTCGGGGATCAATCCGTCGTACGCCGAGCTAAGGCAGGCCAGCGCCATTCTCGCAGCCCCACGCGTTCTCCTCCTCCCCCAGGGAAGCTTCGATGATTATGTCGCCGCCGGCTTCTCGACTCGCGGGCAGTTCAAGTTCCGCCAGCTCTTCCCCGACGCGCCGACGCTTCTCCGGACGCCGGGCCTATCCGCCCTGCGACACCGAATCGGCGCGTAGCGCCTCGTGACCGTGCTCGACGACCGGCGACCATTCCTCGACGAGATCAGGCTCCGCAACCGCGGCCTGATTGCCGATGCAGACCAGCTCGCGCTGTCCACGGCCGTGTTCCTCGTCGCCGGTTGCGGCTCCACCGGCGGTGCCACGATCGAGCCACTCGTACGGGCCGGCGCGATGCGATTCGTCCTTGTAGAACCGGGTCGTTACGAGCTGCACAATCTCAACCGGCAGCGCGCGACGGTCGACGCGGTCGGGATGAACAAGGCGGCTTGGCTCGCTGATCACGCGCGGGCGATCAATCCCCATGTCGAGATCGATGTGCTCCAGACCGGGATCTCGTCCGACAACGCCGCACTCCTCTGCGGGCGCGCCGACTTGATCATCGATGCCGTCGACGTGACGACGCTCGAGGGACTATCGGCCAAGTGTGCGCTGCACGAAGCGGCCGCCATCGCGCGGCGACCAGTCGTCTCCGCCTACGATCTTGCGTATCGTCAGTACGTCCGCGTGTGGGACTACCGGCACGGCGAGCGAGCGCTCGGCGGCGCCGTCGCCCGCATTCGAGCCGCCCGCACGCCGATGCATGCGTTGGCGCGGCTGGTTCCGCTGTGGGCGATCCCGTACGAGCTGCTGGGGGAGATAGAGCGCCTGCAAAACGACCCAGGCGCATCGATCAGCCAACTTGGATGTACGGCCGATCTATTCGGTGCGTTGACCGTGCCACTGTCGATCGAGCTGCTTGCGGGACGGCGCGTGCGACGTTCGTACGTCGTCGATCTGAAGGAGGCAGCGCTGCCATTCTCGGCACGGCTCGCGCGTCGACGGGCTACACTGCTCGAACTCGGTCGACTCCAGCTCCGGCAATGGAGGAGAGCCCGTGGATGAACGCCTCAACAAGCACGGGCAGTTGGCGGTGGTCGTCGTCGGTTTCTTCGCGACAATTCAGCTTCTGCTTCTTACGACCGCTCGCGGCTCGATCCCGACGGCGAGACCGGTGCTCACTGCTGCCGTGGCCTTCGCGTTCGCGGTGCGTTACTGGTGGGTCATCCTCCTGCTGTCGTGGCCCTTTAGTTGGCTGCGTCTCGTCCTGATTCTCGCGGCGTGGTCTGCGCTGCCTGTCGTTGCCATCTCGATGGCCGATGCGCAGCGATGGGTTCTGGCGCTGGCAGGCCTGTCCGCCATAGGCTTCCTGACCGAGCTCTATAACGGGGTCACTGGGCAGTGGCGAGTCGGCTCTCTTGCGATGACGCGCACTCTCAAGCGAGATCACATCCTCGGAGCGGCGTCTGCCGCCGTCGCTTCCCTCACTCTCGTCTGGGCGGGCCTCACGCTGAATCCACCGGTGCTTGAGCGGCTTCTTTTAGCGTTCGTCGTCGCGGACTGGATTCGCCTGGTGGTGATGATTCGTCAGCATCAGCTCGTCCATTCGACGGATGGTAGTGCATGAGTGGCGGGAAGCGCATGACTCGTATCCCGCCCGGGCCGGAGAGTGCGAGCTGGACCGGCCCCGTCCTCATCCGGGGATGGCTCCGGTTGCGTCAGCCATGGCGTCGTCCACTCGCGGCGCTCACGCTCGCGCTGAAATGGCGGCGCGTCCGGAGGGATCTCGCTCGTGCGGCAGGGTTTGCGTCGTTCGAGTACTGGCAGCGGCTCGATACGCTCGTGCTCGGTATGCACATCGGGTGGGAAACCTACGACGATAGCGCACGATTCGCCGACGTCCCTTCGCACGTTGACATCGCACGATGGGCCACCGCGTCGCACCTCGTGCGTGCCATGAAGCTGGAGACGATCGCTCTCAGCATCGACGGCCGCCTCATTCGGCTCGGCGGCTTCCACATCTCCGAGCGCGAAAGCGACTTGCCATGCGACTCCCTGTTCCCGTTGCATCAATAAAATACCGATGGGTCGACCGAACGGGTGACGCGGGCCTGGTTCGGGGGCGGGCTGGCGCTTAGCCGCCGCGTTTCACTTCAGCCGCTCAAACGCGTCCTGCACGGAGGTCGACAGGAACATGTCGTCGGCGATGCCGGCGATCTCGTCCGTCTCGCGGCACGTCTCCGCGAGCAGGTGCAGTTCACCTTCGAGCGCCGTTCGATGCGGCCTGCGCCCGCCGACCGGTGAGCAGGAGCGACTGCCGCTCGTCGTCGTTCGTTCCACAGAGGAACTTGCGTTCGCGACTCGCCGGCACTCGTAATGCCCAGTCGTCCTTGTCTCGCTGCCACCGAATCGCGCGCTCCCTGACGTCGACCAGCGTGAGGGACCTAGGTTCGTTGCGCTCGTCGCGGATCCGCGCGCGAACCCGATTCGTGAGATGGAGATTGCGGACATGGCTGGCGATCTGGAACATCGGGAAGCAGCCCGCGCCCACCATCCCGAGGATGGGCCGGCAACCACGAACGCGTCCGCGGCCGCGACGTCCGCGGCCCCGATCAGCCTGTGTCGGGTTCGCCGCCGCCCGAACTGGTCGCCGTACCGCCACGCCGCCATCTCCGGCCGCGGCGGCGTGCCGAGGCGAACAAGCTCGCGCCCTTCCGTAAGCGGCACGAGCGCGATCTCGTGTGTGGAAACCGCAGCCGCGTGGCGCGGAACTCCCGCTCGCAGGCCTCGATCGCCTCACACCGCTCCTTGAGCGGGGTGAGGTTCCACCTCTCGCGGCGCCAGCACACCACCCACAGCCGCCCCTTGGCGTCGTCGAACGCCAGACGTCGACTCACGGGGAAGGCCTCGATCACCTCGTTGCGACCGAGGTCGCCCTTACAGCACAGGCAGCTCCCGTTCATACGCGCTCTCCAGCGCGCGCAGCTCCGGCGGGCGAAAGAATGCCCAGACGCCGTAGAGCAGCATCGCCGCCGCCGCGCCAGCGATCGTCGCCCGTACCCCGATCAGGTCGGCGAACGTGCCCGCCGAAAAGGCGCCGACCACCTGCGCCAGCCCCACCACCACCAGCCCGTACGCCGCCATCATGCGCCCGCGCAGCGCATCCGGCACGATTTGCTGCAGCAGTCCATTCGCGATGGCGCCATTGAGAATCATCGTGCAGCCGATACCGAGCAGCAGCGTATAGCCGACCCACGGCACGCGGGTGAAGGAAAACAGGATCAGGAGCGCGGGCCAGATCATCGACGCGACGATGAGCAAGCGCGTGCGAGACACCCGATAGCCCACCGCGGCGAGTGACAGCGCTCCCGCGAGCCCCCCGATGCCGAGGAACGAGAGCAGTAGCCCATACCCCGCTGCTCCGAGCTGGAACATGTCGCGCGCCACCACCGGCATGAGCGCCAGTACGGGGACGCCGAGGATGGAGTAGACCGTCACCATGATCATGAGGGCGCGCACGCGGGGCGTGTCGCGCATGTACCGAAGCGCCTGCTGCACACCAATCCATGGCCGCGCACGCCCGGACACCGGCAGGTGCGGCGGCAGCGTGATCAGGAACAGGCCGACGAGCACGGCGACGAAGCTGACCGAGTTCAGGAAGAAACACCACGCGATGCCGAGCCGCGCGATGACGACGGCGGCGATGCCAGGCCCCACGACGCGGGCCAGGTTGAATCCGCTGGAGTTCAAGGCGATCGCATCGGGCAGGTCGTCGCGGCCCACCAGGTCGATAAACAGCGACTGGCGCGCCGGAATCTCGATGGACGCGATCAACCCGCTGAGGAGTGCCAGCCCGAGCAACGAGCCGATCGTGATGCGATGCGTGGCGACGAGTGCCCAGAGCGCGGTCGCTTCGAGCAGATATGCGCCCTGCGCGATGCGCACGAGGCGCAGCTTGTCGGAACGATCGACGAGCACGCCAGCGGGCATCGTGAACAGCAGGATGGGGATGGACGTCGCCGTGGCGACCAGTCCGACGAGAAACGCGCTGTTGGTGAGTTCCAGCGCGAGCCAGCCCTGCGCCATCATCTGCATCCATGTGCCGACGAGCGACAGGGTCTGCCCGATCAGGAAAATCCGGAAGTTCCGATGCCGCATGACGACGCGGAACGGATTGATCGACGAGGACTCTGAGGGGGGCACCAACGGAATATAGAGCGCCGGGTGCTGCAGATCATTGGCACTCGCGCGCACCCTGAAGTATTCATGAGAGAGGAGGAGACGCATGCGCTTTCATACCTACAGCAAGTTCTCGCCGGAGATGGCCGACGCGGTCGATCTCCAGTCGCTGCTCGACAAGCTCGCCGATTTCCTGCTCCAGTCAGGATTCGCCGGGGGCGACGGGCAGCCGTACTACGGCATGGGCTTCGACGAGCCGGGCGACCGCTCGCTCGGCGCCCTGCGCGAGGCGATTCTCCAGGCGTTGATGGAGAGCGGGCAGTTCACGCCCGAGATGCTCGACGCCCTGCGTGGCGAAGGCGACGAGGAGGCGCAGGCGAAGCTGGCGAAGCTGCTGGACGACCTCGTGAAGCGGCTGGTGGCGGAAGGGTACCTCAACCTTGACACGCCTCCCATGATGCCCGCCGGCCATCAGCCGCTCGAGGGAAAGGGATCACTCGCCCAGGCGGCCGCGAAGGACGTGAACTTCAACCTGACCGAGAAGGGCATCGATTTTCTCGGCTACAAGACCCTGCGCGGCCTTCTGGGGTCGCTCGGCAAGTCCAGCTTCGGCAGCCACGACACGCCGTACCTGGCCACCGGGATCGAGGCGGACGGCTGGAGCAAGCCTTACGAGTTCGGAGACGTCCTCAACATCGACGTCAACGAAACACTGAAGAACGTGATGATCCGGAGCGGTGACATCAGCGTACCGATGATGCTCGAGTATTCCGATCTCATGGTGCGGCAGGCGGAGTACCGATCGAGCTGCGCGACCGTGCTCATGCTGGACTGCTCACACTCGATGATCCTCTACGGCGAGGACCGATTCACGCCGGCCAAGAAGGTCGCGCTCGCGCTCACGCACCTGATCCGCACGCAGTTTCCGGGTGACTCGATCAAGGTCGTGCTCTTTCACGACAGTGCGGAGGAGATTCCGCTCGCCACGCTCGCGAGGGCGCAGGTCGGCCCATACCATACGAATACCGCCGAGGGGCTCAAGCTTGCGCGCCGACTGCTGATGGCGCAGAAGAAGGACATGCGCCAGATCATCATGATCACGGATGGAAAGCCGAGCGCCCTGACGATGCCCGACGGGCAGATCTACAAGAACTCGTTCGGACTCGACGTCACGGTGATCGAGAAGACCCTCCAGGAAGTCGCGGCATGCCGGCGATCGGGCATCATGATCAACACCTTCATGCTCGCCCGCGACCGAGCCCTCGTGGAGTTCGTGAAGCGCATGAGCGAGATCAGTCGCGGCAAGGCCTACTTCACGACGACGATGACGCTCGGGCAGTTCATCCTGATGGATTTCCTCAAGCGGAAGACCCGGAAGGTGAGCTGAGCCGACGGTTACAGCTCGCCATTGAGGATCCGGCGCAGGACAGCAGAGTCCATGTTGCCGCCGCAGAGGATCACCCCCACGCGCTGGTGTTCGAGCGCGGGGGCGAGCTTGCGAGCGGCGGCGACCCCCATCGCCCCTGCCCCTTCCACGAGCTGGTGCGTCGTCGACAGGATGAGCCGCACGGCGTCGGCGATCTCGGCATCGGTCACGGTGATGAAATCCGAGAGTCCAGCCAGCAGCGTCGGAAAGGTGAGCTCGTACGTCGATCGGGTGGCGACGCCTTCGGCGAACGTGGCGGCGCGCTCGGTACGACGCGGGGCCCTGGCGTGCCACCCATCGTGCGCCGCCGACGCTCCCGCCGCCTGCACGCCGATGATACGCAGATCCGGTCGCAGCGCGCGCGACACCGTGATCGCGCCCACCGCCTGCGAGCCGCCGCCGATGGCGATGAGCAGGGTGTCGAGCGCCGCCGCCTGTTCGAGTA
This sequence comes from Gemmatimonadaceae bacterium, assembly GCA_026786185.1. GTDB lineage: Bacteria > Gemmatimonadota > Gemmatimonadetes > Gemmatimonadales > Gemmatimonadaceae > AG11. The sequence goes on from JAJAYP010000138.1 coordinate 8,770, forward strand.
TCTCGAGCGTCATGGTCCCCGCGCCCGCGAGCACGTGAGGATTGTTGGTGGAGTGGGCGAGAGTCTTGCCCTCCGTCTCCACGAGCCGCTGCGCGACAGTCACCGCTTCGTCGTAGTCGGCTCCATCCTCGACGACGCGCGCGCCCCACGCCCGCAGTGCCGCGTTCTTCTCCGGGTTGTTGCCGCGCGGAACGCAGATGGTCACGGGCACGCCGAGCTGGCGCCCGGCGTAGGCGAGGCCAAGCCCGTGGTTGCCGGTCGTGGCACCGACGATGCCCGCCGTTCGTTGGTCCGACGTGAGCGCGGTGACGGTGGCGAGGCCGTTCCGCACCTTGAACGATCCGGTCGGCTGCATGTTCTCATGCTTCACCCAGAGCGAAGTGCCGGGGACGGCGGCATCGAGCTGTGGATACGCACGCAGCGGCGTTGGCGTGAGGAACGGATCGAGTCGAGCGCGGGCCGCTCTGACGTCGTCCAGCGAGATGGGGGATGTCATGGTGCAGGACGTTAGATTCCCGCGCTGGAATTCGCAAAGGATCGGAGCCATGGGTAGCTACGCGTATGTCGCGATCGGAAGCGCGCTCGGCGGCGTGGCGCGTTTCGCACTGGGTGGATGGCTGCAGCGCCGGCTCGACGCGTCGATGCCGCACGCGGGCCTGTTGGCATTCCCCATCGGCACGCTGCTGGTGAACGTGACGGGGTCCTTTGTGCTCGGGGTACTCGCTGTCGCCATCCTGCGGCGCGGCCCGGACGCGGAATCCATGCGCCTGCTGCTCGCCGTCGGGGTCTGCGGCGGATACACGACCTTCTCCACGTTCAGCTACGACACGGTGGCATTGCTCGAGCACGGCGGCGGCACGCTCGCGGCATTGAACGTGGTGGCGAGCGTGGCGCTCGCGTTGCTCGCGACGTTCGCCGGCGTCGCCCTCGGGCGGTTGCTGCTGCCGGTGCACGGCTGATGCTGGCCGCGCTGCTCAGCGTGCTCGCGTTCGGTTTTCTGCTTGGCATGCGTCACGCCACCGACCCCTATCATGTAGTCGCGGTGACGACGATCGTGACCCAGCAGCGGTCGCTCGCGCGGGCCGCACGAACGGGCGTGCTGTGGGGTCTCGGACACACCGTGACGATCCTGCTCGTCGGCGGCGCGATCGTGCTGCTCAAGGTCCGGCTCGACCACATTCCAGCGAAGGTCGGGATGTCACTCGAGTTCACGGTTGCGGTGATGCTCGTCGTGCTCGGCCTCCTCACGCTCGCAGGTGGCGAGCGCCGCGTGGCCGACAGCACGTCGCGTCCGCTCACCGTCGGGTTCGTGCACGGTCTTGCGGGTTCGGCGGCGGTCGTCACGCTGCCCCAGGTCGCGCTGATTCCCGATCCGCGGTGGGCCGTGGGGTATCTCGCGGTGTTCGGGATCGGCACGATCGCCGGCATGCTGCTCGTGACGGCATCCATCGCGGCGCCGGCGCTGTTCGCGACGCGTCGGTTCAGCGGCATGAACCGTTCACTGCGCATCGCGTCCGGTGTGGCGAGCATCGGCTTCGGACTCGTGCTCGCGCATCGCATCGGTTTCGTGGACGGATTGTTCACCGCGATGCCCAGGTGAGGAGGCCGACGACGCCGGGTGCCGCGAAGACAAGCACGCGGCGGAACGCGCCGCGGCGCGCGCCGGTAGAGCCTGACGAATCGATCGACCTTCAGCGAGGGCGTCGCTTCGGTACGCTGCTCCGGCGCTGGTTTCGCGTGCATGGGCGAGACCTCCCGTGGCGGACGACGCGAGATCCGTATCACGTGCTCGTCTCCGAGCTCATGCTGCAACAGACGCAGGTTTCGCGCGTGGTGCCGAAGTACGCGGCATTTCTCGTCACCTTTCCGACTCTGCACGACGTCGCGCGGGCGCGTCCGTCTCGCGTGGCCGACGCGTGGTCGGGGCTCGGCTACTACGCCCGGGCGCGCAACCTCCATGCGTTGGCGACGGTCGTGACCGACCGCGGCCGTGATGCGACGAGCGTGCTTCCATCGGATGCCGGCGCGCTGCGCGCGCTGCCGGGCGTGGGTGCGTACACGGCCGGAGCGGTGAGCTCCTTCGCGTACGAACGGCGTGCGGAGCTGGTGGACACGAACGTCGCGCGGGTGCTCAACCGCGTGTTCGCGCCGGAGCTTGATCGCAAGTCAGGACGCGGACAGAAGCGCCTCTGGTCGATCGCGCGGGCACTGCTGCCGCGCACCGGCGCGGCGACGTGGACGCACAATCAGGCGCTGATGGAACTGGGCGCGCTGGTCTGCACCGCAAGAGTGGCGCGATGCGGGGAGTGTCCGGTGCGGGGAGTGTGTGCTACGTACGCAGCTCTGCGTACGGCGAAAGGCGTGCGGCGCGTCGTGCGGTGATTGGCGTGCGGCGTGAGGCGACAATTCGGAAGGGGCGGTTGGATGAACACCCTCGACGGTTCAGAGTCGCTCGGCACTGGACGACGGTGTCACCCAATCGCCTTTTTCCAGATCCCCGCCGCCCCGCCTCCCGTCGCGCCGTACGCCTTTCGCCGTACGTTCGTAGCGCCGTCCCGCCACCCAAGTTTCCTACTTGCGGACCGCATCCTTCCGCATCGGTCCAACCGCGTGATCCAGCTCCGACTTGTACGCACGCTCGGCGTACCCCGTGTAGATCTGTCGAGGACGGGCGATCTTCTGCTCCTTGTCGTTCAGCATCTCTTCCCACTGTGAGAGCCAGCCGGCGGTGCGGGCGACGGCGAAGAGCACCGTGAAGAAGTCCGTCGGGAACGCCATCGAACGGTAGATGAGGCCCGTGTAGAAATCGACGTTCGGGTAGAGCTTGCGCGACACGAAGTAGTCGTCGGACAGCGCGATGCGTTCGAGCTCCAGCGCGATCTCGAGATCCTTGTCCACGCCGACCACCGTGAACACATCGTCGGCGAGCTTCTTCACGATGCGCGCGCGCGGGTCGTAGCTCTTGTAGACGCGATGGCCGAATCCCATCAGCTTCTGCCCCTTGCCGTCCTTCACGCCTTCGATGAAGGCGGGGATGTTCTTCTTGTCCCCGATCTCCTTGATCATGTGCAGCACGGCCTCGTTCGCACCGCCGTGCAGCGGTCCGTAGAGCGCCGCGATTCCGGCGGCGACGGCCGAGAATGGATCGACGTGCGAGCTGCCGACCGCGCGCACCGCGTTCGTCGAGCAGTTCTGCTCGTGATCGGCGTGGAGGATGAACAGCACCTCGAGCGCCTTGACGAAGACGGGATTGCCCTGATACTTCGGCTCCGTCATGCGGGCGACCATCGAGAGGAAGTTCTCGACGTACCCCAGGTCGTTGTCCGGGTAGATGAACGGCAGGCCCTTCACGTGACGGAAGCAGAACGCTGCGAGCGTCGGCAGCTTGGCGAGAAGCCGCACGATGCTGATGTGACGCTCCTCGGGATCCTGGATGTTCTTCGCCGTCGGGTAGAAGCTCGACATCGCCGCCACGGAGCTGCAGAGCATCGACATGGGATGCGCGTCGTAGCGGAAGCCCTGGAGAAAGGTCTTGATGTTCTCGTGCACGTACGTGTGGTACGTGATCTGGTGCGTCCAGTCGCTGTACTGGGACTGGGAAGGCAATTCGCCGTTCCGCAGCAGCCAGGCGACCTCGAGAAAGCTCGCCTTTTCGGCGAGCTGTTCGATCGGATACCCACGATAGCGAAGGATACCCTTGTCGCCATCGATGAAGGTGATCGCGCTCTTGCACGACGCCGTGTTCATGAACGCAGGGTCGTACGTCATCAGTCCGAATTCGTCGGCCCGTTCCTTGATCGGGCGCAGGTCCATCGCGCGGATCGCAATGTCGCCTTCCGTGCCGGGCGACAGGATCGGGACGGTATGGCTCGTCCCGGTACGCGTGTCCTTGATCTCGAGCGTCCCGGAGGACGCGTTCGCCGCGCTCGACTCGGTCTTGCCCATGTCGCCGTTCTCCCTGAAGTCCCCTGCCTGCCGCCGGAGCCTGTGCTCGGCGTCGACGAAATGTATTGGCCTGCGAACCGCGGCGACATTGGCGCACCTCGATGGTCGCGGGCTGGGCGAGTCGGCTATGCTTCCGCCATGCGGCGCCTGTCGCGCCCGCCGATGCGCTCGACCCGCAACCCTTTCCCCCTCGCACCCGTGTCCGTCGCCGACGTCACCGCGATGCCCGTCACCCCGCTGGTGGTGGCCGCCCTGGCCGCGGTGGTGGCGGGGGTGATGAACTCGATTGCCGGTGGAGGAACACTGCTCACCTTTCCGGCGCTCATCGCGGCCGGATTGTCTCCGCTGGCCGCCAACGCCACGAGCACTGTTGCGCTCCTGCCTGCTGCGCTGAGCTCGATGCTCGGCTACCGCGGCGAACTGCGGGGTGCGCGCCGATTGGCGGTCGCGCTTGCGGTGCCCAGCCTGGCGGGTGGCGGGTTCGGAGCATTCCTGCTGCTGCACACCTCGAACGCGACGTTCGAGCGCGTCGTGCCCTGGCTGGTGCTGGGGGCGACGACGCTGTTCCTCGTACAGCGGCCACTGCTGCGCCACCTCCGATCACGCGCCGAGCCGTCGCGGATCGCACGGGACGTGGAATCGGGCGGGCCATCGCCCGTCCTGCTGGCCGTGCAGTTCGTGGTGGGCATCTACGGCGGGTATTTCGGCGCGGGGGTCGGTATCCTCATGCTCGCTGCGCTGGGCTTCATGGGCTTCACCAACATCCACCGGATGAACGGCCTGAAGAACTGGGGCGGGTTCTGCATGAATCTCGTCGCGGCGGCGGCGTTCGCGGTCAGCGGCATCGTCGAGTGGCCGATCGCGCTCAGCATGGCGGGTGGCTCCATCGCCGGCGGCTATCTGGGCGCGCGAGGTGCGCAGCGTCTACCGCCGTCGTTGATCCGCGCGGTGGTCGGAGTGGTCGGGATCGGCAGTGGCGTCTGGCTGCTGCTTCGCTGACGTCACCGCGTCTTCATTCCCATCCGGTACACGATCGCCCATTCCTTCGCCGTCACAGGCTGCACGCTCAGCCGGCTGCCGCGCTGGAGCAGCACCATCGATTCCAGTCCTTTCACCCCGCGGAGATCCGCCAGCGTGAGCGGGTTCACGAGCGCCTCGACCGCCCGCACATCCACCATCATCCAGGTTGGCGCGTCGGCCTTGCTCTTCGGGTCGTAGTGCGGATCGCGCGGGTCGAGCGCGGTGTGATCGGCGTATGCCTCGCGCACGACCTTCGCGATGCCGACGATCGCGGCCGGTTCGGTACTGGAGTGATAGAACAGCACGAGGTCGCCGCGCTTCATTCCGTCGCGCATGAAGTTTCGCGCCTGATAGTTCCGCACGCCGTCCCAGTACGTCGTCTGGTCTTCGGACGCGCAGAGGTCGGCGAACGAAAAGACGTCGGGTTCGGATTTCACCAGCCAGTAACGGCGCGCGGCGGCAGCGGACATCGGTCGCTCGGATAGCGGATCGTGGAAGATACTCGCTGGTCGATGCCTCCTTGTAGAGGCAGGAACCACCGAACAGCTTTCGCGCATGAACGAATCGCTGCTCGTGTTCGCGATGGTGACCGACCTCCTGCGCCCGCTCCTGCTCGCCGCCGGCATCGTGTTCGCCGTCGTCGCCACGGTCGACTGGGCGGTTCGCACCCGACGCATCAATCCGTTCAGCGGCATCGCGCGCTTCATGCGTGGTCGCGTGGATCCTCGCATTGCCGGCGTCGAGCGGCAGGTCATGCGCGTCGGTGGCCACGCCGCATCGACGCCCTGGTGGGCGCTCGTGGCGTACGTCGTCTGCGCCGTGCTCTTCCTCGCGGCGCTGGACATGCTGGCGTCGCTCGTTCGCGACGCGATCACCGCGTCCTCGCTCGGCAACGCCGGTCTCGTCGTGCTCGTGGTCCGCTGGACGTTCGGCATCCTGCGGCTCGCTTTGCTCGTCCGCGTGATCGCATCGTGGTTTCCGATGCTGGCGAGTCGCTGGTGGATCTCGTGGAGTGCCGGCGCGACCGAGTGGATGCTGCGTCCGCTACGACGCGTCATTCCATCATTTGGTGTGATGGACATCACACCCATCGTGGCATACTTCGCGCTTCAGTTGGTGCAGTGGCTCGTCGAGACGGTACTGCTTGCCGGATTGCGTTGAAACACGTATTGCGTGTGGAGCACCACGGAGTTTGTGTACGCGTACGCGTGCACGTTCAGCCGTGGGGTGCATGTACCGAGATCGTCTGCGCGCGCGCGGGCAAGCACCAACGACACGACATGACGGAGCGGAACCACTGATGACGCATGTGATGCTGGTCGGCACGGACGCCGCGCTCCTGGAAGGACTCGCGCAGTCGCTCGCCGCACTCGGACACACGTCCCGCGTGGCGCACAGCCTTGGTGAAGCGCGCGAGCTGTCCAGCACGCAGGTCCCGCTCGTGCTGGTGGTGGATCGTGCGCTGGCCAGCGACGCCGGTGCGGAACTGCTGGCGGCTCCGCTCGCGTCGGGTGGCGCTCGTCTGCTCTATCGCACAGCGTCGACCCCGCTCGCTCCGTTGCTCCCGTCCCTGCAACGTGCGGTGCTCGCCGACCTCACGCTCCCGCTCGAGCGCCATCGCCTTGCCGCACTCGTTCAATCGGTGGGCGAGCGTGCTCGACTCAGCGGCCGCACGCCCCGGAACACGCCGCCGGAATCGCGGATGCTGTAGCAGCGGCCACCTGTCGCGCACACGCATTGCACGCGCCGCCTCACCTTGTTATCTATAGAGGGCAGCACGACAACCGTTCCTCGTGGCGATTTCCAGCAAATTGCGGCCACGTTAATCCCCTGCTAAAGCGCGAGCCCCCACGCCGATCGCGTCAGGGCTCGTTTTTTTCGTTGGTGCTTCGCATGCCAGATTCGCTCGCCCGCTCGCCGCATCCCTACCTCCGCGCCCTCGCCGATCGCGTCCTCGTCTACGATGGCGCCATGGGCACGAACATCCAGCTCCACGACCCGACGCCCGAGGACTTTGGCGGCAAGGCGCTCGAGGGGTGCAACGACAACCTCGTCCTCACCCGGCCCGACATCATCCAGTCCATCCACGAGTCCTTTCTCGCGGTCGGCTGCGATGTCGTCGAAACCTGCACCTTCCAGAGCACGCCCCATCGCCTGAAGGAGTGGGGGCTCTACGAGAAGACGCGCGAGCTGAACGTGCAGGCGGCGCACCTCGCGCGCGCGGCGTGCGACAAGTACGCCACGCTGGAGAAGCCACGGTTCGTGGCAGGCTCCATCGGCCCCACCGGAATGCTGCCGTCGAGCAGCGATCCCGCGCTCTCCGCCATCACGTTCGAGGCGCTTGCCGAGACCTACTACCTCCAGGCGAAGTACCTGATGGAAGGTGGCGTGGACGTCCTGCTCGTGGAGACAGCGCAGGACATCCTCGAGGTGAAGGCCGCGCTCACCGGATTCGAGCGTCTGTTCGCGGAACTGGGCCGCCGCATTCCCGTGCAGACGCAGATCACGCTCGATGTGAGCGGGCGCATGCTGCTCGGCACGGACATCGCCAGCGCGCTCACGACGCTGCAGGCCATGCGCGTGGACGTGATCGGACTGAACTGTTCCACCGGCCCCGAGCACATGCGTGAGCCGGTGCGCTTTCTCACCGAACATGGTTCCGTACCCATCTCGGTAATCCCGAACGCAGGACTCCCGCTCAACACCGGCACCGGCGAGGCGATCTATCCGCTGGAGCCGCTGCCCATGGCGAAGATGCTGCGCGAGTTCGTGGAAGAGTTCGGCGTCCGCATCGTGGGCGGCTGCTGCGGGACGACGCCCGAGCACCTGGCGTCCATCGTCACCGCCGTGCACGCGGCGACGCCTGCACCCCTCGCGCCCCATGCGCGGGAGGCGCTCGTCTCGTCGGCGATGCGCGCCACGGCGCTGCGACAGGAGCCTGCGCCGCTGCTCGTCGGCGAGCGCGTGAACTCGCAGGGATCTCGCAAGGTGAAGCGCCTGGGGCAGGCGGGCGCCCAAGCGGGCCTGCACCCAGTCGGCCCCCCCCAGCCCGGCAGACGCGGC
>JAJAYP010000139.1 GCA_026786185.1 Gemmatimonadaceae bacterium
GAGGCGCCCCGCTGCCTGTTCGAGTAGTGGCCGGAGCTTCGGGTTCTGGAGTCGACCGAGCCATTCGAGTACCCTCTCGAGTGCAGAGCCTCGCAACTGCACGAACAGCTCGCGCAGATCGGCCTGCGACGGGAGCGCCTCGGCTTCGTCCATGGACTGCAGCACCTGCGCAAGCGCCTCCGGCGCGCTCAACCGCGTGGGGATCTGGCCGAGCCGATCCCGTTGCGCGGGTGCAATCTCGAGCGCTCGCTGCGACGCGACCAGCAACTCGCGGATCAGGTAGGCCACATTGTGGAACTGCCCGGCCGAGAGCATGTGGAGCATGAAGCTGTCGAGGATACCCGCCACTTCGTCGCGAATGGCGGGATCGCCCTGTGCCTCGAAGATATCCAGCAGTAACGCGAGCACGTTTTGCCGGAGATCGATCTCGTACTCGCGTCGCACTTCGGTCTGGATGTACTCGATCTCCTTCTCGTCCAGGAAGTACAGCGTGCCGTCGAAGTCGGCCATGCTGACGACCCCGCTCCGAGCGGCCGAGTCCAGGCTCTCTTCACCGTCGACCGCGTTCTCCTCCGCCATGCGCCGTACGTCGATCTGGCTGCCGGCGAGACTCTCGCCACCTTCGCCGAGCGGCGTGGCGGCTTCCACGGTCATGTCCACGTAGCGATAGCGCAGGTACGTAAAGTCGCCCTGCCAGAGGAGCGTGAGCAGATCGTCCTCATCGGGCGATGCCTTGCGCACGCGCTGGAGGATGTCGAGCAGCTTCCCGAGCTCCTCCGTATCGAAACCGCGAACGAAGTGCAGCTCGCGCACGCCGTCCTTGTAGAACAGCCACGGAAGACTGTCGCTGCCCTTCGTGTTCTCCTCGAGCACGGTCTCGCCGCCGTAGCGCACCTCGCTCTCGGTGAATGCGAGCTCGACTTCGTCCGTCGCCTCCCAGATCGGCAGGAAACCGGCGCGGAGGTTCTCCTGCGCCTGCTTGTAGACAGGATTGTTCGGGAGGTACAGCTGGTGGGCCCGCGCCGCCTTGCCGAAAAGCCGAAGCAGCTCCTGAATGAGCGCGATCTCGACCGGCGCCTGCACGGGTTCCAGCACGTTCCCTGCCGGCGATGGGACGGACGGGGTGGTCACGCCCCCAAGATACCCATTTCCATCACCTGCGCCACATCCTTGTCGCCACGCCCGCTCACGCACACGAGCACCACGTCGCCGGCACTCCAGCGACCCTTCTCGCGCACCACCCACGCGACGGCGTGCGCCGTCTCCAGCGCCGGAATGATCCCCTCCAGCCGACTGAGCGCCCGGAAGCCGTCCATCGCCTCGTCATCGCGCACCGAGACATAGGTCGCCCGGCCGCTCTCCTTGAGGAAGGAGTGCTCCGGTCCCACGCCCGGATAATCGAGGCCCGCCGAAATGGAGTGGGCGGGATGTACCTGGCCATGATCATCCTGCAGCAGGTAGCTCAGCGCCCCGTGCAGCACGCCCGGTGTGCCCCGGGTGAGCGAGGCGGAATGGCGTTCCGTCTCGAGTCCCTCACCCGCGGCTTCCACGCCCACCAGCTCGACGGCCGTATCGGGCACGAAGCTGTGAAACACCCCCATCGCATTCGATCCACCGCCCACACAGGCTACCACGCTCGTCGGGAGGACGCCGACACGATCGAGCACCTGCGCGCGCGCTTCCGCGCCGATGATCGACTGGAAGTCGCGGACCATGCGCGGATACGGTGCGGGTCCGACCACCGATCCGATGATGTAATACGTGTCGTCGACGTTGGTGACCCAGTCGCGGATCGCTTCACTCGTCGCGTCCTTCAACGTGCGCGTACCGCCGGTGACCGGCACGACCTCGGCACCCATGAGGCGCATCCGGAAGACATTGAGCGACTGCCGGCGCATGTCTTCCTCGCCCATGTACACGACACACTGCATTCCGAATCGCGCGCAGACCGTCGCCGTCGCCACGCCATGCTGGCCCGCGCCCGTCTCGGCGATGATGCGCGTCTTGCCCATCCGGCGCGCCAGCAATGCCTGACCGACGGTGTTGTTGATCTTGTGCGCGCCGGTGTGGTTGAGGTCCTCGCGTTTCAGCAGCACCCGAGCGCCCACCAGCTCCGAGAGCCGCGGGGCTTCACTGAGCGGCGACGGGCGCCCGACGTACGTCGCGAGCATCGACGACAGATCGTCACGAAACGACGCGTCGGCTTGTGCCGTCGCGTACGCGACCTCGAGTTCGTCCAGCGCGGGAATGAGCGTCTCGGGCACGTACCGCCCGCCGAACGCGCCAAATCTGTCGGAATGGATCATCGTTGCGGTCATGCTATTCACTCAGGTCGCTGGTGGCGCGCACCGCCGCGATGAATGCCCGGATGCGCGCTGAATCCTTCACACCAGGCGCGGATTCCACGCCCGATGACACGTCGACGATCATGGGGGAAACGTAGCGGATGGCCTCGGCCACGTTTTCCGGCGTGAGGCCGCCGGCGAGGACGATTCGGTGGCCCACAGTCATCTCATCGAGCGATTCGCCCAGTCGCGCCCACGGAACGACACGCCCCGTTCCGCCCAGCACGCCCGGCGCGAGTGCATCGATGAGAAGGGCATCGGCGACTTCGGCGACGTCGTCGACATGTTCGGGAAGCACGCCGTCCGCGGTGCGAACCACGGCCCAGATTTCGAGACCCGTCGCCGCGCGGACGGCGCCGATGCGTTCCGGATCGGCGTCGCCGTGCAACTGGATGACGTGCAACCCCACCACGGATGCGATGTCGGCAATTTCCGCTTCCGATTGCGACGCGAACACCCCAACCCGCCTCGCGCGCCGTCCGGCGAGGGTCGCTCGCGCCTCGGCCGGCGACCGTTCCCTCGGTCCGCCGGCGAAGATCACGCCCAGGTACGCCGCGCCCGCGGCGTCGGCGAATTCCGCGTCATCGGCGCGCGTGAGGCCGCAGATCTTCACCTCAACCGGCACGTCGTCTCCGCGGCACCCCGCATAGCTGCCGCGTTGCGGCCAGCGGATCTGGCGCGGCCGAGAGCGCCGAGCCGACGAGCACGGCGTCCGCCCCGCGCTCTGCGTAGCGCTCCACATCGGTGCGCGACGCGACGCCGCTTTCCGCAATCGCGATCAGGTTCGCCGGTATCGTCGGGATCAGCCGCTCCGCCGTGTGCGGATCGATCTCGAGGGTCTCCAGATTTCGATTGTTCACGCCGATCATCGTGGCGCCAGACTCGATCGCGCGTCTCAGCTCATCGTCGTCACGGACTTCGACGAGGACGTCCAGACCGATCGTGCGGGCATACTCCATCAATTCGGCAAGCCGAGCGGGCGCGATTGCACGCGCGATGAGCAGCGCTGCCGATGCGCCGAGCGCCCGTGCCTCGAGCAGTTGAATCGGCGCCACGTGAAAGTCCTTCTTGAGCACCGGCACATCGAGGTTGGCGCGGACGCGCTGCAGGTCGTCGATGGTTCCGCCGAAATGGTTCGCTTCGGTGAGAATGCTCACGGCCACCGCACCCCCGTCGACGTAGGCGCGCGCTTGCGTCACTGCATCCAGCGAATCGTCGATCGATCCTTTTGAGGGCGATCGGCGCTTCACCTCCGCGAGCACGGCGACGTCGGTCCCGCGAAGCGCTCGCGCGAGGGACGGTCCGGGCAGCGTCTCTTCCGCGTCCGCTTCGAGGTCCGGACGGCGCTGCTCGAGAAGGCGGGCGCGTTCCTCCGCCTCCCCGACGATGGCGCCGAGGGTGCCCGCTGGTTGCCGCCACTGAGAAATTGCTTGCACTTCGGGACCTATTCGGATATCCTATTCGGGGGCTGTTCGGGGGACCGTCGCGTCACCCGGCCTCGACTGCGGTCGCGTTTGCCACTCTTCTGCCGGAGCTGTCATGCCGCTCACAAAGCGTCAACGCGAGATTCTAAATTACCTGACGCTCTACTCCGAGCAAAACGGCTATGCGCCGAGCTTCGAGGAGATCGCCGAGAATTTCAATTACAACTCGCTGGCGACGGTGCACGAGCACCTGAGCAATCTCGAGCGGAAGGGCTGCATCAAGCGGTCGTACAACGAGAGCCGGGCCATCGAGATCCTGCCCAGCGATCTTCTCCCGCGGGCGATCGAGTTGCCGCTGCTTGGCGCCGTCGCGGCGGGTGTGCCGATCGAGGCGGTGGCGCACGGCGAGACGATCGCCGTCCCGGATTCGATGGTGCAGCGCGGCGGAAACCACTACGTCCTGCGCGTGCGCGGCAACTCGATGATCGAGGAGCAGATCCGCGACGGCGATTTGGTGGTCGTGAACGAGCGCCAGCGCGCCGACAACGGTGAGATGGTGATCGCCATGCTGCACGGCAACTCGGCGACGGTGAAGAAGTTCTACCGGGAACGCGACGGTCGGATTCGCCTCCAGCCCGCGAACGAGACCATGGCGCCGATGTACGTGCACGAGAACGACATCACGATCCAGGGCATCGTGGTCGGGGTAATGCGTCGGTATTAGGTCAACTGCAGGGCAGTACTCTGTACCTGGTACCTGGTACGAAGTACCAAGTACACGCCTTGGCACTTTGTCCGTTGGGGTCTCCGGCAATCGAGTGGGTCGACTGGGTGCGTCGGGCGGCATCGTTGTTGTCCCCTGCGACCCTCGGCGTCCTTCGCGGTTCGTGCTGGTGTAGCGCGTTGACCGCGGAGCATTCAGAGGATCGCGGAGGAACCCCCGCGATCTTTTTCCGCTGCCGGGGCCTCCATCTCGATCCTCGCCTCGCCGCGTCATGAGACTGCGCGCATAAAGTGCACGTACACACAAGCGCCGGAAGACCCGACCGTTCTACTTCGTAGTCCGGTACGCGGTCGCGTGTTACCTCGGACGGCCGTGCGCCGCGCGCAGGCGCTCCAGGGCACGCAACCCTGCACCGTCCTTCAGCCCGTCCCGCGCGGTGGCGATCGCGTCGCCAAAATCCGTGGGTCCGTCGGGCGCGACGTACAGCGCTGCTCCGGCGTTGAGTATCACGGCCGCAGTCGCGGTCGGTGGTGCCCGGTTCTCCATCACGGCCAGCACCGCGTCCGCATTCGCCACGGGAGGGCCGCCACGTAGCTCCTCCGCGCGTCCCGCCGGCAGGCCGTACCGCGCCGGGTCGATCGTCCACTCGCGCGTCTCGTGCTCGCGAATCTCCACGACATGCGTGGAGCCGAGCGGCGAGATCTCGTCCATGCCAGGCTCGCCGTGCACCACCAGCGCGCGCCGTGTGCCAAGGATGCGCAGTGCGCCAGCGAGGAGCGGCACACGGCGGGCATCCGCGACGCCCACGACCTGACGGCCAGCCGACGCAGGGTTCGCGAGCGGCCCGACGATGTTCATCACCGTCGGAATCGCGAGCTCGCGACGCACGGAGCCGACGTGTCGCATGGCGGGATGCATGAGCGGTGCGAACATGAACACGATGCCCGCCTCGCGGAGTGCCCGGGCCATCACGTCGACGCCGACGTCAATCGGCACGCCGAGGGCCTCGAGCACGTCGGCACTTCCGCACTGCGAGGTGAAGGAACGGTTGCCATGCTTGGCGACGCGTACGCCGAGCCCCGCGGCGAGGAGCGCGGCCGCGGTGGAGATATTGAAGGTCCCGATCGCGCCCCCACCGGTCCCGCAGGTGTCCACGAGCTCGTCCGGCCGGTCGACGTCGAGCCGAACCATCGCGCCACGAAGCGCGCCGGCGGCGCCGGCGACTTCCTCGACCGTCTCGCCCTTTACCCGGAGGCCGACGAGGAGCGCGGCCAACTGCGCCGGTGTGGCCTCCCCGCTCATGACCGCATCGAAGGCGGCGCGCGACTCCGATTCGGTCAGTGAGCTTCCCATCGCGAGCTGCCGAATGGCGAACAGGAGCGGCAGGGCGGCGCTAGCCGACACTCAACGTCTCGAGCATTCGCTCCGGGAGTCGCGATTGGGTGGCGACGAGACCGATCACGAGCGCCAGCAGGCGAACGCGCTCGATGTCTTCCTCGACGAAGATGCCGTGCATGGCGCGATTCGTCAGGTTTACCACGCCCACGAGCTCGCCGTGATACACGAGCGGGAAGCTGATGAACGAACCGGTAGTGAAATGCTCGTCCTGCAGCAGCGGATGGCTCTTCGCCTCGTCGACGTCCTGCACCAGCAGTGGCTCGCGTGTCAGGGCGACCTTGCCCGCGACACCCTCGCCGAGCCGCACGCGATATCCCGCCGGCACATTCGGCGCGATGCCTCGTGCCGCCGCCAGGTACAGCATGTTCTCTTCGGGTGCGAGCAGCATGAGCGAGCAGCGCTGCGCCCCCATGTCGTCGCCGACGAGCGTGAGCAGCCCATTCACCATCTCGCGTGCATCATCGGTCCCCGCATCGAGGGTGAGCACGCGGTCTATGAGATAGAGGGTGCGGGTCTTCTGCCGGAGCGCCTCACTGCGGCGGTGCAACTCGATGTGCGCCTTCTCGAGCTGGTCCACCGCGGCGGTGACCTGGACCTCGACGGCGTCGGCGCGCCGCGCGGATCGTCGGGCGTCTTCCAGCGCTTTTGCCACCTCTCGTTCCAGCGACAGCAGTCGCTCGGGGTCGGCGACCCCGTGCGCGCCGGCGGCCTTCACCAGCTTTTCCTCGAGCGTCCCCAGCTTGCGCTCGTATTCCGCGTGCACACGCTGCGTCACGTCTTCCAGCGTTCGTACGGCTTCTCCGCGGGCCTCCCGCTCGAAGAAACGGGCGAACGCGAGCTCGAACAGCGCGACGGACGGCGCGATGCGCTCGGAGGAACGCGCCCCGAAGAACTTGCGCGTCTCGTACAGCACCACGATGGCCGACAGCTGGCCGTCGAACCGCAGGCCGCGCAGGGAGAGCCACCCGACGTCCGTGAATCGCTGGAACGAGAAGAGCGCGGCGAACTCGTCCGACTGGTCGCCGAAGTCGACGAAGGTGCCCGCGGCCGCTACGGCGATGCGCTCGCGTGTGGGCAGGTGGTCGAACGTGGTCTCCAGCCGCTCGCAGCTCACCACGTCGCCGGTCGGCATGAGCCGATCGACCAGCATGGAGCGACGCGCATCGAAGCGCACGAGGGCGAGCTTGGCGAAGCGATCGACCTCCAACAGCGCGTCGCCGAGTGCGAGCAGCGCGGCGTCCAGGTCGGGCGCCACGCTGAGAGCATGAGCGAGTGAAGCGAGCGTACGAGGGGGCATCCGGCGGGACGAAGGGCGGCGCCCGGTGAGGCGGCAGGTTCGCCACCCGACGAGGCGGCGAGGCCACCGTCCGATGGGGCGGCGACGTCGCAAGTTGGTCCGTGCGCTGCGTCAAAGTCAACGTGCGCGGGGGTGCAATTTCCTTGACTCTCCCTACACCCCGGATAGGTTCTCGGCGATGCCGACTCGCATGTTGCAGCTCGTGTTGCAGTACGATGGCACGGGCTTCAGCGGGTGGCAGCGGCAGCCGGACCGGCGAACCGTGCAGGGTGTACTCGAAACCGCGCTCACGCGGCTCTGTGCCGCTCCCACAGCGGCCCTGGGCGCAGGCCGCACGGATGCGGGAGTGCATGCTCGCGGGCAGGCAGTGGGTGTACGCGTGCCGCCCCGCTGGACGCCCGAGGAGTTGCGCCGTGCCCTGAACGCCATTCTTCCCCACGACGTCTGGGTGGCGTCGTCGTACGCCATGCGCGAGGAGTTCCACGCGCGGTTCAGCGCAACGGCGCGCCGGTACAGTTATTACGTCGGGACCGACGAGGACGCCTCGTCGCCTTTTCGCCGACGATCGGAATGGAGCGTGCGACATGCGATCGATCGTGGGGCGCTGGACGAAGGGGCACGAGCGGTCGTGGGCACGCACTGCTTTCGCGGCTTCGCCGTGCGCGGCACGGCCCCGGCGACCGACGACCACCGGTGCCTCGTCCATCAGGCGTCGTGGACCGGGCGCGCGGGCGGCCTCACCTTCGAGATCGAGGCGAACCGCTTCCTCCACCACATGGTGCGGTTCCTCGTCGGCACCATGGTGGATATCGCGCGGGGCCGGCGTCCGATGTCCGATCTGCCGGCACTTCTCATCGCGCTCGACAACGACGCCGTGTCACCGCCCGCGCCCGCGCACGCGCTGTTCCTGGACCACGTTCACTATTCCGACGACCTCTATCTCGTGACGGCATGAAGATCCTGCTTGCGACGGCTCGCGCAGCCGACGTCGCCTGGGGCGCCGCCCACGGCATGCTTGACGGCGTCCTGACCTCTCCCGGACTGCTGGCGGACGAAGCCGGGGGTGACGCCCGTGCCCTGCTGCTGGAGCTGTGCCGGCTCGTGCACGGTCCCATCTTCGCGGCCGTGCAGGCGATCGACGCCGCAGGCGCGTACCGCGATGGACGCGAGCTCGCGAAGCTGTCCGACCAGATCGTCGTGCAGGTGCCGCTCGTCGAGGAGACGCTGGGCGCCATGCGGCGACTGCATGCCGACGGCATCCGCGTCGCGGCGATGCACGTCTACACGGCAGCGCAGGCCCTGCTTGCCGTTCGAGCCGGCGCTTCCAGCGTCGTCTGCGCCCTCGACCAGCTCGAGGCGTCGGGCCACGACGCCATCGGCGTCGTGCGCGATCTCCGGGCCGCATTCGACAGCTCGGATGCCGAGTGCGACGTGGTCGCCGTCCATCCGGCGTCGCCGGCCCAGTTCGGGGTGTGCGCGAGCGCGGGCGCCGATGCCGTGGCGGTGACAGAGGTGCTGTGCCGCGCGCTTCTGGTCCATCCGCTCACGGATCGCGGTGTCGACCAGTTCCTCGGCGAGGTCGCCCGCTTGCGACGGGTGTGGCCGCTGACCTGAGCGGCAGGCGGAGCGCGCGCGTGCCGCAGGCCACCGCCACGCGCGCCTGACTGTTATTATTCACCTCGTTGACCGAACCGATTCCTCTCCGAGCGACAGGGACAGATCTCCTCCACCGCCTTCGTGACCCGATGACGGCGCACGACCGCTATTCGTCGCCGCTGGCCGAGCGTTACGCGTCGCGCGCGATGCTCGAGCTGTGGTCGCCCCAGATGCGGCACGGACTGTGGCGGCGACTCTGGCTGACGCTCGCGGAGTCGGAGCAGCGACTCGGTGTCGCGATTCCGGATGACGCGCTCGCGCAGATGCGCGCGCATCTCGACGACATCGATTTCGAGAAGGTCGCGGTGTACGAGCGTCGGTTCCGGCACGATGTCATGGCGCACGTGCACGCCTTCGGCGAGGTCGCTCCGGCGGCGCACAAGTTCATTCATCTGGGCGCCACGAGCGCGTTCGTCACCGACAATGCCGACCTGATCGTGATGCGGCGCGGCATGGCGCTCCTTCGTGGCCGGATCGTGCGCGTCCTGCGCGCACTCGCTGCCTTCGCGCGCGAGTGGCGGGACGAGCCGACGCTCGGCTACACGCACCTGCAGCCCGCGCAGCCGACGACGGTGGGCAAGCGCGCGACGTTGTGGATGCAGGATCTCGTCCTCGACGTCGCCGACCTCGACCATCGCATCGCGACGCTCCCGTTTCGCGGCGTGAAGGGTACGACGGGTACCCAGGCCAGCTTTCTCGAGCTGTTCGATGGCGATCACGGCAAGGTGCGCGAGCTCGACCGGATGGTCACCGCGGCGATGGACTTCGGCGTGTCCATTCCGGTCAGCGGGCAGACCTATACGAGAAAGCTGGACGCACAGGTCCTCGGCGCCGTCGCCGGCGTGGCGGCCAGCGCCGCCAAGTTCAGCGCCGACGTCAGGATGCTGCAGGCATTCGGCGAGATCGAGGAGCCGTTCGAGCGCGAGCAGATCGGCTCGTCGGCGATGGCGTACAAGCGGAATCCGATGCGCTCGGAGCGCATCGCGTCGCTCGCACGATTCGTCGGCTCGCTGGAGCCGAACGCGAACCAGACCCACAGTGTCCAGTTCTTCGAGCGGACCCTCGACGATTCGGCGAATCGCCGTCTCGCGATTCCCGAGTGCTTCCTGGCGACGGATGCGATCCTCGGGCTGATGGAGAACGTCGCTGCCGGCCTGGAGGTGCATCCGGCCCGCATCCGGCGACGGTTGATGGACGAGTTGCCCTTCATGGCCACCGAGGCGCTGATCGTGCGCGCCGTGCGCGCCGGCGGCAATCGCCAGGACGCGCACGAGCGCATCCGGAAGTACAGCATCGATTCTGCACGCGCGCTCAAGGACGGCGCAGCGCACAACGACCTGCTCGACCGCATCGCCGCCGATGACGCGTTCGATGTTTCGCGCGACGAACTGGATCGGGCCATGGACCCCAGGCGGTTCGTCGGTCGTGCACCGCAGCAGGTCGACGAGTTTCTCGACGAAGTCGTCGTCCCGCTACTCGCGGGTGCGGCCCATGCGGACCCCGTCGCGGACGACGTGCGCGTATGATGGCGTCCGCAGTTGGCCCGTTGCCGCTGACGTTGCTCCGGACAGGCAAGGTGCGCGACGTTTACGAAGTGGATGCCGACCGTCTGCTGCTCGTCGCCAGCGACCGGGTGAGCGCGTTCGACGTGGTCATGCGGGAGCGAGTCCCGCACAAGGGCGCCGTGCTGACCCAATTGACCGCATGGTGGCTGCGTCAACTCGGCGGCCTCGTGGCGCATCACATGCTCGCCGATGACGCGGACTCCATCATCTCCGCCGTGCCGGCACTGGCTCCGCATCGCGACGCAATCGTGGGCCGCGCGATGCTCTGCGTCCGGACGGACGTTTTTCCGGTCGAGTGCGTGGTGCGCGGATATCTGAGCGGTTCGGCGTGGAAGGAATATGCGGCCCACGGCACGCTGGCCGGGGAATCGCTTCCGAACGGACTTCGCGAGAGCGATCGCTTCGATCCGCCGCGCTTCTCACCCGCGACGAAGGCGGAGCATGGGCACGACGAGAACATCACCGTCGCCGATGTGGCGCGCCGGCTGGGGCACGAGGTGGCGTCCACGCTGGAGCGGCTGAGCCGGCTCGTGTATGCGCGCGGTCGCGACCTCGCGTCGGCACGCGGGATCATCATCGCCGACACGAAGTTCGAGTTCGGGCGCGATCGCCACGGCGCGATCACCCTGATCGATGAGGTGCTCACCCCCGACAGCTCCCGCTTCTGGGCGGCCGAACGGTACGCGCCCGGTGGGCCGCAACCAAGTTTCGACAAGCAACCGCTCCGCGATCATCTCGACGTCGAACGACGCAGCGGTCGCTGGAATGGCGAGGCACCGCCACCAGCGCTTCCCGACAGCGTCGTCGCCGCGACCAGCGCTCGCTACCTGGATGCGTTCGCGCGCCTGACGGGTGCGCCGCTTCCCCTTTCCGTCCTCTGACCCCACCCCAGTGAGCTTCGCCCGCGAAGGACTCGTCTTCATCGCGATTGCCGCCCTCATCGCCGCCGGAACGTTCGCCGTCGCGCTCAACCGACGGTCCTGGCCGCTCTGGCTGCTCGCGTTCGTGCTGATCATCGTCGCCCTGTGGGTCGCGTACTTCTTCCGCGATCCCGAACGCAGTGGACCGCGCGGTGACCGGATGCTCATCGCCCCGGCCGACGGCAAGGTCGTCCTGATCCAGGAAGTCGAGGAGCCAGCGTTCATGCGCGGGCGCACCAGACGCGTGTCGATCTTCATGAACGTCTTCAACGTGCACGTGAACCGCTATCCGGTGAGCGGCACCGTACGCTACGTCAAGTACAATCCGGGCAAGTTCCTCAACGCCGCCGTCGAGAAATCGAGCCTCGAGAACGAGCAGATGTCCGTCGGCATCGAGACGTCGAGCGGCCGGATTCTCATGCGCCAGATCGCGGGCCTCATTGCGCGTCGGATCGTGACGTACAGCAAGGAAGGTGAAACGGTCGAACAGGCGCAGCGGATGGGGCTGATCCGGTTCGGCTCACGCGTCGACGTGTTCATGCCCCTCGACGCCGTCGTTCGCGTGAAGATCGGGGACATGACGGTTGCCGGCACCACGGTGATCGCGGACATGCCAGCCCGATGACGCCTTCCCTTCGCCGTCCCATGCGCCGCCCGAACATGCGTCGCGCCGTCATCCTGTTCCCGAGCGGCCTGACGCTCGGCAATCTGTTCTTCGGCGTCTTCGCGATCATCGCCGCGTCGCGGCTGGAGTTCACGGCGGCGGGCGTGTACGTGATGCTGGGCGGCATCTGCGACGCGCTCGACGGGCGCGTGGCGCGCGCGACGAATGCCGGCAGCGAGTTCGGCGAGGAGCTCGATTCGCTCGTCGACGCGATCACCTTCGGCCTCGCGCCGGCGTTGATCATGTACTTCGCCGTGCTCAACCGCGATGGCTGGGACTGGGTCTGGGTATTCATTTTCGCGGCGTGCGCCGTACTTCGGCTCGCCCGCTTCAACATCGAGCAGGCTGGCACGGCGAAGACCTACTTCCAGGGCCTGCCGAGTCCGGCGGCCGGGATCACGTTGGCGTCGTACTACTGGTTCAGTCAGTCCTCGCTGTACAACTACGGCGCGATCGCGGACCTCAAGTGGCATGTGCTGCTGCGGTACCTGATGGTGGTGCTGTCAGGACTGATGATCAGCCCCATTCCCTTTCCCTCCTTTCCACGTACCGGGTTCCGCAGCTTGCGCGCAATCGGCGCGTCGCTCCTGGTGCTGGGCGCCATCGCGCTGCTGCTCTCCCGCCGGCTGGAATATTTCTTTCCGATCGCGCTGCTGTACATCGCGTGGGGGCTGGCGCGATGGATCTTCTCCGGCCTGTTCGAGCGGCGGCAACCGACGTTGCCGTACGACCTCTCGGAAGGCGAAGATGACGAGGACGACGAGGAGTACGAGGTGTCCGATTCCGTCGTGCACGCCTCGCGGCAGGGCCATCGCGACGAGCCTGCGCGGAACCGCACGACCCGACCGGAGCGTGGGCATGCCGACATGCCGTCGTCTCGCGGCGACCGTCCCGAGCGTACACCTCGCAAGCCGGACCGTGCAGAACGCGCGGATCGTCCGGATAGCGAGGAGCGCCCAGGCGGCGAGGCGTCGGCCGACGCCGATCGTGGCGCGCGGCGAGACAACAAGAAGGAGCGACCCAAGCGGCCCGAGCGTGGAGAGCGTCCGGTGCGGCCTGAGCGTCCTGTCCGCACGGAACGGCCAGGACGAGCGGTGCGTCCCGAGCTCGAGGCACCGGTAGCCGTCGTCGGCATCAGCGAGGCGCAGTTCGCGCCGCCGCAGGAAATCCCCGTCAGCCACATCATTCAGGCGATTCCGATTTCCGACGACGACGAGGCTTCGGCTCCCGACGACGAGGAGGAGATGGAGGATGTCGCCGAGGTGACCGGGCCGCCAATCGTCGACGGCACTCCGCCGCGGAAGCGAAAGCGTCGGCGGCGGCGCGGTGAGCGAAAGGAGCGCGGGCCGTCCGACGCGGCGGCGACGCCGACGTCGCCTGGCGATGGTACCGCTGCGTCCGTGATGGACGCGAGCGCTACCGTGTCACCGTCGCGTGATGCGGAGCGGTCCCCATATGCGATCACTCCTGTCATCTCCGCGTCCACCTCGTCAGACCTGAATCGACCCGTCATCGCACCCGCGCCTTCATCGCCGGCGCCATCCTCGGCGCCGACGCCGTCGCCGTCCCAGGTCATATCGTCGACCCCGACGCCGACCAGCGCCGAGCCCGCCGAATGAGCCGATTTCGTGTCGCCGTCCAGATTCTCCCGCGCCGAGGA